>NZ_JBSFDW010000009.1:0-239487 GCF_053594115.1 Streptomyces sp. NPDC001970 | reverse complement strand
CTCCTGCCGAGTCACACGAGACAAGCTGCCATCAGCCACACCCGGCCCTCCCGGGCCGCCTAACAACTTACGGAGCTGCCATGGGGCGAGAGATCTGGAGTTCTCCGCGCCGCTCGGCAGGGCCTCCCTGCGGGTCTACTCGGTCTTCGCCCTCGCCGCCCAGGCGGTGAGGGCGTGACCAATTCCGCGACGTTCGCGGGCCTGGACCCGGTCACCCTGGGCGACATGCTCAGGGCGGCCGGGGCCCCGGCTTCGACCGCTGGCAGGACCAGGTGCGCCGCACCGGCGGATGCTCCGACCCGATCCACCTGACCGGCTGGACTCTCGCCAAAGACCGCGTGACCGGCGAGACGCTGCGCCGCTACTCGACCGACACCGAGCCGGTCGGACGGCTCCGCGTCGCCTGCGGCAACCGCCGCGCCTCCCGCTGCCCCGCCTGCGCCTGCACCTACGCCGGGGACACCGACCACCTGATCCGCGCCGGGCTCGCCGGAGATGAGTCCAAAGACATCCCCGCGACCGTGCGCGATCACCCCCGCGTGTTCGCCACCCTCACCGCGCCCTCGTTCGGCCCGGTCCACAACCGCCCGGACCGTGGCCTGTGCCGCTGCGACACCCAGCACGCAGAGGACGATCTCGCCCTCGGCACCGCCCTCGACCCGGGCACCTACGACTACGCCGGGACGGTCCTGTTCAACAACCACGCCGGGCAGCTCTGGCAGCGCTTCACCACCCGGCTGCGCCGCGAGCTCGCTGCCCGCACCGGACTGTCACAGCGCGCCCTGACCGACCAACTGCGCCTGTCCTACGGCAAGGTCGCCGAGTTCCAAAAGCGGGGCGCCATCCACTTCCCCGCCGTGATCCGCCTCGGCGGACCGAACGGCCCCGACTCCCCACCACGGCACTCACAGATCGCCATGACGATGGAGGTCTACGCCGAAGCGAGCGAGGAAGAGGTGCGCGAGGCGATCGGCAAGCCGTCCGACGCGATGGGCGGCACCGGCTGACATCGGCCGACACGGTTGCTGTACTTCGCTGCTGTACGGCCCAACGCGAGAGGCCCCGGACTTGTCGTCCGGGGCCTCTGTCCTGTGTGCACTCGGCAGGATTCGAACCTGCAACCTTCTGATCCGTAGGATCGGGCAGCACGTGACGAGGAGTCCCGGTGCCCTCCTGTCGCGATCGCTCAGGACAGCGATCATGCGCGTCTGTGTGCCCTCGTTGCCGTCAGGGCTGCCGTCAACTTCGAACGGTGGCGTAGCAGCAACCTCACCTGGCCCAGTGGATCAGGTGTGGACCGCAGAAGCCGCTTGCCGTGTAAGGGGTACGTCGTGGCTGGGGCGCCGGCTCCACGGCTTTAGGGCTGGACCATCAGATGACCCGTGGCCACGCGGGTACGGGGCAACTACACGTGTGACGCGGGAAGGCCGCGACCTCAAGTGGCAAATCGACGGCCAGTGGAGGCAGGGCTGGTGAGATCAGTGCGCCCTGAAACTCTGGAAGCTGCCGGTAGGAAGCGATGTCCCGGCCCACGAACAGGTCTTCGAGCACAGCAAGCAGACTGTTAACCCGCTCCGGCAGCGGTGAAGATGGGTCTGCGTAGGCCTGGCTGAGGGACGCGCCGATGTTGGCTGCCTTCCAGGGATTGTCCTTCTCCTCAGTGATGCCGAGCCAGCGCTCAATTGTGCCGGTGAGACGAACCGCGCCAACGAAGGATGATTCTGAATCGTTGGCAGACGCCGCCAACGCGGTGAGCGCCGATGCGTCTTCGCACAGCCGCTTCTTGAGGTTGCTCTGAGTTGTGGCCATGACCGCGTCCTCGTCCCAGAGAACAACGTGCGGGATACCGAACAGGGACAAAGTGCTCGCCGCACGATGCAGCTCAAATTTACCGAACGCGCTGAGGAGGCCGACATTAGGCCCGAGTTTGGCCAGAAGACCCCGACGGGCCAGCCACTCGAAGAACAGCACGTCGCTAGGACCTTCGACGACGATCACCCGGTCAGCGAAGAATGCGGCTGCCCGGTGCGCGTCCAGGTCGTAGAGAACCCGGTCCCGTTCCTCGTCGGCCGGAGTCAGACGGGCAGTTTTGAAACAGGAGCGAGAGCCTACGGCGTAGGCCGAGCGGGTGTGTATGTCCGAGAGAACCCTACTCACGAGAGCGGGAGCAGGCGATGCCACTTCGATCCGGTGCAGTGAACGACGCACCCGCGTGATCGCTTCAGGGGAGGTCTCGGCAGCCGCGATCACGGATGCGTTGTGCGTGGTGATCGTCACTGCTGTGTTGCCCGCGGCAACGAGCTGGTGCAGGTCGTGGGCGAGCCGTGTCACCTGGGAAGGGTGGAGGAATGCCTCGGGCTCCTCGAAGAGGACCCACCGGAACGCGCCCTCCTTGGCCCGAGCCCGTAGCCGTGCCGCCGCTTGGATCAGCGCGGCGATCATGGTGCGCTGCACGCCGGATCCCTGGGTCTCCAGTGGGCGGTGAGTGCCCTCCTGGTGGAGTCGCAGCTCGATGAGGTGGCGCATGATCAGCTCGTTGGACAGCTCTCCGACGTCGACCTTCGCGGACAGGCCCCAGGGCATCAGCGCCTCGTCGAGATCGCTCTCGAGGTCAGTGATGGGCCCTTCCTGCAACGCACTGCTCAGCGTTCCGAGAGCAGCCCTAGCGGTCATGAGCATGGTTTCGATGTGCCGCTCAGAGAAGGCGAGGAGCAGTACGTCTCGCAAAGGCGAGGGACCGGTCAGCGACATGTGGTCGGCCATCTTGCTGATCGCCGGGATATAGACGCACTGACCGAGCTTGGCGGCACTGGTCCAACCGGTCGGCTGTGGTTCACCGCCGTCCTGGGGAATCAGGTAGTAAGCCCCGGCAAGACGGTCAGTACTCTTGGTGAACCAGCGCCGGATCCGGAGGAGATCGCTGTCGACGAGGTCGACGCCGATCTGCTTGGCCTCGGCGGCGTCAACGCTGTAGTCGATCTCCACCCAGGATTCTGCACCAGGCTCCGCATGCCAGGGAAGGTCTCGGGTTTCGTCCCAGTCCAGTGCGCCGTAGAACAGTAGGACGGCATCTATGAGAGTGGACTTTCCCGCGTTGTTCGGGCCGATCAGCGCGCCGAACGGACGCAGGTGCAGTTCGACGTCGAGGGCGCCGCGAACGTTCCGGATGGCCACGCGTAGGGGGCGCATGGGAGGCTCCTCGAACTCAGCGGGGGAGGAAGGGGCTGGGAGCCCCGGAATACGACACATACAGCCGGTCACGGGCACGAGTGCACGCGACATAGAGAACGCACCGCTCCCTCTGCACACTCTCCAGGTGGGCGGCCCTGTCGACATCCAACGGAACGATCGCCCGGTCGTGCGGCACCACCTTGTCCTGGACGCCGACGACCGCGACGCACTGAAACTCCAGGCCCTTCATGCTGTGCATCGTGCCGACCTGGACATGGCCGCCGGACGGACCCGGCGGCTCGGGCACGATGCCCGCGGAGCGAAGTGCGCCCGCAACCTCGTCGGACTTGGCGTTGACCCGGGCCGCGATGGCGATCGCACCCGGTTCGACACCGTCGGCTAGCCAGGCCCGGACTTGGGAGACCACGGCAGCGCGCTCCTCGGACCACTCCGTGAACCGCCTGACGATCGGCCGGCGGCCGTGCATCGGCGACTCGTAGCCTTCCCGGCTGTCGGGCCAGCCATCGAGGTCCTCCTCGGACACGAGCCCCAGCACCCGGACGGCCCAGGTGAGGATCTCCTGGGTGGTGCGGTAGCTGACGGTCAGTCGCTGTGTCCGGCCGACGATGTTGATCCCAGTGCTCTTCAGCGGTACCCGATGCTGCCAGATCCGCTGATGCGGGTCCGCAACGAGGAACAGGTCGTCCTCGGCCGGGCGGACGGCCGCCCGGAGCAACCGCCACTGCGCCGGATGCAGGTCCTGTGCTTCGTCGACGATGACGTGCTGGTAGACGGCAGGCCCGTCCTCCTGCCGCAGGATTCGTGCCGCCTCATCGGCTATCTGCAGGAATGACCAGCGCCCGAGGTCGCTCAGCTGAGTCCGCAGGGTCTCGATGGCGGCCCAAACGGACGGCCGCTCCGAGCGAGGCAGACCCTGACCTCGGCCGGTGCGTGCTGCTGCCAGATAGGCCTCCAGCGTGGTGATGTTCTGGGCGAGCAGCACCTGCTCCCATTCGTCGACCAGGAATTCTCCGGCGTAGTCCGGGTGCACGGTGTCGGCCAGGCTGACCAGTTCACGCGACGTGGGCACCACCGGGCGACTTCCGAGCCGGTCGCTAACAACCCGGGCAGCAAACTGATCAGTGGTGATCACCTCGATCCGGTCACGGTCCTCGGGGTCCTCGACGAGCCGGTCCAGCTGACGAGCCAACTCTGCGGTGAGCGGGCGACTGTAGGTGGTCAGCAGGATCGGCGCGCCACTGTTGTAGAGTCCGGCGAGATGCGCAGCCCGGTGCAGGGCAGTCACCGTCTTGCCAGTGCCCGCACCGCCGGTGATCATCACCGAGCCGGGATAGGGATCGTGGTAAGCGATTCGGCGCTGCATCGGATGGAGAAAGATCCTCCACAGTGCAAATGGGGGGCGCAGCAGCTTCTCAAGGTCTTCGGGGCCGCTGACAAGCGCGACTTGGTCGGGGGTCCGCCCGATCGCTGCGGACAGATCGTCCGGCTCTACCCGGTCGGGCTTGGCGGCGTTGACGAGATGCTTGCTGACCTCCCCCCAGGTCTCCTCGACCGTCATCCCCGAGGCCAGCGCGACGAGGACGTCGTACTGGAGTGACGGCAGCATGTGCTGGAGGGCGTCCAGGTGCGCCTCCCGGGTCAGCAATCGGACGATCGGCAGCACTTGGTCGTCGATGCCGAGTGTGCGGAAGTCCGAGTCCTTGACATGGTCGAAGAGCCTGGCCGGTGTAGCTTCGGCGGCCAGACGCAGTGTGCTGGTCATGTTCTGCAGCTGCGTCTCGTCGCGCACCTCAAGGACGCCGAGAACCTGATTGACGGTGAACAACCTCGTCGTGGCCCAAGCGATCGCGTCGTCGTGTGGCAGGACCCGCAGCAGGCAGTAGAGGTCTCCTGTCGCCGGCGCCAGGACAACCCCGCGATAGAACTGGTTGATGCGAATTGTCCTGATTCGAGGGTCTTCGGCCCGGTTGAGCTTCTCCAGATGCAGTCCCGCATGGGTGGCTTGGGCGAACTTCCCGAGCGCGGCCTGCACGGCCTTCTGGACAGGCTTCTCCAGCTTGGCGTACTCGGAAAGGAAC
This sequence comes from Streptomyces sp. NPDC001970, assembly GCF_053594115.1. Taxonomy (NCBI): domain Bacteria; kingdom Bacillati; phylum Actinomycetota; class Actinomycetes; order Kitasatosporales; family Streptomycetaceae; genus Streptomyces; species Streptomyces sp. NPDC001970. The sequence continues at coordinate 234,217 of NZ_JBSFDW010000009.1, read as the reverse complement.
TCCTTGGCGATCGCCAACGGCGGCACGGACACTCCTCCGACGAGGTGGGCAACCCTCATGGTAAGTGGTTGATGATCTGTGCTGCGCAGTATCGTAAGGGGTTCTGTGACCCGCCTTGACTGACGACTGGGGGCTCCGCCTGTGGCGAAGCTGACGTTGCCGCAGCTGGAAGCGCATCTCTTCGGCGCGGCCGACATCTTGCGTGGCAAAATGGATGCCTCGGAGTTCAAGGAATACATCTTCGGGATGTTGTTCCTCAAGCGCTGCTCCGACCAGTTCGACACGATCCGGGCCCGGGTCATTGCCGAGCAGATCGCGGCGGGCCGGACACAGGCGCAGGCTGAAGAGATCGCCGACAACCGGGCGTTCTACCAGGGCGGCGACTTCTTCGTGCCGACGGCGGCCCGATGGAGACGCCTGGTCGGCAAGTCGGCCGAGAACGGCGTCGCGGACCTGCTCAACAAGGCCTTGGCCGCGCTGGAGACCGGGAACGCAACAGCCCTGCAGGGCGTGGTCGGGCACATCGACTTCAACCGCAAGGTCGGCAAGACGTCGCTGTCAGACCAGAAACTGCGTGCCCTTATCAGGCACTTCGACCACTACCGGCTCCGCAACGAGGACTTCGAGTTCCCCGACCTGCTGGGCGCCGCCTACGAGTACCTCATCGGCGAGTTCGCCGACTCGGCGGGCAAGAAGGGCGGGGAGTTCTACACCCCGCGCGGCGTCGTCCGGATGATGACGCGCTTGGTCGATCCGCACTCGGGAATGCGGGTGTACGACCCGTGCGCCGGCTCCGGCGGCATGCTGATCATGTCGAAGGAGTACGTCGCGCAGGCCGGCGAGGACGCCCAAGATCTGCGCTTGTACGGCCAGGAAGCCAACGGTGGCACCTGGGCGATTTCGAAGATGAACATGATCCTGCACGGCATCGTCAACGCCGACCTGGAGAACGACGACACCCTCGCCAATCCGTTGCACATCGAGCCGGATGGTTCGACACTGACGCTCTTCGACCGGGTTCTCACGAATCCGCCGTTCTCACAGAACTACGTGCGCGCCGGGATGAAGCATGCCGACCGCTTCGAATACGGCTGGACTCCAGAGACGGGGAAGAAGGCCGACTGGATGTTCGCCCAGCATGTGCTCTCGGTGCTCCGGCCCGACGGCATCGGCGCCACGGTCATGCCGCACGGCGTGCTGTTTCGCGGCGGCGAGGAACAGGCCATCCGGCAAAGGGTCATCGAGGCCGACCGGCTAGAGGCCGTCATCGGCCTCGCCTCAAACCTGTTCTACGGCACCGGTATCCCGGCATGCATCCTGATCCTGCGCGGCCCCGGCTCCCGCCCGACCTCGCACCAGGGCAAGGTCTTGTTTATCAACGCAGACCGCGAGTACCTGTCCGGCCGCGCCCAGAACTACCTCGAACCCGAACACGCCGAGAAAATCGTCGCCGCTTACCGAGCCTATCTGTCCGACCCGACACACGACATCCCCGGCTTCGCCCGCGTAGTGTCGCTCAAGGAGCTCGAAGACAACCAGTTCAACCTCAACATCCGGCGTTACGTCGACAGCACCCCGCCGCCGGAGCCCCAGGACGTCCGGGCCCACCTGCACGGCGGCGTCCCGAAGTCCGAGGTCCGTGAGCACGAGCCCGCTTTCCAGGCATACGGCGTGGACGTGCACTCGCTGTTTGCCGAACGAGACGCCGACTACTACGACTTCCCGGCCGACGGCTGGCAGTGGGCCGCAGACCGTATCCGGGAGCTGGCCGCGCCAGCCGAAGCGCTTGTGCGGGACGCGTTCGATCAGTGGTGGAGTCGCCACAGTAAGCGGCTGAGCGAGCTGCCCGACACCCGCAAGATCATGGACACCCGCGCCGAGCTGCTGGAGTCCTTTGTCGCAGAACTCGAACCCCTCGGCACGCTCGACCGATTCCAGCTCTCTGGGGCGGTCGCCTCCTGGTGGGGCAGCGTCCAATACGACATCCGCACGCTGGCGTACCACCAGTTCAGTGGGGTCGTTCAAGGCTGGACGACGACGATCCAGACCGCTTTCACGGATGACGGCTCGGCGGTACTGAACGCCCAGCGCCAGGCAGCCGCCAAACGGAAAGCCCGGGAGCACCCGTTGGTCCCGTACGTCCTCGCTGACTACCTCATCGAGCTGGAAGAGACCGAGAATCTCCGGGCTGAGCTCGACGCCAAGGTCAAGGCCGCCACTGCGACCTCCGAGGACGACGCCGACGAGGTCGAGGAGGTCGATCCCGTCGTGGTGAAGCGCTTGCGCGCCCAGCTCACCGCGACCAAGTCCAAGGTCCGCAAACTGGAAGCCGCCTTCATTGACCACCTCGGCTCGGGCGTGCGCCAGATCCACAATGCTGAGACCGAACCCGACCTGGTCATGCGCATCCTCAAAGCCGACCTCGGTCGGCGCCTCGACGCCCGCCTCGCCACCGGCCGCAAAGCCCTGATCGACCGGTACAGCAGGTGGGCTGCCAAGTATGCGGTGACGCTCCCCGAACTCGAAGCCCAGCGAGCCTCCGCAGCCACCCGAGTCGACGAGATGCTGCGGGAGCTCGGCTATGCATGACATCCCTGAGGGTTGGAAGCGGGTCAGGCTGAAGGACTGCGGAACTTGGTGGTCTGGCGGAACCCCGGCGACTGAAGAACCCCGCTTCTGGGGCGGAGATATCCCGTGGATCAGCGCCGCGAGTCTCAAGGACTTCCGGATCAATGATTCGGATCGTCGAGTGACCCGTGTGGGCAGTATGGCTGGCACCAAGGTGGTTGAACCTGGAACTGTACTGTTCATTGTGCGAGGAATGAGCCTGAAGAAGGAGTTCCGTGTAGGTGTCGCTCAGCGCCGTGTGGCCTTTGGGCAGGACTGCAAGGCACTGCTGCCTCATGCGTGGATCGACGGGACTTTCCTCGCCTACGCCCTCAAGGCTCGTGAACGTGACATCCTCGCGATGGTTGATGAGGCGGGTCACGGGACGGGTCGGCTTCCCACGGACATGATGGAACGGTTGGAGTTCATACTGCCCGCCGATCCAGCTGAACAACGGCGGATCGTGGAGATCCTCGATGCAGTTGGCGATAAAATAAAGCTTACGGCTCTTGAAGCTTCGAAGCTGCGACTTCTACGCTCAGGGGCGTTGCGGCAGGCGATGGGTTCCGGACTTAGACTTATTGGCTCGGTCGAGGCGTCTCGCCTTCGGGAGATTGACGGATCCACGGCCGATAGTTGGTCCTGCATTCGGCTTGGCTCCTTGTTGTCGCGGATCGAGGCAGGAAATAGTCCGGATCTAGAAGATCGACCGGCGACTAACGGTGAGTGGGGCGTCCTTAAGGTAAGCGCCGTGGGTCGAGATGGGTTTCGTCCAGCCGAGAATAAGGTAGCTCCGCACCCGCAATTCCATCACGAGAGCTTGCGTGTCCGGGCAGGCGATTTGATCATGACGCGGGCAAATACCGCTGATCTTGTTGGGCTCAGCTGCATTATCGAAGAGACCCCACCGAATCTGATGCTATGCGATAAAACACTCCGCCTGGTCATCGATGACAGGAAAGCGTCGGCTGAATTCGTCAACTTGGTGCTGGAGATGGATGAATTGCGAACTCAGATCCAGATTGCGGCCACCGGGACCAGTGCGAGCATGAAGAACATTAGCCAGTCATCTATCCAGGCTTTGGTTGTTCCATTTTCTGCGACGGAGATGGAGCAGATCTGCCGCCTTAATGCAGCCCATCGCAAGCTACTGAGCATGCAGCAGACGGAGCTGCTCAAGCTTCGGGATCTCAAGCAGGGGATCATGGAAGGCCTGCTGACTGGGCGGGTTCGGGTCTGAACGGTCGGGTGGGCATGTGGGCCCAGATGCCTTGCCCTGTGATCCGTGGCTGAGGAACGGCTACCAGGTTGCCCCCCGTTACCTTCTTCGTGGCTCCGCAATGGGGCCTCCGGCCTTCGGGTCCGGCATGGCTTCCCCCCCTTGTTGTTGATGATCCGGGGGGTGGTGTCACCGGGTCCGGAGGCATCGACGGACCGCTGATGAGGGGCTTGAGCACCGGCTTCACCCGAGCCGGAAGAGCTCTCCGTAACGTGGATGTGGCAGCTCGGTGCCGAGGCAAGGCCGGACGAAAGCGTGATGGAGGGGCCTGCACGTGATCGACACTGGCGACATCGACGTCTTCCTCGGCCTGGACGTCGGCAAGGGCGAACACCACGCCACCGCCGTCACCCCAGCAGGGAAGAAGGCGTTCGACAAGCGCCTGCCCAACACCGAGCCCAAGCTCCGCGAGCTCTTCGCCAAGCTGAAGGCCAAGCACGGGACGGTGCTGGTCGTGGTCGACCAGCCGGCCTCGATCGGCGCCCTGCCGCTGGCGTTGGCCCGGGACATGGGCTGCCCGGTCGCCTATCTACCCGGGCTGACGATGCGGCGGATCGCCGACCTCTACCCAGGTGAGGCGAAGACGGACGCAAAGGACGCGTTCATCATCGCCGACGCGGCCCGCGCGATGCCCCACACGCTGCGGGCGATCGACGGCGAGGACGAGACGATCGCCGAGCTGGAGATGATCGTCGGGTTCGACGACGACCTGGCCGGCGAGGCCACCCGGGTCGCGAACCGGCTGCACGGCCCTTTGACGCAGATCCATCCGTCGCTGGAACGGGTGCTGGGACCGCGGTTGCAGCACCCGGCCGTCCTGACGCTGCTGGAACGGTTCGGGTCACCGGCTCAGATCCGTAAGGCCGGCCGTCGGCGGCTGATCACCTTGCTGCGGCCGAAGGCGCCGAGGATGGCCGAGCGGCTGGTCGAGGAGATATTCGCCGCGTTGGACGAGCAGACCGTGACGGTCCCGGGGACCGAGGCGGCCGCGTTGATCGTCCCGAGCTTGGCCGGCTCGCTGACGGCCGTCCTTGACCAGCGGAAACTCTTGGCCGGGCGGATCGAGGAACTGCTGGAGGCTCACCCTCTTTCCAAAGTCCTGACGTCGATGCCGGGAGTCGGCGTCAGGACCGGAGCCAGGATCCTGATCGAGGTCGGCGACGGCAGCACCTTCCCGACCGCCGGCCACCTCGCCGCCTACGCCGGACTCGCCCCGGCGACCCGGAGCTCGGGCTCATCGATCCGCGGCGAACAGCCATCCAGGAGAGGGAACAAGCGGTCGCGCCTCCCCGACCCACCGCACCCCCGTTTCCCTTGACCAAAGGGATAGGGGCACCCCCCCGCTAGGGAGTGTTGGGAGGAGGTATCCCGGCATTCCAGGAGTGACGCGTCGCGGTCGATGACGTGCGGAGTTGGGCTTTGTGGCCTGGGCTGGAGGCTGCGGCGGTGGTATCGCTGATGACGACCATGGAACCTGGCCGAGGTAGCGCTGGTAGCCCCACATGGTGACGGCATGGCGGACCCACCTTGTCGCGGGCGAAGACCACTGACGATGGCTCTCCAGGAAGACCAGTCGGATCTCGGGGAACCGCAGCAGGGGACATCGGATCGTCGTTGGGCGGCATGAACAACGATGCCTGTATGAGGCTTGCGAAGCTGTGTGGCCGTGTCGGGGTCCGGGACTCCAAGAATCCTGAGGGTGGGCGGCTTGAGCTTGAGCGGGAGCGTTTCGTCGGGCTGCTGGAGCGGGTGAAGCGTGGCGAACTCGGACGTTAGCTCTGGGGCTGCCCGGCTAGTTGGGAATCCGTGGCGTGTTGCGGTCTCCGCAGGCAATGATTGGGCCTGCTGCCGATCGCATGCTGACGTGAAGCGAGGAACGCTCGTGTCTGGGCCCGAATACGTACAGGTTGAGGCGCCACTGCTCCGGCAGTTGACGCTGATGGGGTGGGAACACCTGCCAGGCCAGGAGGAGGGCGCGTTCAAGCCGGAGGACCCGGCGAAGTCCGGACGAGAATCGTTCGCCGATGTGCTCATGGAATCGCGGCTACGTAAGGCGCTCCGTGGCATCAACCTGGGGCCGGATGGTGAACCCTGGCTGGACGACGCGCGGATCAGCCAGGCGCTGGGCGAGCTGACTCGGATCACGGCCAAGGGTCTGCTGGAGGCCAACGAGCTGACGACCGATCTGCTGATCAAGGGCGTCACCGTGCCTGGTCTGCCAGGCTGGGACGGAGGCCGGGACCAGCGCGTCCACTTCATCGACTGGAAGCACTGGCAGCGCAACGAATTCGTGGTTGTGTCCCAGTTCCGGGTCGACGTGCCGGGCACGAGCGGGCTCAAGCACATCGCACCCGACGAGGTGCTGCTGGTCAACGGCATCCCCTTGGTCGTCGTGGAGTGCAAGAAGCCCAGTAGCGGTGACGCCATCGCCGCCGCCGTGACGCAGCTGAGGCGGTACGCCGGCCAGGGCCGCGGTCAGATACCCACGGGAAATCCGAAGCTCTTCCACACCGTCCAGCTGACCCTGGCGACCTGCGGGGAGCGGGCACGCCTGGGCACGTTCACGGCCGAAACCGAGCACTACGCACCGTGGCGCGACCCCTACCCACTGACCGACGCGGTCATCGCGGCCGGGCTTGAGTGCAACGAGCGGTCGGTCACCGAGCAAAGTCGGCTCACCGCAGTGGTGCTGCACCCTGAGCGGCTGCTGCAGATCCTTCACGACTACGTGACCTTCATGACGCTGGACAACGGCATCCGGATCAAGGCCGCGCCGCGCTACCAGCAGTATCGCGCGGTTGAGAAGACCCTGGAGCGCCTGCTGACGGGTGACACGCGGGAAGAGGACGGTGCCCAGGACCGGCGGGGCGGGATCATCTGGCACACCCAAGGCTCCGGTAAGAGCCTCACCATGACTTTCCTCGTCCGCCGTATGCGGTCGATACCGGAACTGTCCGCGATCAAAGTCGTGTTGGTCACGGACCGGACCCAGCTTCAGAAACAGTTGTCCGAGACGCTCCGGCTCACCGGTGAAGAAGTCGAAGAGGCCAAGCGGGTCAAGGAGGCCAAGCGGCTGTTGGCGGCCGACGGCCCGGGCATCGTCGCCGTGATGATCCAGAAGCAGCAGGACGTAGCGGCACGGTCCACCAACGGCGAGCTGGTCGAGGCTGTTCCCTCACTTGGGGAGCTCAACGACGGCAGCGCGATCGTGGTCCTCATCGACGAGGCGCACCGGTCGCACGGCTCGACTCTGCACATGAACCTTTTGGAGGCGCTGCCCAACTGCGCCCGGATCGGTTTCACGGGGACTCCGATCATCATGGGCAAGCAGAAGAAGACCTCCCAGATCTTCGGCAACGTCATCGACACCTACCGGCTGGCCGACGCTGAGGCCGACGGCGCGGTCGTGCGGATCTTCTACGAGGGCAACACCGTCAAGGGCGCGGTTAAAGACGGACGTGACCTCGACGAGGTCTTCGAAGACCTGTTCGCCGAGCAGAGCGACGAGGACCGCGAGGCTCTCCAGCGCCGGTACGCCACCAAGGGCGACGTGCTCGAATCCGAGGAGCTGATCACGGCCAAGGCCAGGCACCTGCTCCGGCACTACGTCACGACCGTGTTGCCCGGCAAGTTCAAGGCCCAGCTTGTGGCGAACAGCCGGGAGGCAACACTGCGTTACCGAACGGCTCTGCTCGCCGCGAGGGATGAGCTGGTCCACCAGGCCGAGACTGTCCCGGCACGGTTGCTCGATGCTCCGCTGGACCAGCTGACCGTCCGACAGATCGCCCAGGTCAACGCACACCGGAATCTCGATCTGCTCCGTGCCATGGACTTCGCTCCCATCATCTCACCGGGCACCGACGACGAAGAGCGCTTCGCCGAGTGGACCGCGCAGAAGCCGCAGGAACGCCGGGTCGACGACTTCACAAAGCCGTTTCCGACGGAACTCGGCCCGGACGACCACCCGGTCGCATTCCTGATCGTTAAGTCAATGCTGCTGACCGGCTTCGACGCACCTATCGAGCAGGTGCTCTACATCGACCGCTCGCTCAAACAGGCCGAGCTGCTGCAGGCGGTGGCCCGCGTCAACCGGCCGGCCAAGGACAAGAAGTGCGGCTATGTTGTCGACTACTTCGGGGTCGCCAACCATCTGACCGAAGCTCTCAAGGCCTACTCCGCCGACGATGTCGATGGAGTTTTCGTCGACCTCCGCGAGGAAGTCGCGAAGCTGGATCCGATACGTCGCCGCCTCCAAGCGGTCTTTACCGACCACGGTGTGCCCCCTTCCGGGACAACCCTCGAGGACTGTGTGCTTTTGTTGAACGACGGCGCCCTGTTCGACAGGTTCGAGGCCGAGCTCAAGCGGTTACTCACCACCATCGACGTCATCCTGCCCGAACCGGCCGTGCGCCCCTTCCTCAAAGATGCCACCCTCTACGCGGAGATCGCGATGCGGGCCAAGCGCAGGTTCCGAGTCGACGGTGGCGACTTCGACCCCGGCGCGTACGGCGCGAAGGTCCGGCAACTGCTCGACGATCATCTGCTGTCGCTGGGTATCGACCAGAAGCTGCCGCCGGTGTCGCTGACAGCGGACGACTTCGAGGAGAAGGTAGCGGCGCTGCCCGGCGCGCGAACCCGTGCCTCGGAGATGGAGCACGCCGTGCGGGACCACATCGAGATCAACCGGGGTAGGGACCCGCGCTTCTATAAGCGGCTCAGTCAGCGCCTCGAAGAGATTCTGCGCGAATACGCCGAGAACTGGGAACAACAAGCCGCGCTCCTGGCTGACTTGGTCGCCGAATTGCGAACCGACCGTTCCGCGCCCGGTGATCCGCTCAGCTCGGTCGAACGGGCCCTATATGGCGTGCTGTTGGAGGAAACCGCGCAGGACGGAGTGGTCGCCCCGGAGACCGACCAGTGGTTGTGCGACATCAGCACCGGCGTCTACACCCTCGCCCAGCAGGTGACCCATCGGCGTGATTTCTGGCGTAGCCCGGTCGACCAGGAGGACTTCCGACGCCAGACCGTCCAGTTACTGATCACCAAGGATGCGGCACCCATCGACAAGGTCGACTCGCTGGCTGACCAGCTTGTGGAAGTGATCGGACACCGGCGTACGGAGATTCCGCGTCCTTGACGCCAGGGCTGGCGGGGGATGTCAGTGACGGGTGCCAGGATGTGACCATGAAGGGTCCAGCGGCCGTCGAGGTCCTGCGCGTCGACGACCTCGACGTACAGGTGCGGGTCAGCGAGCGACGGCGACAGGTCAGGCTGACCGTCGAGCGTGACTCGACCGTCAGCGTCACCGTCCCCCCGGGGACCGGGCAAGCCGAGCTGGTCAAGCTGATCAGAAGCCGGCGGCAATGGCTGTACGGCAAGCTCGCCGAACGCGAGTCGCTGAGCGAAGGCAGACCCCCCCGTGAGTATGTCTCCGGAGAGGGCTTTCCCTACCTGGGGCGCAGCCACCGGCTGCTGGTCGTCGAGACTGGCCCGACCGATGTGCGGTTGCTGCGAGGCCGACTGGAGATCCGGCAGGACGTGCTCCACGATGCGTCCACGGCCCTGATCGCCTGGTACACCCGGCGTGGGCTGACCTGGTTGCCCGGTCGGCTCCGGCCGTGGGCCCAGCGGATGGACGTGGCTTGCGGTGAACTCCGGGTCCGGCCTCTGGGCTACCGCTGGGGGTCGTGCTCGCTCCATGGCGATCTCAACATCCATTGGGCGACCATGCAGCTTCCATCCGATCTGATCGACTATGTACTAGTGCACGAGCTCGCTCATGTGCACGCGCCCGATCACAGCGAACGATTCTGGCGAACGGTTCAGCGGGCCATGCCCGACTGCCATGCCCGTCGCGACCGGCTAAGACGGCTCGGGCCCGATCTCTGGCTCCCGGAAATGAAGACATGAAGCCGTTGGCCAGTGGCGGGTGGCCTACGACGGCCTGGGCCCCATGACGCCGTAATCCGGTGCAAGCCCCACCACCTTGATCGTCTCAAATCAAGAAGTTCGATGGCCTCCCGCAAGGAACTCGGCGGGGAGGTCCCCACACTCCACACATCCCCATTTCGTCACTCTGACGCATTTTCTCCGCAGTTGATGAGACCACAGCTCACTTCTGCGATGCTGGAAGTCGATCGAGAGGGGCCGCAGCCATGCAGTGGAAGATCCACGGGGAACGTCCGATCTATGAGAACCCTTGGGTGAACCTGTGGTTGACCGATGTGGAGCAGCCGGACGGTCGCCGGTGGGAGTACCACGTCGTCAAGCTTCGTCATCTGGCCGTGGCTGCCGTGGTCAACGAGCGTCAAGAGGTCCTGATGATGTGGCGACACCGCTTCATCACAGACTCCTGGGCCTGGGAGTTGCCCATGGGTCTTGTGGAGGAGGGCGAGTCTCCGGAGGGGGCAGCTGCCCGCGAGGTGCTGGAAGAGACAGGTTGGCGCCCTGGCCCCATCAAGCCCTTGATCTACGCCGAGCCGGCCAACGGGATCACCGACTCGCAGCACCACGTCTTCCGCGCGGACGGCGCGACCTACGCCGGGCCTCCCACGGAGAAGAACGAGTCCGACCGCATCGAGTGGATCCCCCTCAGCGAGGTGCGGGGGATGATCGACCGCCGGGAAATCGTGAGCAGTGGATCGCTGGTCGGTCTGCTGTACCTGCTCATGGATGAAGCGATCCGTTGACCGGTGGGAGGAGTTCCCGTAGCCGCGCCTCGAAGCCCAGGGCAACGGGCTCTTGCCTGTGTGGGGCCAACTGGTCGTAGAACTCCCTGAGGTGGCCTGACACTCGCTCGGAGGCCACTGCCGACGCGGGCTTCAGAGCTTGCGTGGCGGTGTGGCATGCCTGATCAACCTTGCCCTGGTCCAGCTGCGTACGAGCCAGCCAGAACGCGTGAAAGGCACGGCCGCGCTGGTTGGTCTGGTTTTCCCGCCGCAAAGCGTCCGCGATCAAGGGTTCTGCGGTCGCCGCTTCGCCCAGTCGGCCGTGGGCAATGCCCGTGTCCACGATGAGCTTCGGTTCGTCGAAGTAGGCTACCCATGAAGGGTCCGGGTCTGTCGCCTGAATCTGCTCGAAATGGCGATGCGCTTCCCCGAGCGCCCGGTGAGTAGAGGTTTGGTTGCCGTGGGTGGCGTGGGCGAAGGCTTCACGCATGGACAGCATCGACAGGACGCGTGGGGTGGCGCCCAGGGCTGAGCGGGCCTGGTCCTGGGCGGCGGTCACGAGTGCCAGAGAGTCCGCGGGCTTGTCCTGGTACGTCGCCTGCAAGCTCATGCAGGCAAGCACGTTGGCCATGAACTGCCGGTCGTCGATCTCCTTGGCCAGTTGGAGCGCCTCGGTGAAGTACGCGCGAGCCTGGTTGTACTGGCGGGCGTCGAAGTAGGTCCAGCCGGTGAGGCGTGCCAGCTCGGCCGCGATTCCGTACAGCCCGTTCTGGATGGTCGGCGGTCGACTCTCTTTCAGTAACCCAACCACGTGGCGGAGCTGACCGACGATGGCCGGCCTCAGGGCCTCGCCGCCGTGCTGGTCGTCCCGTCGCCAGTAGTCCTCGATGGAGGACCGGAACGCCTCAAGCGTGGCCGCGCTGAGGCTCGTTCGGGCGGCCAACGACAGGATGCTATCCACACCTGGCCCCGGCAGAGACGCGCGTGTCTGCCGCTCTGGCTTCGGCGTTTGAGGGACCTCCGGCTCGGTGACGACGAGAGCCTGTGGCGTCTCCCAAGGTCGCCGGGCAAGCCCGAGCATGTGGCCTGGGATACGCAAGCCGTCCGCGATGCGCTCGATGACGTCCATGTGCAGCAACTGACGGCGACCAGCGATGACTTCACCGACTCGGCTAGGCGTCAGATCGCATCGTCTCGCGATCATCGACGGGTAGATGCCCGCCTTGGCCTTCACCAGCTGGAAGACCCTCGTGAAGTCCCGAATCCGACATGCGCTGATCATCTCGGGATTGGTGAGTAGACCGGCAGGTAACTCCTGTGGCCGGGACGACTGGGGCATCGGCGGGCTCCCACGTGAGGGCTACGCAACGTCGCTAATTCTCTACCTCTCGTGATGTTACCCAAGTTGGGTAATCAGCCGGACCTTCTGGTGGCGGCCCATGGATCGGGATCCTCCTGTGCATGGCGAGCAATCAGCAGACCAGACCAGGCATCGGTGAACTGGCCAAGGACACGGACACCGGACGCATTGGCGTCGTCATGGGCACGGTCGGTGGGCGTGTGCAGTTGCGGCCCATCCATGGCGGCGTCGAGTGGGATGTCATGCCGGAGAAGGTCGTGGCACTCAGGCCGCGGGAGGAACTGAGCGCCCGACTCGCCGTGAGGAACGGCAACAGCCGGGTCGGGCTGTGATGCGCGTCATCGGCCGGTACGCCGGGGTCCTCTTCATCATCTGCATCAGCGCCTCGTGCGGCCTGGTGATCGGAATGGCCCTCGGCACCAGCAACTAGACCGGTCCGCCCTGGACGGGTGCCGACTCAATGGCTCCCCCGTCCCCGTTCAGGGCGGGCCATCCACGCCCGTTTCCTGGTCGTCTATGAGCGAGCTCGGCGGCCGGGGCGGGAGGCAAGCACAGCCTCAGAAAAGGAGATCTACGCATGACTGCAACGGCGAACGACCAGAGGACCGGCCGCGCGGTGGCAGGCGAGGAGCTGTTCGAGAGCCTCGCCCACTTCGTGGTCATCCACAACGCGCAGACCCCCGAGCGTGCCGAGCGGATCGCCGACCAGGCCGTTGCCTTCCTGGTCACCGCGGCCACCGCCACGGTCCCGATGGTCCCGTCCGATGACGTGGACCTCGGCCTCCACGCGCTCATCCTGCACACGAAGGAGTACGCCGAGCTCTGCGAGAAGTACGCAGGCCGCTTCCTCCACCACAACCCGAAGCCTGGTGGGGGCCGCCGCGATCCACAGATGGTCGCCGCTTCGGCGCACGCCATGAAGGCCGCCGGGTTCATGCTCTTCGACGACCTCTGGACCGTGAACGGCGAGAACCTGGCGCAGTGCGACTCGGACTGCGGTCGCCCGTACGGTCAGGCGTAACCCAAGGCAAGAGCGTCGCGGCCGGCCTTTGCTGAAGGTCGGCCGCACCGCCAGGAAGGAGAAGCACCTTGTCCGGCTCACACCCCGAACTTCCGATCGTGGTGCTCGACGCGCTCATGCCCACGTCACAGCGCCTCGTGCTCAACCGCCGGGGCTCTTCCGTCTGGGACGTGGAAAGCGGTCGCGGCCGGTACGCAGTGAAGCTCGGGTATCCGATCGAAGCCACGCCCGAGTGGCCGGCCCAGCCCTGGACCGCGCTCGCACCCGCGCGTGAGGGTGCCGTTCTCCACCGACTCGGCGCTGACGACATCGCATACGGGGAGTGGGAACGCGGGACGTGGAACGTCCAGCCGTGGCGTGAAGGGCCCGACCTGTACCGGCTGTGGGAGCCGTGCCGTACCGAGGGGTCTTCCGTCGAGCCGCACACCAGCGTGGCGCTGGGTTGCGTGGAGGCGCTGGCCGAACTTCACACCAAGGGATGGACGCATGGTGACGTACAGCCCGCCCACTTCATCATCGGGCCGGAGCGGACGCATCTCATCGACCTCGCCCTTGCCCGGGGCGGACACGTGCCCGAGGGGTACGACTTCCCGTTCCGCGGCTGCCTCGTCCACTACGAGGCGCCGGAGATTGCCCGCAGCGTGCTCGCCACCGGAGAAGCCGAGCCGACGCAGGAAGCCGACATCTACGCGCTCGGTGCGTCCCTGCTCATCTCCGCCACGGGCTGGCGGGCGGTCGAGTATGCAGACGACTCCCCGCGCCCCGTGCAGAGAGAGGCCGTGGCGAACGGGAAGCGTCGTCCCGTGAAGGCGCCCGGTGAGCTGGGTGAACTGATCGACGCGATGCTCAGCCACGCTCCCGAGGATCGGCCCACCATCTACGAGGTGGGCAAGGCCCTGAGCTGATCCCGAAGCGCCGGTTCATCGGCGCCGCTCGCACGGCTACGGCCACAACGCAAAGACCGGACCACCCTCAGCCTGGACAGCATTCCGGGTGGTCCGGTCGCGGTAGCCCTGATCAGGACCCCGGTGCCGATGGTACCGGGGCACTTGGCGTGCCCGGGACCGGGTGCTGTTCCAACTGCTGCTTCACGTTGTCGAATTGAGAGGGGGGTCCTGACCTGAGCCACCGAAAGTCAGCCACGACGGCGGGTGCGCCGAACGAGCACCCGTCACGTGTGTTTCCAGCAACCACCCGCCGGCCTCAGCCACGCTTCTTCTATGCGTCACGGCTCGCGCGTCGATCCGGCCTGGACGTTGCCGACGTGGCATGTCAACTGGGCTCGGGCTGCGGTTCTGCGGGCCATGCGGCATTGACCGATGGGCGGTTGGGTGGCGCGGTCGCGCTTGGTGGACGTCGGCCTGGTCCTACTGCTCGGAGTGGTCGGGTTGCTTCCTGGTCTGGCTGTCCGCCTTGGCGGTGCTGCGCGCTGAGCGGCGGGGCCGCAGGAGCGGTGGCGGAGACAAGGAGCGGCGGCGGCCCTTGGCCGCCAGCGCGCGCGGCCCGCCGTAGGCGGGCCGCCTTGATCCAGTAAAGAAACTCTGAACAGCTCCGGCGCGCATGGGCCTTGGCCGGCCATGCGGCATGCGCTGCCCCTCGACTCCTCACTCGTTCCACGGTTCACGTGCCGCTATGCCGCTATGCCGCTCTTTGGGCACTATACGTGGGTTCGTTCCGACGTTCCGCGAAAACTATCCACAGGCTCGGGACCTGAAGATGCCGTGGTCGGGCCTGACGGGGAGCACATCAGCCTCGCCGTTATCGTTCCGTGATCTTTGGAGGGGGTTGATGATCGGGGTTGTGGTCGGGGGTCGGTGCTGCCCTGGTGACGTGTCGGTCGGCGGACGTGGAACTCACCAAGCTTGCCGGGATCGTTTCGTGACCTCGGGGGCCCGGTCATGGTGACTGATTCGGTGAGTGGTGAGTGCTGGACTGAATTTCTAGGTGCCGACTGTCACACCGCTCCGACTCCTCGCACCTACAGCAAGTGACCGACTGTTCTTGGCCGCTGCGCCTCCAGGCCAAAGGACAGGAGGTGGCGTGGATCACAGGAAAGGAGGGTCACACGCGAGCCGTTCTGCATACCTCTATAGGCGCGCCCCCAAAGAGGACGGATGCACGACTTAGCAGCGAAGTGCCGGTTAGCCAAACCGGCGATTCTCCGGACCCTAGTGCCTTTGCCGGGCGAGGGAGTAGAGGCGGCATGAGCGTGACGGAAAGACCCAGGCCCGCGCTGCGGGACGTGAACAGAGGATCCTGCCCGCCTGGTGGGAGGGGTGGCCGGGATACCTGCTGGCCTGGCTGGCGCTCCGGTAGATGTGGATGCGGGGCGACCGCAAGGGCTTACCCGTCGGCGCGGGCAAGCCTCGATCCGTCGGTGGGCAACCGCTGGGCAAGCCTTCGGGCAAGCCCTGCCCGGTTGGGTTCGTGCATTACGCGGCAACAGCGCAGCAGTGAACGGGGAGACATGACCGAAAAGATAACCAACGAGGAAAGCGAGCTGATCAGCATTCACGTCCGGGAGGCGGTCGAGGTGACCGAACTGGTCCGGGAAATGGTGACCATGGTTGCCAGGCTGAGCCGTGAAACACGGCAGATGCGTGAAGAAGTCACCAGACTCAGGAATGAGGGTCGGGCCGTTGAGTCTTCAGCGCCTCGACTTCCCGGCGCAGCTCCTGATGCTCGGCGCTGAGGGTCCGGATCGCGTTGCGTAGTTCGGCCAGCATTTCGGCGAGGGAGGGTCCGGCGGCCTTCGGGCTGTCCGGCTCCCCCTCCCTCGCCTCGTCCACTTCGGCCGACGTGTTGGCGAGGTACCAGGCTGGCGGGGTGTAGTCGACGCCGAATTCGCCGGTCGCGTCGTGGTCGGCGACGAAACTGCCCCGGCCGTGGATCGTGTAGATCAAGCCCTCGTCACGCAGGACATTGAGCGCGCTTCGCGCGGTCATGTTGGCGACACCGAAGCGTTCCTGTAGTTCACGGATCGACGGCATTTGTTCGCCGGGCTTGATCCGGCCCTTGAGGATGTCGCGCCGAAGCTCGTCGGCTGCGTGCTGATACGGCGGCCGGCGGTCCTGCTTGCTCTCTGGCGCTGGGCTCATGCGCTCCAGAGTAACGATTCCTAGCAGCCCTAGCACACCCCGCTGACATAGCAGCGCTATCTTTGCTGTAGCCTAGTTCACTGCCGTCACTTGACAGTGCTAGGTCAGCTATGTTCAATGGATCTCGCTACGCCACACCGGCGCAGCGCAACCGAAGGGACGTAACACCCATGGCTCGTATCCGTGTTGGCATGCTCCCGACCGCGTCGTTCATGGTCGGCACCCTGCCGGTGCCGAAGTACGCGGACCAGGAGAAGACGCAGTTCGCGCTGGACCGTGAGACGAACGCGAAGCTCTACACGATCACGCTGTTCTTCATGGAGGAGGACCGCGCTGAGGCGATGAAGATCACCGTGCCGGAAACCGGCCTCCCGAACGGCCTCAAGCCCGGCGTGCCGGTGATGCCGGTGGACCTGTTCGCCACCCCGTGGGCGCGGATCTTCAACGGTCAGCTCTCCGACGGCATCGCCTACCGGGCCACCGCTCTGGAGCTGGTCATCCCGACCGCTGTGGCAGAGACGCCCCAGAAGGCGGCGTGAGTGACACCGACTTCCGGTTCGGCGCTGAGCGCAGCTACCCGCTGCCTCACGCCGGGCCGGACCCCCGGTTCACCGAATCGC
Source organism: Streptomyces sp. NPDC001970 (assembly GCF_053594115.1). NCBI lineage: Bacteria > Bacillati > Actinomycetota > Actinomycetes > Kitasatosporales > Streptomycetaceae > Streptomyces > Streptomyces sp. NPDC001970. The sequence goes on along the minus strand of NZ_JBSFDW010000009.1, from coordinate 217,564 downwards.
TCGTCAACTCGGTGGCGGCCGTGCTCGTCAGCCACCGCTACCCCCGCTTCGCCGCCCTCCAGGACTGGGCGGCTCTCGAAACGGCCCTAGCGGCCTTCCTCTACGGCCACAGCAAGGAGAACGACACGTGAGGGAATGGAACGACACGGTGGAAGGGGCCTTCCGCTACGGGCCCCTGGTGGCGGTCGTGATGCTCGCCGTGCTCGCTGGGTGGGCGGTGTTGTGGATACTGCGCTACCTGCGTGCCGATGCCATGACGCGGCAGTCGATCCGGCAGGCCGTACGTATCAGGCGGGGATGGAAGCGGCTGGCGCCGATGCTGAAGCTGTCGGCAACGGACAAGACGCCGACCGTGATGGCGTCGCTGTCGAACACGGACGGCAAGCCGATCAAGCCCCGCGTCCTGGTCCCGGCTCTCAACGTGGACCACGACATGTACGGGGTGATCGCGCGGGCGAACTGCCTGCCCGGGGTGGGCCTGGAGCAGTACCAGAAGGCGGCCCCTCACCTGGCGGACGCCTGGGGCTGCACACGGGTCGCGGTCACGCAGGAAAAGCCCGGACAGGTCGTGATCCGCGGTGTGCGGCTTGATCCGCTCAAGTTCCCTACGGAACACCGCCCTTCGATCATGGCGCCCGAGGAGACGGCCCGGTGGGACCTCGGGCTGGATGAGTACGCCCGTCCCGTGTCTGTGTATCTCACGCAGGTGCCCGGCGTGACCGTCGCCGGTCTGCCCGGCTACGGCAAGACCAGCCTGATCAACCGGCTTCTGTCCGACTGGGCACCCTCGCCCACCGTGCAGTTCGCGTGCGCGGACGGCAAGGTGTCCGCCGCACACGAAGGGGACTATGCCGACTGGGTGCAGCGGATGTTCGCCTTCGTCGGTGACGACCTGGAGGAAGCCAACAGGCTGTTTATGCTGCTGGTGGAGCTGCGGCGGGTGCGCTCGGCCTGGGTCCGCAAGATCCTCGGGGTCAAGAGCATGTGGGACGTCGGCCCGTCCGAGGACTGGCCGCTGGTCGTGCTGATCATCGACGAGGCACACACCTACTTCCGCGACCACAAGGGCTCCGACCCCAAGACGAAAAAGCTCGCCGCGCTCGCGGCGGAGAACGCGCGCCTGGTGGAAGACCTGGTGAAGAAGGGCCGCAGCGTGGGGATGCTCGTCATCCTCGCCACGCAGAAGTCCACCGGTGACGCCATCCCCACGTTCATCCGGGACGTGTGCCCCGTCGGCCTGTCCTTCGCGCAGAAGACCGCCGAAGCCGCCGTTGCCGCTCTCGGTGAAGAGATCCGCGAGTGGCCCGACGCCAACCCGGTCAACCTCCAGGACCCGGCCTATGTCGGCGTCGCCTCGATGAGCCACCAGTCCCAGCCCGGATTCACCCGCATCCGCACCCCCTACGTGCCAGACGCGGACGCGGCACACGTCGCTGATCACACCGCCCACCTGACCGCCGACCCCTACACGCTCCTGGAACGCTTCCTCGGCCCCCGCATGGGGGACACGGACGTGGACCTGACCAAGCCCAACGCCGCCTGATCGTCCGACCTCGGCCGGTCACGACGCAAACGGAAAGGAGGTGAACACCCATGACTGAGGACCGGATCACGCAGCGCACCATCACCGCCGTGATGATCGTCATCGCCGCGCTGGCGTTCGTCTTCTCCTTCGGCAATGTGTGGGCCCTCGCCCTGCGCCTGGGCGTCCCGGGGCCGATCGCCCCGCTCATTGCACCGATGGTGGACCTGTCGGTGGTCGGCCTCCTGGTCGCCCTGCGCTACCTGTCCCTGCGCGGCCTGCCCGCCGATGACATGAAGGCGGCAACCCGGCTCATGCACTTCTCCGGCCTGCTCACCCTGGCTCTCAACGTCGCCGAACCGATCGCCGCCAGGCACTACGGCCGCGCCGCCGTGGACGCTGTGGCCCCGCTGCTCCTACTCGGCTGGGGCACCGTCGGCCCCCAGCTCCTGCGGGCCTTCCACACCGTCACCCGCACCACCAACCCGGCTCCCGCCTCGACGGAAGCCATCGAGCCCGACCCGGAACCGGCCGCGTCTGCCGAACCCACCCCCGCCCCGGACGCTCCGATTAAGGCCCCGGCGGCGCCTGCGGTCGCGGTGCCTGAGCCGCTGCTGTCCGAAGCACGCTCCATCGCCGCATCCCACCATGCAGAACACGGCGAACCCATCACCGCGGCTCAGCTCAAGATGCGGCTCGGTATCGGCCTGCCGATGGCTACCGCCCTTCACGCCGCCCTGTAGGGCCGCACTCCTCCGCCGGCCTCCCGGCACATCCCGCCCCGCCCACCCCCTGGGCTCGACCTGTCATGCCTGCGGACAGCAGCCCGAGCGCACTGAATCGCTGCTGCCCGCAGGCCCCACCCTCGCGCCAGGAAGGAGACCACGCCACTCATGCGCCGCCCCCTCGACCTGCGCCACGTGATCAGCCCCGGCCTGCGGGACCTGATCGAACTGGCCAACACCGACGACTTCGACCGCGTGACCGAACAGGTCCGCAACCTGCGCGGCTGCACCAGCCCCGTCAACCTGCACGGCTGGACGGTCACCACCGACCAGACCACCAAGCAAGTGGTCCGCTCCTACCGCTCCGAAGACGAACCCTCCGGACGGCTGCTGACCACCTGCGGCAACCGCCGCTCCTCCCGCTGCCCCGCCTGCTCACGGGTGTACGCCGCCGACACCTACCACCTCATCAAGGCCGGACTGTCCGGCGGAAAGAGCGTCGCCGAAACCGTCCGCGACCACCCCCGCGCCTTCGTCACCCTCACGGCCCCCTCCTTCGGCCCCGTCCACAACCGCAAGACCGACAGCGCGGGCAAACCCCGCCCCTGCGCCTGCGGCACCCACCACACCGAGGACGACCCAGTGTTGGGCACCCCGCTGGACCCGGCCACCTACGACTACACCGGCGCCGTGTTGTGGAACGCCCACGCCGGGCAGCTGTGGGCACGCTTCACCACCTACCTGCGCCGCGCCCTCGCCGAGCACCTCGGCATGACGCAGAAGGCGCTGAACGCAGCCCTGCGCGTCTCCTTCGCCAAGGTCGCCGAGTATCAGAAGCGCGGCCTGGTCCACTTCCACGCGGTGATCCGCTTCGACGGACCCGACGGCCACACCACCCCGCCCCCACCATGGGCCACCTTCGACGCCCTCCACGTCGCCGCGGGCCTGGCCGTCGAGCGTGCCCGGCTCACTATCGAGTCCGACGCCATCGGCGAGCGCGTGATCAAGTGGGGCGACCGCTTCAAGGTCGACCAGATCTCCGCCCTGGGCGACGGCGAACTCACCGACGCCAAAGTCGCCGGATACGTCGCCAAGTACGCCACCAAGAATGCCGAAGGCGCGGGCACCGTTGACCGCACCCTCATGTGTCGCCCCTGCACCGGACGGGGCTACGTACGCGGCCCCGACGGCTTCCGCGACCTCTGCGCCGACTGCGACGGCACCGGCCAAGCCGAACCCCTCACCGACCTCCGCGTACAGCAGCACGCCCGGCAGATGATCCGCACTGCCTGGGCACTCGGCCACCTGCCGGAGTTCGCCCACCTCAAGCTCTGGAAGTGGGCTCACATGCTCGGCTTCCGCGGCCACTTCTCCAGCAAGTCCCGCGCCTACTCCACCACCCTCGGCGCGCTCCGCGACGTACGCCGTGCCTGGCGCACCGCCCAAGCCGAAGCCGCCCGCATTCGCGCCGGCCTTCCCGCCGACGACGAGAACACCACCCTCGTCACCGCCTCCTCGTGGACCTACCTCAGCAGTGGCTACCGTCCCGGCGAAGAACTCCTCGCCGCCCAAGTCCGCCACGACATGGCCCACGCCCAAAGCCTCAAGCAAGAAGGGCTGGTGCCTGCATGACAACGGCCGTGCTCACCGTGGACCAGGTCGCCGAGCGTCTCGGCATCAGCCGCTGGAAGGTCCACGACCTGATCCGCTCACGCGAACTCGCCTCCTTCAAGATCGGTCGCTGCCGCCGCATCAGCGAAGCCGCGGTGGTCGCCTACATATCCCTCCGCACCGAACAGGAAGCTGCCTGATGGCCAAGCCGAAGAAGAACGCCAACAACGAGGGCACCATCTATCAGCGCAAGGACGGGCGTTGGGAGGGCAGCGCGTACGTGCTCACGACCGACGGCACGTACAAGCGGCGCAGCGTCTACGGCAAGACCTGGGATGAAGCACACGAGAAGCTGACCAAGCTCAAGGCCGACTCCCTGAGCGGTCTCCCGGTAGCCACCAGCAAGATGATGCTGAGCGAGTACTTGGCGTACTGGCTGGCGAACGTCGCCAAGGGCAAGGTCCGCCGGACGACCTACGTCAACTACGAGTCCCTCGTCCGTAACTACGTCACCTCGGAGTTCGGCAAGAAGAAGCTGACCCGGCTCACCGCCCGAGACATCCGCGCCTTCCTCGCCAAGACGGCCGCCACCTGCCAGTGCTGCGCGCAGGGCAAGGACAAGAAGCGGCCGGAGCACAAGCGGCGCTGCTGCGCCCTCGGCAAGTGCTGCAAGAAGCTCCCGTCTGACCGGACCGTGCGCTTTCTGCTGGTCATCCTGCGTGCGGCTCTCCAGCACGCCGTACGTGAGGACGAGCTGCCCCGCAACGTAGCCCGGAACGTGGAGCTGAGCATGGGAACGAAGCGCGAGATCGAACCGCTCACGGCCAAGGAAGGGCGTCAGCTCCTGGCGGCGGCCCGCGATAGCCGACTATGGGCCACTTACGAACTGGCGGTCCGCATCGGCCTGCGGCGAGGTGAGCTGCTGGGGCTGCGCTGGTCGGACGTGGATCTTCACGAAGGCGTCCTCACCGTCCGGCAGGCCCTCCAGCGAGTCGGCGGTGAACTACTGATCGTCGCGCCGAAGACGCAGCGCTCGGCCCGTCGTGTGGCCCTGCCTGCCGAGTGCGTAACGGCGCTCCGGGCTCAGCGCGCCCAGCAGATCGCCGACCGGAAGGGAGCGGGCAGCAACTGGAAGGGAACGGGCCAGGGGCTCGTCTTCACCACGCGGAACGGAACCCCGATAGAGCCGCGCAACCTGAACCGCTCCTTCGAGGCGCTGTGCATGCGGGCCGGCGTCCGCAAGGTCCGCTTCCACGACCTACGCCACACCTGCGCGTCGCTCCTCCACGAACAGGGTGCCGATGCCCGCATGATCATGGAAGTCCTCGGCCACAGCTCGATCCGCGTGACCATGGATATCTACACGTTCGTACGGCTCGACTCGCAGCGCTCGGCGTTCGATCGCGTCGGGGATGCTCTGAGGGGTGACGGCAACGACCCGGACGATGACGACGGTGTCCCGATAGCCGTCTGATCCGCTCCCGAATGCGGTTGCCGTCAAACACTGCCGTCAAGGCAAAAGCCAGAGACCCTGTGGATCACTCCACAGGGTCTCTGGTCTGCTGTGCACTCGGCAGGATTCGAACCTGCAACCTTCTGATCCGTAGTCAGATGCTCTATCCGTTAAGCTACGAGTGCTTGTGCGTTCCGGGCTTTTCTGCCCGGTCGGCGTTGCGGGAACAACATTACATGACCTGCGCCGTCAGGCGAAATCCATTAGCCGCACCCCATCTGACCTGCACAAACGCCCGTACAGCGGTACGTGCGGGCGCAGTCGCCGCGCCGGGAACGACCGAAGCCCCGGCCGTCGGGCCGGGGCTTCGGTGTTGGGGCGGAGGCGGAGGGATTTGAACCCTCGATGGGCTTTAAAACCCAAACCGCATTAGCAGTGCGGCGCCATAGACCGGACTAGGCGACGCCTCCAGCACACCCGCGCGGGCGCGAGTGGTGCGTGCAGATGATGACACAGCCGGGTGGGGTGTCACCAATCGCTCCCCACGGTACTAGGCGCGCGGGCCCCGGGGCAAAGAGCCGCTCGGGCGTGGCCGGGGCGGGCGACCCCCGGGCGGGTCAGTCCGGGTTGCGCAACGAGCGGGCGTGCGGAGCGTTAGAGATGCCGGGGCGGCTGCCGCTCCCGACCGATCACCCTCCAGGAGTACTCATGCTGCGCCGCCTCGCCTTCACCGCCGTCGCGACCGCCACGGCATCAGTCGCCGCGCTCGTCGTCACCGCCCCGGGCGCCGCCGCGTCCGGGATCGGGCCGCTCCCGCTGCCGCTGCTGCAGCCGGAGGAGACGCAGGACCGGCTCACGGTGATCACCGCCGACACCGGCAACCCGATGGCCGACGGCACGTACGAGCTGACCTGCGGCCCGGTCGGCGGCACGCACCCCGAGGCGCAGGCCGCCTGCGACCGGCTGGAGGAGCTCGGCCAGGAGGGGGCGGACCCGTTCGCGCCCCTCGCCGGGGACGCGATGTGCACGCAGATGTACGGCGGCCCGGCGACGGCCCGGGTCACCGGCACCTGGCACGGGCGGTCCGTCGACGCCACCTTCGACCGCAGCAACGGCTGCGAGATCGGGCGGTGGCAGACGCTGGAGCCGGTCCTGCCGACGGCCCGGTACTAGCGCCCGTCCTCGGCGCGGACCACGTGGCGAGCACCGCGTACGGCGGCGTGCGCGCCGGTCGCTCCGGACAGCGCACAGGTCACGGGCCGTAGCGAGGGTCACGGGACCGCTGCGTGTACACAGAACCTTGGTGAGAGCTCCCCCTCATCCGCCGCCGCACCCCCACCCCCTGCCCTTAGACTCCCTCCAGTGACAGGCTGCGGCCCGAGGGGCAAGATGGGGCCGGCCGTCCGCAAAATGCTGTATGTCAGGGAGGAAGCGTCGTCGTGAGCAGCAGGCCATCCCGGGGCGCTGCTCGCCTCGCAGCCATACTCGACGCCCTTCCGGACGGGCTCGTGCTCGTCAACGCCAACGGCACGGTGGTCAACGCCAACACCATCGCGCTGGAACTGTTCGAGACGCCGGGTACGGCCTTGGTGGGGCGAGGACTGCTCGATCTGCTCCCGTCCTTCGACTCGAAGCTGATCCCGGGATCGATGCGGCGGCCGGATGCCGCGGACGAGCGCGGCCGGACGAAGCCGACCCGCATGGTCGCGCGGCGCACGGACGGCTCGGAGTTCCCCGTCGAGGTCACGAGCGCGAACCTGGAGGACGGCCGCGAGGCCTACGCCTCGTACGGCAGCGGCAACGGCAACGGCAACGGCAGCGGCAGCGGCTACACCGGCGACGAACTCCTCATGCTCGTCGTACGCGATCTCTCCGGCACCGTCGACACCGAGGCCGAACTCGCCCGCTCCCAGCGGCAGACCGAGATGATCCTGCGGGCGGCCGCCGAGGGTGTCGTCGGCACGGACACCGAGGGCCGTGTCGTACTCGTGAACCCGGCCGCCGCCCAGATACTCGGTTTCCGCGCCAGCGACCTCGGCGGCAAAAAGCTGCACCCGCTGGTCCTGCACTCACGGCCGGACGGCGAGCCGTTCCCGTACGACGAGTCGCCGCTCGCCGACACCCTCAAGTCCGGGCGCAAGCACCGGGTGCGCGGGCAGGTGCTGTACGCGAAGAACGGCAAGAAGGTGCCGGTCGATCTGACGACCGCGCCGGTGCGCGACGGGGAGCAGCTCGTCGGCGCGGTGCTGACGTTCACCGACCGGCGGCCCTACGAGGAGCTGAAGGAACGGCACGCCAACGAGATCGCGGAGCGCGACGAACGGCATGCGGCCGAGCTGACGGAGCTGACCGAGAAGCACACGGCGGAGCTCGCCGACAGGACGGAGCGGTACGCGGCGGAGGCCGAGGAGCGGGACGAGCAGGTGGCCTCGCTGACCGCCCGGCTGAACCAGCTGACCGCGGTACTCGGCGAGTCGCTGCGCGGCCCTCTGGACGAGCTGCGCGGCGAGCTCGGCAAGCTGGCCGCCGACCCGGCCGGGCAGCTGTGGCCCGAGGCCAACCAGATCCTGCACCACCTGGCCGCCGGCTACGCCCGGATGACCACGCTCGTCGACAACGTGCTCGGCTTCCAGCGGCTCGACGCGGGCGCGGAGCCGCTGCAGCGGGCGAAGGTGCTGCTCGACGGGGTCGTGGCGGCCGGCGTCGACGGCGCGGTCGAACTGATCGGCCCGGGGCGCGCGCAGTTCGCCGTGCACGCGCCGCCCATCGAGGCCGAGGTGGACGCGGCCCGGCTGGCGACCGCCCTGGCGCACCTGGTCGCGGACGTGGCCGGCGTCGACTCGACGGGCAAGACCCGGGTCGTGGCGGGCGCGGGCGGCGGGTACGTCGACTCGACGATCGTGGTCGCGGCGGCGCAGCGCGGCGATGTCGTACGCATCGAGGTCCGCGGCCCGTACCCCGGGGGCGATCCGGTGCACGAGCCGATCGTCCGCGGAATCGTGGCCGCGCACGGCGGTGTGCTGCAGACGCACGAGGTGCCGGGCATGAGCGGCAGCGCGTACGTGCTGGAGGTGCCGCTGGGCGAGGGCGCCGGAATGGTGACGCCACCGGCCGCCGCGACGCCGGCGGCCACGCCCGCGCTGCCCGCACAGGCACAGTCCGGCGGTGGCGGGCGGCGACGCGCTCGGCGGGCGTCCACGGACGCGTTCCTGGAGAGCCCCGTGCCCGAGAACGGTACGGGTGGTGGTCCGGCCGGTACGGGCGGTGGCACCGGCCGGCGCCGCGGTCGGCCGAGCCCGGCCGAGGTGGGCGCATCCGCGGCACCGGCACTCGCGGCCGAGGGCGGCGTGGTCACCGCGGCGGAAGGCGCGGCCGGTGCCGGGCGCCCGGCGCTGGGCGACACCGTTCCGCCTCAGGGTGTGGGCCCGGAGGCGGCGGCAGCCCCGCAGCCCACGGGCCGTCGTGCCCGCCGTGCCGAGGCGGCCGTGCCCGCCCTGCCGCCGGCGACGCCGGGGGTGCCGGGGCCCGCGAGTCCGTCCGCACCCGTGGCGCAGGCGCCCGCGGCAGCACCGGTACCTCCCAACGCCGCCGCGGTCCCGGCGCATCCCGCGGCTCCCGCACATCCCGTGACCCCCACGGAATGGCCGGCTGCCGGACAGTCCAACGGCTCGGCCCCCGGCTGGCCCGTGCCCGGGCAGGGCAATGCTCCTGCCGTCATGACGCAGGCAGCGCACGCGGACCCGAACGGCACCGGTGCCTCCGCGCTGCAGCCCGCCGGGGCCGGGGCCGGCACGCAGCCCGGCGGTGGGCGGCGCACACGGCGTGCGCTGGCCGGTCCGCAGGAGCGGGCCGCGAGCGATGAGGCGGAGGAGGTGCGGGTCGCGTTCGCGCTGCCGCCCGCCGACGCCGATCGCGTCGCCGCACCTGCGGCGGCCGCTCATGACGGCGAGGGCCGCCACGACGCCGCACGCAGCGAGCCGGGCACCGACCACACCCCGCCGCAGCCGCATCCGGTGTCGACCGGGCGTCGCCGTGCGCGCCCGGAAGCGGCGACGGGACCGGAGTGGGCCGACAGCGGGACCTCCGGGCAGGGCCCGGCGGCGCTCGCCGGCGCCCCCGTGCCTGCGGCCTCCTCCGCACCGGCGCCCGCGCAGGCCGAAGGCGGCAACACCGGCTCCGTGCCGCCACCGCCCGCGGCCCCCGCGGTGGCTCCGGCCTCAGCGGCCCCCGCAACCACGCCGCCGCGCGTCGCACAGCCGCTGCCCGCGGAGGCGCCGCTGCCCGCGGACGCTTCGCAGGGCCGGTCGTTCAGCGTGCGCACCCTCGGGCAGGGCGTGCCGTTCGCGCAGCAGGCCGGGCAGACGCAGCACCCCCTGGCGAGCGCGCAGGCCAAGCAGGCCACGCCGGTCCGGCAGCCCGCGCAGGCCACGCCGCCCGCCCCGGCCCCGAACCAGTCGCTCGGCCAGAACCAGACGCTCGCCCCCGGACGGCGGCGCAAGCTGGCCGCCCCGCCCGAGGACGCCGGCGGCGGCGAGCGCGCGCTCCCGGAGACGGCCGCCCGGCCGCACCCGCAGCCCGCGCAGCCCCAGCGGCGGCTCGCCGCCGCTCCCGCCGAGGGCCGGTCGTACGCGATAGGCGCACCGGACGAGGGCGCCGAAGGCCCCGAGCCCCTCGACGGCCCCGGCGGCGCCGTCGAGGTGGCGAACCAGCCCGCGCCCTTCCCCGTGGACGACGAGCTGCCCCCGGAGCCGCTGGACAATCCGCGCCGTCTCCTCGTCTGGCCCGCGCCGGACGTCGCCACGCAGCAGGCGCTGAGCGAGCGCGGCTACCGGCCGGTGATCGTGCACTCGCGCGAGGAGGTGGACGCGCAGATCGCCGCGTTCCCCGCGGCGCTCTTCGTCGACCCGCTGACCGGGCCGATCACGCGTACCGCGCTCCAGTCGCTCCGCCAGGCGGCGGTCGCGGCCGAGGTGCCGGTGCTGCTCGCGGCCGGTCTGGGGCAGGCGACGCGCGAGGCGGCGTACGGCGCCGACCCCGCCGTACTGCTCAAGGCGCTGGCACCGCGCGACAGCGAGCAGCACCCGTCCCGCGTGCTGCTGATCGAGGAGAACGACGACATCGCTGCCGCGCTGACGGCGACGCTGGAGCGGCGCGGTATGCAGGTCGCCCGGGCCAGGGCCGACGCGGACGCGGTCTCGCTCGCCCAGCAGATGCGGCCGAACCTGGTGGTGATGGACCTGATGCAGGTACGTCGCCGCCGCGCGGGGATCATCGACTGGCTGCGTGCGAACGGCCAGTTGAACCGCACCCCGCTCGTCGTCTACACCTCGGCCGGCCTCGACCAGGCCGAACTGCCCAAGCTCTCCTCGGGCGAGACGGTCCTGTTCCTGGCGGAGCGCTCCACGAGCGCCGAGGTGCAGGGCCGGATCGTGGATCTGCTCGCGAAGATCGGCACGAACTAGCGCGAGGACGAACCGGCGCGGGCACGAGCAGGAGCCCGGCACCAGCAGGAGCCCGGCAGGAGCAGGTACATGCCGGTACGGACCCGGGGCCCGGCGCGCGTCATGCGCGCCGGGCCCCGGGCCGTTCGTGCCTGCTGATGCCTACCCGCCTACCTGCCTACCGCAGTTCCGTGACGTCCAGTTGGCCGTCCGCGTACTGCCTGCGGATCACCTTCTTGTCGAACTTCCCGACGCTCGTCTTCGGCACCGCCGGGATGAACGCCCAGCGCTCCGGCAGCTGCCACTTCGCGATCCTCTCTGCGAGGAAGTCCTTCAGCGAGGCGTAGTCCGCGGTCGCGCCGTCCCTGAGGACGACGGTGGCCAGCGGGCGCTCTCCCCACTTCGCGTCCGGAACGGCGACGACCGCCGCCTCCGCGACGTCGGGGTGCGCCATCAGCGCGTTCTCCAGCTCGACGGAGGAGATCCACTCGCCGCCGGACTTGATGACGTCCTTGGCCCGGTCGGTGAGGGTGAGGAAGCCGTCGGGGCTGATGACGCCGACGTCACCCGTCTTGAGCCAGCCGTCGTCGCTGAACTTGTCCTCCGGCTTGAGGTCCTCGCCCGCCGCACCGCCGTAGTACGCCCCCGCGATCCACGGTCCGCGCACCTCCAGCTCACCGGCCGCCTCGCCGTCCCACGGCAGGAACTCGCCGGCGGGCCCGCGCAGCCGGGCCTCGACGCCGGCCGGGAAGCGGCCCTGCGTGAGGCGGTAGCCGAACTCCTCGTCCGTGCCGACCGCGTGGGCCGGCGGCCGGGCGATCGTGCCGAGCGGGGAGGTCTCGGTCATGCCCCAGGCGTGACAGACGCGCATGCCCAGGCGGTCGAACGCCTCCATCAGCGACGGCGGGCAGGCGGAGCCGCCGATGGTGACCTGGGTGAGGGAGCTGACGTCGCGGGGCTTCGCCGTCAGCTCGGCCAGCAGGCCCTGCCAGATGGTGGGGACGGCGGCCGCGTGGGTCGGGCGCTCGGTCTCGATCATCTCGGCGAGCGGCGCGGGCTGGAGGAAGCGGTCCGGCATGAGCATGTTCACGCCGGTCATCAGCGCGGCGTGGGGCAGTCCCCAGGCGTTGACGTGGAACTGCGGGACCACGGCGAGGCTGGTGTCCCCGTCCGTGAGGCCCATCGACTGGGCCATGTTCACCTGCATGGAGTGCAGATAGATGGAGCGGTGGGAGTAGACGACGCCCTTGGGGTCGCCGGTGGTGCCGGAGGTGTAGCACATGGCCGCGGCCGTACGCTCGTCCAGCTCCGGCCAGGCGTAGCCGGTCGGCTTCCCGGCGATCAGCTCCTCGTAGTCGTGGACCTGCGCCTGCGCCCCGGCCAGCACCGAGCGGTCGCCCGGGCCCGAGACCACGATGTGCTCGATCGTCGGCAGCTGCGGGAGCAGCGGGGCGAGCAGCGGCAGGAGGGAGCCGTTGACGATGACGACCCGGTCGGAGGCATGGTTGACGATGAAGACCAGCTGCTCGGCGGGGAGTCGCAGATTGAGGGTGTGCAGGACGGCGCCCATGCAGGGGATCGCGTAGTACGCCTCGACGTGCTCGGCGTTGTTCCACATCAGCGTCGCGATGCGCTGGTCGCCCTCGACCCCGAGGTCGTCGTGCAGGGCGTGCGCCAGCTGGGCGGCGCGCTCACCGATCTCGCGATAGCTGCGGCGCTGCGGCTCGCTGTCTCCGGTCCACGTCGTGATCTGTGACGTGCCGTGGATGGTCATCCCGTGCTTCAGGATGCGGGTGACGGTCAGTGGTACGTCCTGCATGGTGCTCAGCACGGCGTCCTCCCGAGGGCGCACATCTCCGGACCCGGGGGCCACCCCCGCGTCCCCTGGCCTACGTGGCAGTAAGGGTGTGGAGATTCTGCGCACGTACCGCGCGGTATGTCACTACCCCCGGGTACGAAATCGAGGACGAAAACGGAAATGCCGGTGACCCTGCCGACCGGTGAGGCGCGGGCCGACCGGCGGGCCGAACAGTGGCCCACCAGCGGCGCGAGCCGTGCGACGGCGGGTGCGCCGCGCCCGGTCAGCGCACCGGGGCGAGTTCCGGGTCCTCGCGGAGCTTGCCGAGCGCCCGGGAGACCGCGCTCTTGACCGTGCCGACGGAGACCCCGAGCACCTCGGCGGTCTGGGCCTCGCTGAGGTCCTCGTAGTACCGCAGCACGACCATGGCCCGCTGCCGGTCCGGGAGCTTCATGACGGCACGCCACATCGCGTCGTGCAGCACCTGCTGCTCGGCCGGGTCCGGTGAGGGCACCCCGGACGGCTCGGGCAGCTCGTCGCACGCGAACTCGTCCACCTTCCGCTTCCGCCACTGCGACGTCCGCGTGTTGAGGAGCGCGCGGCGGACGTAGCCGTCGAGCGCCCGGTGGTCCTCGATGCGCTCCCAGGCGACATACGTCTTGGTGAGCGCGGTCTGCAGCAGATCCTCCGCGTCGCACGGGTTGGCCGTGAGGGACCGGGCGGTACGCAGCAGCACGGGCCCCCGCGCCCGTACGTACGACGAGAACGACGGGTACGACGGGTAGGAGGGCTTCGGCGATGCCGCCCTGGAGGCGGTTGCGCAGACTGGCGTGGTCATGGCTCCACGCTAGGAGCGGCCCTGGCCCACGGGATCGGCCCCAGGTCCCGAAAGGGGATCCGCCTCAGGTTGTAGGGGTGGTGAACTCCCCACCTCCTGAAGGTGGAGGGCGTCGGACCCGTGAGTAGGGGTCGCAATCGCCCCTCATCGGGGTGCAGCGGCCTGCCCGGCCACCCGTGGCCGCGCTGACCAGGGCGGGCTCAGCCGTCCGCCCCCAGGACGAGCCCCGAGGTCGGGACTCCCGTGCCGGCCGTGACGAGGGTCGTCGCCGCGCCGGGTATCTGGTTCACCGAGGTGCCGCGCAGCTGCCGTACCGCTTCCGCGATGCCGTTCATCCCGTGCAGATACGCCTCTCCCAGCTGGCCTCCATGGGTGTTGAGGGGCAGGGCGTCCGCGGCCACGAAGTCGGCCGCCTCACCCGGCTCGCAGAAGCCGAACTCCTCCAGCTGCATCAGCACGAACGGCGTGAAGTGGTCGTAGAGGATGCCCACATCGATGTCGCTCGGGCCGAGGCCGGAGGTCCGCCAGAGCTGGCGGGCGACGACGCCCATCTCGGGCAGGCCGGTGAGATCGTCCCGGTAGTAGCTGGTCATCTGCTCCTGCGCCCGTCCCGCGCCCTGCGCAGCCGCGACGATCACCGCGGGTGGATGCGCCAGATCCCTGGCCCGCTCGACGGACGTCACCACGATCGCCTGGCCGCCGTCCGTCTCCTGGCAGCAGTCCAGCAGCCGCAGCGGTTCGACGATCCACCGGGAAGCGGCGTGATCCGCGAGGGTGATCGGCTTCCCGTGGAAGTACGCCGCGGGGTTGCGGGCGGCATGACGGCGGTCGACCACCGCGACATGGCCGAACGCCTCCGGGGTCAGTCCGTACGTGTGCAGATAGCGCTGGGCGGCCATGGCCACCCAGGAGGCGGGGGTGAGCAGCCCGAACGGGATGTTCCACCCGAGCGCCGCGCCCTCGGCCGACGGCTCGCGCTGCTGCACCCCCGAGCCGAACCGGCGGCCCGAGCGCTCGTTGAACGCCCGGTAGCAGACGACGACGTCGGCGACGCCCGTGGCGACGGCGAGCGCGGCCTGCTGAACGGTGGCGCAGGCCGCTCCGCCGCCGTAGTGGATCCGGGAGAAGAACGACAGCTCGCCCATGCCGGCCGCCTGGGCGACGGTGATCTCGGGGCTGGTGTCCATGGTGAAGGTGACCAGGCCGTCGACGTCGGCGGGGGAGAGCCCGGCGTCGTCGAGGGCCGCCCGGACCGCCTCGACGGCCAGCGTGAGCTCGCTCCGGCCGGAGTCCTTGGAGAACTCGGTCGCCCCGATGCCGACGACCGCCGCCCGCCCGCCGAGCGCGTCGGCCCTGCGCACGCTCATGATCCCGCCTCCGGTGCTGGGTGCGAACCCGACTCCGGTGCCGGTGGCGAACCCCGACCCGTCTCCGGCCCCGGGTGTCCCGGATACGGGCCCGCCCCGGCTCCGGCCGCCCGCCCGGGAACCGTCACGGTCACCGTGCCCGTGACGTGCTGTCCGATGCCGTTCGCGCCGAGGACCCGCACCTGGGCCGTGTCCCCGTCGACGTCGGTGACCGTGCCGGTCAACGTCATCGTGTCGCCCGGGTGGTTGGGCGCGCCGAGCCGTATCGCGACCCTGCGCAGGACGGCCGTCGGGCCGAAGTGGTCGGTGATGAACCGCCCCACCAGGCCGTTGGTCGTGAGGATGTTCATGAAGATGTCCGGGGAGCCCTTCTCCTTCGCAAGCTCCGCGTCGTGGTGCACGTCCTGGTAGTCCCGGGAGGCGATGGCTCCCGCGACGATCAGGGTGCGGGTGATGGGGATGGTGAGCGGGGGCAGTTCGTCACCGGCCTTCATGACACGGATCCCTCCTCCGTCGCGCCGAACGCGATCACGTCGCCCAGCTCTGCCAGGACTTCACTGCCGCAGCCCAGATACGCGTCGAGCTGGCGGCCCCAAAGGAAATGCCGGTGGACCGGATGGTCGAGGTCGGCGCCGAGGCCGCCGTGCAGATGCTGGCCACTGTGGACGACCCGCTTGCCCGCCTCTGACGCCCACCAAGCGGCGGTCAGCGCGTGCGTGGCGTACGGCAGTCCCTCGTCGAGACGCCACGCCGCCTCGTACGCCGTGACCCGTATCGCCTCCGTGTCCATGTACGCATCGGCCGCGCGGAGTTGGACCGCTTGCCTGGTGGAGAGGGGGCGGCCGAACTGCTCCCGCACCGACGTGTACGCGACGGCCCGGGCGAGCGAGCCCGCGCAGACACCTGCCTGGAGCCCTGCGAAGGCGATCCGTGCGGCGGCGAGCACGTCCTCGTACGCACCGTCGCCGCCGAGCCGCTCGCCCCGCGTGCCGTCCAGCACCAGCCGGCCCGCCGCCCAGGGGGCGGTGGTCTCCACCGGGGCCGTCTCCGCGTCCGCGGCCCGTATCAGCCACAGGCCCCGGTCGGCGTCCGGCACCAGGACATGGGTGGCGTCCCTCAGCCACGGCACGTATGTGACGGTCCCAGTCAGCCGCCCGTCCTCGTCCGCCCGGATCGCGCCCCGGGCCGCGAACGCCCCGGTCGCGACGGCGGTCCCGTCCGACAGGGAGGGCAGCAGTCGCTCCCGCTGCTCGTCCGTGCCGTGCCGGTCCACCGCGAGCAGCCCGTACACACAGCTCGCGGCGAACGGCACCTGCGCGGTCGTGCGGCCCTGCTCCTCCAGCATCAGCACAAGGCCGAGCAGCCCGACGTCCGCCACGGCTGCGGGCAGCCCGGCCGCGCACAGCGCCTTCCACAGCTCGGCGTCCGTCCCGGTCCCCGCGGCGGCCAGCCGCTCGTGCGTGGACAGGTCCCCGAAGATCCGCGCAGCCAGGTCGCGGGCCGCGGCCTGCTCGTCCGTGGGTGTGAAGTCCATGTCAGCCCGCGCTCTCTGCCGGCACGGCGAGCACTGCCGGCGCTTTCGGCACTTCCGGCCCGTGCAGCGCCGCCGACGGCCGGAACACGGGCAGCTCCAGTTCCTCGTCCACCCGCAGGAACTCCAGCCGCACCGGCATCCCGATCCGCACCTTGTCGTACGGCACTCCCACCACGTTGCTCACCATCCGCACGCCCTCGGCCAGCTCGATCAGCCCCACGGCATACGGCGGGTCGAAGGCCGGGAACGGCGGGTGGTGCATCACCACGTACGAGTAGACGGTCCCCTCGCCGCCCGCCTCGACCGTGTCCCACTGCGCCGAGCCGCACGCCCCGCACCCCGGCAGCCAGGGGAAGCGCAGTGTCCCGCACCCCCCGCACCGCTGGATGAGCAGCTTGTGCTCGGCGACCGCGTCCCAGAATCCGGCGTTGTCCCTGTTGACCACCGGCTGCGGCCTCCGGGCCCGCTGCCGCCTCCCTGCGGTGGCCGGTGCCTCTGCCTGCGTGGCTGCCTGTGTCTGCGCGGGTGCCTGCCCCTGTGCCCGCGTCGCTGCCTGTGTCTGCGCGGGTGCCTGCCCCCGTGCCTGCGTCGCTGCCTGTGTCGGTGCCTGTGCCCGTGGCGGTGCGTACTTGAGGATGCGGAAGCGGTGCGTGCCCGCGAGCTCGCCGTCCGCGCGGATGTCCATCCTGGTCGTGACGAAATGCCCCGTCCCCAGCTTGGTCGTCTTGCGCGGCGACACCGACTCGATCCACGAGTCGTAGGTGATCCGGTCGCCCGGCCGCAGCGGTCGCAGATACTCCTGCTCGCAGTCGGTCGCCACCACCGAGGTGAATCCGGCGCCGTCGAGCAGCGCGGACAGCTCGTCGTACGCGCCCGTGCGGTCCGAGTGCCCGGACAGCCCGCCCATCGTCCATGCCTGGAGCATCGTCGGCGGAGCAATCGCGTCCGGCCCTCGGTACGCCGGGTTGGTGTCCCCCATCGCCTCGCACCAGTGCCTGATCATCGGCTCGTTGACAAGGTCCTTGCCGGTGCCCGCGTGGACTGCGACCCGCCGCCCCTCGTAGGTCCTCAGCAGCCCGTACAGCTCGTCCGCACCCATTTCCCCCGCACTCACCGCTTCCCCCTCCTCATGCCGAGCCGCATCGTCGCGACGATCTCCCGCTGCACCTCGCTCACCCCGCCCCCGAAGGTGTTGATCTGCGCCGCCCTGTTCATCCGCTCCAGCTCCCCGCTGCCGAAGCCGCCCGGCGAACCGGCCCTCACCAGCCCCGCGTCCCCCGTGATCTCCTGGCACATTCGATACACCTCAACGGCCGATTCGGTTCCCATGAACTTCACGCCGCTCGCATCGCCGGGGGCGAGCCGGCCGGCCCCCACATCGCCCACCAAACGCCAGTTGAGCAGGCGCGTTGCCGCGAGCCGGGCATGCACTTCGGCGATCCTGGACCGGACCCACGGCTCGTCAACCGGACGCATGCCCGTCACCGGATCGGGAGTACGAGCGTGCTCCAGTGCCGCGGCCGCGAAGTCCTCCGCCTGCATGCCGATCGCGGCGAGCGCCACCCGTTCGTGGTTGAGCTGGTTGGTGACCAGCCCCCAGCCGCCGTTCTCCTCGCCGACCAGATGCGCGGCCGGGACGCGGATCGCGTCGTAGTACGTCGCCGTCGTCGTCAGCCCGCCGACGGTCTCGATCGGCGTCCACGAGAAGCCGGGCGCATCGGTCGGGACGAGGATGATCGAGATGCCCTGGTGCTTGGGCGCGTCGGGGTCGGTGCGGCAGGCGAGCCAGATCCAGTCCGCGTTCTGGGCGTTCGAAGTGAAGATCTTCTGCCCGTCGATCACCCAGGAAGCCGCCGTGCCGTCGCCGTCCCGCACCGCCTTCGTCCGCAGCGCCGCGAGATCGGTCCCGGCCCCGGGCTCGCTGTAGCCGATGGCGAAGACGACGTCCCCGCGCAAAATCCGCGGCAGGAAGAAGGACTTCTGCTGCTCGGTGCCGTACTTCATCAGGGTCGGGCCGACCGTGTTCAGCGTGACCATGGACACGGGTGCGCCCGCGCGGTACGCCTCGTCGAAGAAAACGAACTGCTCGTCGGCGCCGCGCCCCTGCCCCCCGTACTCGACCGGCCAGCCGAGCCCGAGCATGCCGTCGGCGCCGATCCGGCGCAGCAGCCTGCGCTGCTCCGCCGTGCCGTCGGCGGCCGACGGCCCGTCCGGCATCACGTCACGGAAGTACGAGCGGAGTTCGGCGCGCAGCCGCTGCTGGCGTTCTGTCGGGGCGAGGTGCACGGCGGGGGCCTCCCGGGCGCAGGATGGGTTTCTGACTGTCCGTCAGATTGCGGGCACCTGTCAAGGTCGTGAGCGCGCCCCGACGCGAGCGGGCGCGCGGGCGGGCGGACGGCTCGGGCCGCCGGGACAGCGGACGGACGCGGACACGCGAAACGGCCTGCGCGCCGATGCCGTAGCACCGCCGCGCAGGCCGTTGTTCACCCCTCGGCCAGGCCCCCCTTCGGGCCGCGCCCTACCAGAGCTCGAAGAAGTTCACGGTCACGGTCTCGGTCGACTGGTCGATCGCCGTGAAGGCCGAGCCGTTCACGCTCACCGTGTTGTTCCGGTTGGACGCGCCGGCACCGGTGGCCACCTGCTGGGTGGTCGTCGAGATGCCGTAGTTGTCGTTGCCCACGCCACTGCCCTCGATCTCGGCCACGGACGCGTTCGATCCGTCGCCCGCGAAGGCGCCGTTGTCGGCCTGGGCGACGCCGGAGAAGAGTGCGGCGGCGAGAGGCAGCGCTGCGACAGCGGCGAGGGCGCGGGCGGTACGGATGCTTGCCATGTCAATTCCTCCAGGAACCGTAGGTGCACCCCTGAGTGCACCGGAAGTACGGAAGTACGGCTGGGACCCGGGCAGTTGGCCGACCGCCTCGGTCGTTCTCACGACGTCGCGATTCCAGAGTTGCCCACCGAACCCCCGGCGAACCGCCGCGGACGCCCCGATTCCCCCTCAAGCGTGATGACATATCGATAAACCCCCTTCACGCTCTCAACGTCCCAGCTCACGACCTCGCGGACCCCGAAGACCGCCCACGGCAAGAGAAGAAGCGTTCCGGCACATTTTCTGTCAATCCTCTCCAACCCCCTCTTCCCCCTCTTCCCTTATTCGAACACTCGTACGAACATAGAAGTATGGCCACCACCGACCGGCACAGCGCCACCCTGGCCCTCGCCCACGCTCTCTCCGCCGCCGAGCGCGGGCTCCCCGTGATCCCCCTGTCCCCCACGAAGCTCCCCGCGCTGCCCTCGCCCCACCGCCGCGACCCGCAGCCGGTCCTCTGCCGCGGCGAGTGCGGGCTGCCCGGGCACGGTGTGTACGACGCCACGACGGACCCGGCCGGCGTACGCGCCCTGTTCGCCGCCACACCCTGGGCCACGGGGTACGGCATCGCCTGCGGACGGCCTCCGCACCATCTGATCGGCATCGACCTCGACACCAAGAACGCCGCGACGGGGGGCACCGACTCCGTCACGGCCCTGCGGCAGCTCGCGCTGCAGCACCTGTTCACGGTCCCGGAGACGGTCACGGTGCTCACGCCCAGCGGCGGCCGCCATCTGTGGCTGAGCGGCCCGCCCGACGTCGTCGTACCGAACTCGGCGAGCCGCCTCGCGCCCGGAATCGACGTCCGGGGCAGCGGCGGCTACCTCGTCGGCCCCGGCTCGGTCTCGGCGCACGGCGCGTACCGGCTCGCGCCCGGCACCGCAGACCTGCCGCCCGCGCACTGCCCCCGCGCACTGCTGCGCCTGATCGCGCCCCCCGCGCGCCCCCACGACCCTGAGCCGTCGTACGCGGGCGACCGGGCACCCAGGGGCGAAGGGCTGGTCCAGTTCGTACGCGCCGCCCACGAGGGCCAGCGCAACACCCGGCTGTTCTGGGCGGCCTGCCGCGCGTACGAGAACGGCATCGGGGACGCACTCGCGGACGCCCTCACCGAGGCGGCGGTCCGCGCCGGGCTCACCGAGCGGGAGGCCCGCGCCACGATCGCCTCGGCGGCACGGCTGAGCACGGGACGCCGCGATTAGCCATGCCCCGGCCCCGTCTTCGATGACCGGGCCGACGGGGCCGACGGGGCCGAGGGAGCCGACATGACCGCCTCGGACGACCCTCGCCACCACGCCCAGGTGAACAGCCGGCACCCACTGCACCTGGGCCAAATGACATGCATCACAAAATTGGCCCGAACCAGGAAGGCAACTACCCCCTTACGCGGTATTTGCCTGCCCTGCGAGCAGGATGCGCCGCGCCCGTCCCTTGCACAACTCGCTTCCTACGACGGCATTTCCGGTCATACGATCACGGGCCAGCGGCCCTGCGTGGGTGCTACCGCAGCGGCTGCCCCAGCGCTTTCGAACCCTGCCTCTCGGACCCACAAAGGACTCCGTTGAAGATTCGCCGCACGCTTGCCACGGCCGTCGTCGCCGCCGTGACCACCCCCGTCGTCCTGCTCTCCGTCACCCCGGCCTTCGCCGACGCCAAGCCGTCCGCCGCGTCGCAGGCGCAGCGCCAGGCCGCGGAGGACAAGCCCTCCATCGAGGAGCTCGAGAAGGCCGCCGCGGAGGCGCAGAAGGCGTACGACGACGCCGTCGCCGCGCAGAAGGTCGCACGGGCCGTCGTCGAGGCCGCGCTCTCCGACGACGCGCCCCTCACCGTCGCTGCCGAGGCCGCCGAGAAGGAGGCGGCCGACGCCGCCACCGCCAAGCAGAACGCCGACCAGGCGCTCGCCGACGCCCAGGCCGCACTCGCCGCACTGCCCGAGACCGCCACCGCCGAGGAGAAGGCGGCCGCGGAGATGGCCGTTGCCGACGCCGAGACCGCCGCCGTGGCCGCCGCGGCCGCCAAGACCGCCGCCGACGAGAAGGCGACCACGGCCCGCCAGGTGGCCGACGACGCCCGTGTCGCCGCCGCCAAGGAGTACTCCAAGGCCCAGAAGGCCGTCGAAGAGGCCCTCAAGGCGAAGGAGGCCGCCGACAAGGCGCTCGCCGACGCCAAGGAGGAGGCGGAGGAGGGCGAGGACTGCGTCTTCGAGAGCAAGCTCACCACGGTCGTCACCGGCCTGCCGTCCAAGATCGTCGCGGGCTCGACGACCGACTTCTCGCTCCGCGTCACCAACGGCACCGACAAGACGCTGGACGAGGTCTTCCCGTTCGTCTACTTCCACGCGACGGACAAGGGCGGCTACAACGTCATCGACGACGCCTTCCACCTGCAGTGGTCGACCGCCGCCGCCCCGACCTGGAAGAACGTGGAGGAGGACGGCGGCTACGCCGGCTCCGTCAGCCCGCTGAAGGCCGGCGCCCACGCCGACGTGAAGCTGCGCCTGAAGGTCGACGCCACGGCCCCGGCCGGTGAGGGCCTGGCCTTCGTCGCCGGTGACTACGTCAACGACGACGAGTCCTGCGGCGGCAACGACTTCACCGAGTACGCCTTCGAGCTCCTCGCCGCGGGCACCGACGCGGGCGACGTCGACGACGCCGAGCCCGGCAAGACCACGCCGCAGACCCCGGACAACAAGCCGCAGGGCGTCACGTCCACCACCCCGGTGAACTCCGGCACCCTCGCCGACACCGGCTCCTCCTCGGCCCTCCCGCAGCTCGCCGCTGCGGCCGGCGCGGCCGTGGCCCTCGGTGCCGGCGCGGTCTTCGTCGTCCGCCGCCGCAAGGCCGGTTCGGCCGCCTGACGCACCCTCACGCGGCCGCGTAGTACGTACGCGAAAGGCGCCCCCGCATTCCGCGGGGGCGCCTTTCTCCACGCCTGCCCCGTCAGGACGGATCCGCGCCGGTCTGTCGGCCTGCCTCGGGTTGCGCGTCCTTGCCCGGCCTTCGCCCTGCGACGCGTGCGCCACCACGCCGCGGCACCGGTCAGCCCCACGGCGGCCAGGACGGCCGCCTTCGCGCCGACCTTGACCGACAGCCAGCCGAAGAGGAAAGAGGAACCCCACTCCTGCCACCGGACGACGCCGATGATGCCCAGCGTCGTCAGCACTCCCGCCGTGACCGCCAGTGCGGTCGTCACGTCGGCCCCCGGCCGACGCTCTCCCCCATGTCAGCACTCATGCACCTCACGCTGGAGCCCGCGCTCCGCGGTCATGGTCCGACTCAAGGACGATTGCGCAGCGCCCCGCCGTCGGAGACCCGTGGACGCCGTGCACACAAGAAGCCGTGCACACGAGAAGCCGTGCACACGAGAAGCGGTCGCGACTCCACGAGAACGCCCCGGGGTGCTGGTGTTCCCGAAGCCGGGCAGGCCGGCGACGGCCACACCGCGGCACACCTGTGTCAGGTCCACCGACACCGGACGCGCGTCATCGTCCGGCCGAGACCCTCCCGCAGCCGTCCCCGCAACCACCGTCGTGGGACGGTGCTCGGCCGAAGGGCGACCCGAGGTTGCGGCCCTCACACCCACCGGCCCGGCACAGCGCGCCTCGTCCGGCGGAGCCTTCGGGCTTGCTCTGATAACAGAAGTCGCGCATGCCCCCCTCAGAAAAGCTGTCATGGCCGTCATACACATGCGTGCTCGCCCGGGGACTATCGTCTTCCTCGTAGCCGAGAAATCCAGAAGGCGCGACAACGGAAACGGACTGCCGCGCACGGCAGACCAGCAGGACGTGGCACGGCAGTGGAGCGGCGGGGCCGGAGTTCCCGTGGACGCCTGGTCGGCCGCCGGGCTGCGCGGCTCGCCCAGGGGCCGCAGGCAGTACGCACGATCCGCAGTAGGCAGTTGACCAGCAGGAAAGAAGAAGGAAGAAGGCAGACGCCATCAGGATCGCCCGGGCAGGAATCCGGTCAGCCCGGTACCGCAGGCCCCGGAACGGCAGGTGGTCCCACGGTCACGCATGCGCGATCCCCGCACACGCCCCTCTGCCGGGGGACCGCGCGGCAAGAGGAGCCCGGCACCGCAGCAGGCCGGCAGATGGTGTTCACATCCTTCGGGGTTCCGGTGCCGTACGGCACCGGAACCCCTCGACGCGTTTCCCGATCAGAGGTGCAAATGACCGCAGAGAACTCCTTCGACCGTCTCGATGACGACGACTACCCCGCCTACACCATGGGCCGAGCCGCCGAGATGCTCGGCACCACCCCCGGCTTCCTGCGCGCGATCGGTGAAGCCCGCCTCATCACCCCCCTGCGTTCGGAGGGCGGACACCGCCGCTACTCCCGCTACCAGCTGAGAATCGCCGCCCGTGCCCGCGAGCTCGTCGACCAGGGCACCCCCGTCGAGGCTGCTTGCCGCATCGTCATCCTCGAAGACCAGCTCGAAGAAGCCCAGCGCATCAACGAGGAACTACGGCGCTCCGCCACCGAGCCCCGACACGGGGCCGAGGCTTGATCCATTTGCCTGCCGACCCGACGCGTGCCGAGCCGGCGCCGGCCCCTGGGGCGGCGGTCTGCCCGGCCGGACCTCGACGGTCCCGCCCCACCCATGGCGACTGCGCCCCTGCGCAGAAACACTTCGGTCGGCGTCGCCCAATATCTGTGACCGCGAAATGAGAAATAAGGTCGAGGCGCGATGACGGTATCTTGCGCGGCGGCCCGTGTGCAATTGTTCACCGCGCAGGGCCGATCCCGGCGTGCTACTGTCGATCTCAGTTGCAGTTGTGGTTCCCAAACTCCAAGTGCCTCCATAGGCGTGAAGATGCCAGTGGGAGCACTTGTGTAATTTCCGGTAATTTTCCGGACGGGGCAATCATCGCGGCGACACGGGTTTCGCACAGTGCGGACCCGGGCACTGCCCCGAAGGAGAATTGACATGGCATCTGGCACCGTGAAGTGGTTCAACGCGGAAAAGGGTTTCGGCTTCATCGAGCAGGACGGTGGCGGCGCTGACGTGTTCGCCCACTACTCGAACATCGCCGCCCAGGGCTTCCGCGAGCTGCAGGAAGGCCAGAAGGTGAACTTCGACATCGCGCAGGGCCAGAAGGGCCCGACGGCCGAGAACATCGTTCCCGCCTGACGCTGACGCGTAGTACGAGCTGGGGCCCGCACCGTGGGGTGCGGGCCCCAGCTCGTTGCATGGGACGGTGCAGCGCCGCCCGCATCCCGGTAATTCCAGCCGCGGCAGTCCTCTCGGACCCCAGTCCCACCGCCTGACGAACACCCAAGCTCCGGATACCGACTCCGTATGAGCTGATCAAGACTCCGGCCTGCCGTCCGGATCGCTCGGCGCATTTGGGCGGACGCCCCGCCATTTCCTCCGCCGGCTCCGTTTTCGCTTCTGCTTTCAGTTTTGGCTCGTTCTCGCGATTCACCGCGCCGCTCATCTGCTGCGGGAATTCCTTGATACGTGCCGCATCGAGGAAGGTTCCGCATGAACCGCACACGCATGAACGACCGCTACTCCCGCACCCGTGCCGGCAGTGCCGATGGCTCCGGCCGTGGCGGCCGCCTCCGCTCGTCCAGCCCCAGCCGCGCCGGTGCCCCCAGCCGTGCCGGCGGGCCGAGCCGCTCCGGCGGCTACGGTCGTCGGCCCGCCGCGGTGCAGGGAGAGTTCGCGCTCCCGAAAACGGTGACACCCGCACTGCCGGCAGTCGAGGCGTTCGCCGATCTCGACATGCCCAGGCAACTGCTCGACGCGCTCACCGCAGAGGGCGTGAGCGTGCCGTTCCCCATCCAGGGTGCGACCCTGCCCAACACCCTTGCCGGCCGTGACGTGCTCGGTCGCGGTCGCACCGGTTCCGGCAAGACGCTGGCCTTCGGCCTCGCGCTCCTGGCCCGTACCGCCGGACAGCGCGCCGAGCCCCGCCGGCCCCTCGCGCTGGTTCTCGTCCCCACCCGGGAGCTCGCGCAACAGGTCACCGCCGCGCTCACCCCGTACGCCCGGGCGCTCAAGCTGCGGCTGACGACCGTCGTCGGGGGGATGTCCATCGGCCGCCAGGCCAGTGCGCTGCGCAGCAGCACCGAGGTCGTCGTCGCGACTCCGGGCCGGCTCAAGGACCTCATCGACCGTGGCGACTGCCGACTGAACCAGGTGGGCATCACCGTGCTGGACGAGGCCGACCAGATGGCCGACATGGGCTTCATGCCGCAGGTCACCGCCCTGCTCGACCAGGTACGACCGGAGGGCCAGCGGATGCTGTTCTCCGCCACCCTGGACCGCAACGTCGACCTCCTCGTGCGCCGCTACCTGACCGACCCCGTCGTGCACTCCGTCGACCCCTCGGCCGGCGCGGTCACCACGATGGAGCACCACGTGCTGCACGTCCACGGCGCCGACAAGCACGCCGCCACCACCGAGATCGCCGCCCGTGACGGCCGCGTGATCATGTTCCTGGACACCAAGCACGCCGTTGACCGGCTGACCAAGGACCTGCTGGCCAGCGGGGTACGGGCCGCCGCGCTGCACGGCGGGAAGTCCCAGCCTCAGCGCACCCGTACCCTGTCGCAGTTCAAGAGCGGGCACGTCACCGTGCTGGTGGCGACCAACGTGGCGGCGCGCGGGATCCACGTCGACAACCTCGACCTCGTCGTGAACGTCGACCCGCCCACCGACCCCAAGGACTATCTGCACCGGGGTGGGCGCACCGCGCGCGCCGGCGAGTCCGGCAGCGTTGTCACTCTGGTCACGCCGAACCAGCGCCGCGACATGACCCGTCTGATGGCGGCCGCGGGCATCGTCCCGCAGACCACCCAGGTCCGCTCCGGCGAGGCCGAACTGCACCGCATCACCGGGGCCCAGGCGCCCTCCGGCATCCCCGTCACCATCGCGGCGCCTGTGACCGAGCGCCCCCGGCGCAGCTCCGCCACACGCGGCCGGCGCAGTCGACGCCTCTCGCAGGCACCGCGCCGGGCCGCCCGGCGGCAGCCGGCCTTCGACACGGCGGCCTAGAAGGCTCACGATCAGGGAACTGACCACTGACCCATCTCTGAAGGAGGCACCTTGTGACACTGGTTCAGATGCAGCCCCGCCCGGCGAGCGCCGTCCCCGAGAACAGGACGCCGGTCGACGTCATGGACGGGGCCGGCCTCCGCGTGTGGGACGACATGACCGTTGAGGTGGCTCTTTCCGTCATGGCCAG
Organism: Streptomyces sp. NPDC001970; assembly: GCF_053594115.1. Lineage (NCBI taxonomy): Bacteria > Bacillati > Actinomycetota > Actinomycetes > Kitasatosporales > Streptomycetaceae > Streptomyces > Streptomyces sp. NPDC001970. Next base: position 191,214 of record NZ_JBSFDW010000009.1, on the reverse strand, counting down.
TGCCCGCGCCGGGCACCTGCTCGTCTGTGACGAGGACAGCCAGTGCACCGGCGTGGTCACCCAGGCCCGGCTCACTGCCGTCCGCAACGACACCGCATATACGGACCGGGTTCGACTGCGCGACATTCACGGCGACCGTGGGCCTTTCGCCTCGCCGGTCACCGCGGTGGCCGATGCCGAGCACACGATGCGCTCCAGGCGCCTCGGGGTCCTGCCCGCCCTCGACGAGCACCGTCGCGCCCTGGGCTCCCTTTCCCGCTGAACCGCCTCACCCCACCCGGCCGTTCCCCCTGCTCCCTGCGAGGCCTCATGCGCTGCGTCATCGCCCGTTTCCCGTTCGACCTGACCAAGAGCGGGGTGCTGCAGTCGATGAAGGGCATCAAGCCCGAGCCCGTCACCGGAGAATCCGTGATCATCGGCCGCCGCCACTACCCCCTCAAGCAGGTGGGACAGGTCATCACCCGCCAGGACCGGCGTGATTTCAGCGCCGGCGAAGTCCGGCGGGCCATGACCCTCCTCGGCTTCACCTGCCACACCGTCCCCGCGGCCACACCACCCGCCCCCGGTCTCAGCCCTTACCAGCAGGCTTCCGCGATGCTCGGCGCGCCCGTCTCGGGCTGACCCGGCGGGCAGGCAGAAGCCGCTGCCCCGAACAGCAGTGGGGCCCGACCGGCGCAGGCCGGTCGGGCCCCACTCGGACGGACGTCCTCGCCGCGGTCACTCAATGGCCTCCGTAGCTGAAGGCGCTCCGGGCTCCAGAGTGGTGCGGGGCGGTTCAGGGCGAGACAGGCTCCATGACGAAGGGGTGCCCCTCAGCGAGAGACACCCCATCTGGCCGGCAACTAAGCTGACCTGCGCGGTGGGTGTGGGATTTTGAACCCACGGTGACGTTGCCGCCACGACGGTTTTCAAGAGCGCCGTGCTTCAAGCCTGTGTGGGGCTGTGACCTGCATCGAAGCGCGGCTTGCTGGGTCAGCTGTCCTGGCTGGCCCACATGGCCCACGGCGCCCTCGAAGAGGTTGTGCCCTACGAGGCGAGCCGGGTGGTCCTACACCCGCTTCAGGAGTTCGATCGCTGTGTGGGGCGACCTCACGGAACGGGCCCTTATGGCTGTCTGCCACTGGGGGCAGAGTTGCCGTTGTCTGCCCTCGTTCAGCGGCGTTGGTGTCAACTGGTGATGTCAGCCGGACGATCTGTGCCGCGCCGGGACCCGCCGGGACCCGCCGGGTTCCGGCTCGGTGAGCGACCTGGCCGGGCTAGCCGTTGACGCAGGCGTTGCCCGCCGCCGGGTTGAGCACTCCGATGACGTTCACGGTGTTGCCGCACGCGTTGACGGGGATGTTCACCGGGGCCTGTACGACGTTGCCGGACAGCAGACCGGGCGAGCCCGTCGCGGTCCCGACGGCCGAGGCGCCGTCGGGAGCCTCGGATGCTTCCTCCTCGACGGTCAGCGTCGCGGGGGCCGGGGGATTCAGGCCGACCGTGGTGATCGCTTCAGGGCCGTTGACGTAGGTTCCCGCCTCGTCGGCGGTGACATTCACCGTGACCGTGCAGGACGTCTGGTCGGCGGCCAGGTCGCCGCCTGCCAGAGCCACGGTGGCTGGGGAGTCTCGTTCGGCCCTGTTTGTGGTCCCGGAAGGGCCGGCTCGTGCCCGGTGGCCGGTCGTCAGGGCACGGTGTACCCGCCGTCGACGGGAAGCGCGATGCCGGTGACGAAGCTCGACTTGTCCGAGCAGAGCCAGACCACGGCGTCGGCGATCTCTTCTGCGCGGGCGATCCGCCCCAGGGGGTGAGCGGTGTCGAGCGCCTTGCGCTGGTCCGCGTCCAGGGCCGCGATCATCGGAGTGTCCACCAGGCCGGGGCACACGGCGTTGATGCGGATGCCGTGGGGTGCGGCCTCGAGCGCCGAGCTCTTGGTCATGGCGATCTCGGCGGCCTTGGTGGCCGTGTAGCCGGAGAATCCGGGGACGCCCACCAGCCCCGCGCCGGAGGACATGTTCACGATCGCGCCGGACCCCTGGGCCACCATGTGCCGCAGCTCGTACTTCATCGACAGGAACGCCCCGCGCACGTTGAGGGCGATCATGTGGTCGAGCATCTCGGTCGAGTAGTCCTTGGTGAGCTGGAACTCGCCGTCGTAGCCCGCGTTGTTCAACGCGAAGTCCAGGCGCCCGATGTCTGCGAAGGCGGCCTGGACGGCTTTCTCCACCTGGGACTCGTCGGTGATGTCGGCCACCACGTAGCGGGCCGAGCCACCGGAGGCTTCGATCAGGCGGACGGTCTCCTTGAGGGTCTCCGCGGTGCGACCGGCGACCGTCACCAGCGCCCCCTCGGCGGCCAGGGCCAGGGCGCTCGCCCGTCCGATGCCGCTGCCGCCGCCGGTGACGAGCGCCGAGGTGCCTGCAAACTGCTGGGTCATGTTTGTGATCTCTCTTGTTGCGGTGGGGTGTTGCCTATGTGGAGTGGTCGGTCAGGAGCGCCGAAGCACGGCGGTCACACTCGGACGAGGGCCCGGCGGCCGGCGCTGTGCGGCGGCACCTCGCAACGGTGGGAAGCGGGGTGCCGCCGATGGCCACCGGGGGCGAACCGTTCAGCCGGTGACCGGTGGTTCAGCGGTGGCCTCCGCAGGTGCCGAGGCTGTGGGCGGCACGAGCAGACGGCCCGCCGGGCATGGCGTCAGACCGCTGTGCCCTGGACGATGACCTCGCTGACGTTGACGTCGGCCGGCTGAGCGATGGCGTAGCCGATGGCCTGGGCGATGGCCGAGGCGTCGATACCGACGGCTTCGAGTGCTGCCCGCACCGCGTTCTGCTGCTCGGGGTTGCCTCCGGAGTGGGTGAGCTCGGTCTTGGTGAGGCCGGGGCTGACGACGGTGACGCGGATGTCGGTCGTCTCCTGGCGCAGGCCGTCGGACACGGCGCGTACGGCGAACTTCGTCGCGCAGTACACGACCCCGGTCGGGTCGACGCGGTACGCGGCGGTGGAGGCGACGTTGATGATGTGCCCGGACCGGCGCTCGCGCATGGCGGGCAGGACCGCCGCGATGCCGTGCAGCACGCCGCGCAGGTTCACGTCGATCATCTGGTCCCATTCGTCGACGCGCAGCTCCTCCATGAGGCCCAGCGGCATCACACCGGCATTGTTGACCAGGACGTCGACGCGCCCGTGGCGTTCGAGCGCGCCGGCGACGAAGGCGTTCACGCTGTCGCGATCGGTGACGTCCAGCTGTGCGGACTCGGCGCGGTGGCCGGCCTCGGTGAGCTCGGCGACCAGACGGTCCAGGCGGTCCACGCGCCGGGCGCCGAGGACGACCTGGTGACCGGCGGCGGCGAGGTGGCGGGCGGTGGCCTCGCCGATGCCGCCGGACGCGCCGGTCACCAGGACGATCTTGCGGTCGGAGGACGGGACGGGGTGGTTCATAGCTGTGCTTCCTCAGATGTTCTGCCGACCCTTGTGGCCGGGTGACACATCCAGAGCACCAGCGGCCTGGAACACCAGGAAGAGCTCTCCTTGACCCGGGGCGTGGCCTACGGGGGGTACAGCAATACCCCCTTCGGACAAGGACGCGGCCGGCCCGCAGAGCTAGCCTGAAATACATGAGCCAGCACGTGCCCGAGCCCGATATCCGGGACTTCCTGCGGACACGCCGGGCCCGCATCACCCCGGAGCAAGCCGGTCTGCCGCCGCACCCGGGCGTGCGCCGGGTGCCCGGTCTCAGGCGCGAAGAAGTCGCCCAGCTCGCTGGAGTGAGCGTGGACTACTACGTACGGCTGGAACGCGGACGTACGACGAGCGTCTCCGCTGCCGTCCTGGACGCCGTCGCTCGCGCGCTGCAACTGAACGACACCGAGCGTAACCATCTGTTCGCCCTGGCCAACCCCACCCGGCAGCGCCCGTATGCGAGAGCGAGCCAGCGTGCCCGCCCCGGGCTGCTGCGGGCGCTGGAGAACATCGCCGACGTCCCGGCCCTGCTCCTGGGCCACCGCCTGGACGTCCTGGCCACCAATCACCTGGCCCGCGCCTTCTACCGTGATTTCGAGGGCCTGCCGGCCGGCGAGTGGAACATGGCCCGCTACATGTTCCTCGACGACGCGGCCCGCGATCTCTACGTCGACTGGCCCGAGACCGCCCGCGAGAACGTGGGCATGCTGCGCCTGTACGCGAGCCACCATCCGCGCGATCCCCGGCTCGCCCGGCTGGTTGGTGAACTGTCCGTCGGCGACCGGGACTTCCGCAGGTGGTGGGCGGACCACGACGTGTACCAGCCCAAGTACGGCTCCAAGCGCTACCACCACCCACTCGTCGGGGACCTCACCCTTGGCTTCGAAGCCTTCACACCCATGGGCGACCCCGACCAGACGCTCGGCCTGTACACCGTCCAACCCGGATCACCCTCGGAAAGCGCCCTGCGCTTGCTTGCCAGCTGGACCGCTGACAGCACGCACATCCAGCCCGAGGAAGGCTTGGGGGGTGCGCCTGGCCCGCCTGGCCGTGGGGCGGCGGGGCGGGCCTGAGTGGCGAGGCTGGGATCGATCAGTGCCTGTCCGGCCGGTCATGCGTCTCGCTGAGGCGACCTCGGCTGAGGGGGACCTGCCGCTGCAGGTGCTCACGGCACGGCCCGTTGCTGTCTGCCTTGGCCGCGGTAGGCGGGGGCCGAGGGCTCGGCGCGAGGATGGCGCGACGGCGGCCGGGCGGGGAGGCGGCGAGGCGGGCCGTTGTGCGAGAAAGGGCCCCGCACAACGCCGCTCAGGCAAGGCGGCACCGCGCACCCGCGGCCGCGTTCGCAGCGTCGGCGATGCCGGCATCGAGCCTGTCGCGGGTTGCGACCAGAGCGCTGATCTGCCGATCGATGCGATCTCTTTCCGCCGCGAGCCGCTCGAGCAGCGGCGGCGGCACCATGCCGGTCGCGAGGTACGGCAGGATTTCCGCGATCGACTTGCTCGGCAGCCCCGCCTGGCACATCTCCTGGATCAGATGGACGTGCTTGACCCCGCTGTCCGGGTAGTGCCGCTGCCCACCCGGGCTGCGCTCGGAGGCAAGCAGGTTCTGCTCCTCGTAGTAGCGCAGGGCTCGCACGCCGACCCCTGCCTTCGCGGCGAGTTCGCCGATGCGCATCACCGAATCCCGGGCCGGGCTGAACCCACGGCAAGGCTGTGGTCCACAGCCCGGCCCCCGTTGATCCGTCATGTGAGCAAGAGTCACCATTCACCGCCCGCTCACCCGGCCCCCCGCCGGGAAGGAAATGAGCAACAGTGCAACGCCTGGAAGGCAAGGTCGCGCTCAGACCGGCGGCCTCGATGGCCCAAAGTGTCCGGTGGGACGCCCTGATCGGACAGCGTTCAGGTCCACACCTGGTCCACACACGATGATCCGAAGCGGCACAAGGGCGGTGCAAAGTGAGACAGGCCGAATACAGGAGGGGTGCTCCCTAATCGGAAGCACCCCTCCTGACCAGCATCTACGCTGATCTGCGCGGTGGGTGTGGGATTTGAACCCACGGTGACGTCGCCGCCACGACGGTTTTCAAGACCGTTCCCTTAGGCCGCTCGGGCAACCCACCTCGCGCCGCACCGGACGATCACGGGTGACGTGCGCGTGCACAGCCTAGCCCGTCAGCTGTCGCCCTCGCGCTGGCCCAGAATGACGTCGACCGTGGACTCCTTGCCGTCGCGTTCGTAGGTGAGGGACACCTTGTCGCCCGGCTTGTGGTTCCAGATCTCGCTGATCAGGGTCGGGCCGCTGTCGATGGGCTTGCCGTTGAACTTGGTGATGACGTCGCCCGGCTTGAGGCCGGCCTTGGCGGCCGGGCCGTCGGGGGTGACCGCGGGGGTGCCGCCGGTGCCCTGGGTGGCGATGGTGGCGCCGGCACCCTGGTCCGTCATGTTCACGGTGGCACCGATCACCGGGTAGACGGGCTCGCCGGTCTTGATGAGCTGCTCGGCCACGTTCCTGGCCTGGTTGATCGGGATGGCGAAGCCGAGGCCGATGGAGCCGGCCTGGGCCTGGCCCATGCCGTTGCCCGCGGACTGGATCGCGGAGTTGATGCCGATCACCGCGCCGCTCGCGTCGAGCAGGGGACCGCCGGAGTTGCCGGGGTTGATCGAGGCGTCGGTCTGCAGGGCGCTCATGTACGAGTTCTTGCCGCTGGAGCCGTCGCCCGAGGCGACCGGGCGGTTCTTGGCGCTGATGATGCCCGTGGTGACCGTGTTGGAGAGGCCGAAGGGCGCACCGATCGCGATCGTGGAGTCGCCGACGGCCACCCGGTCGGAGTTGCCGAGCGGCAGCGGGGCCAGTCCGTCGGGCGCGTTCTTCAGCTTCAGCACGGCCACGTCGTAGCCCTGGGCACGGCCCACGACCTCGGCGTCGTACGACTTGCCGCTGGGGAAGATCACGGAGAGCGTGCCGCCGTCGGCCGCGGACTCCACCACGTGGTTGTTGGTGAGGATGTGGCCTTCCCTGTCGTACACGAAGCCGGTGCCCGTGCCGCCCTCGCCCTCGCCGCCGTTGGCCTTGGCCTCGATGGTGGCGACGCTCGGCAGCGCCTTGCCCGCGACCGCGGCGACCGTGCCCGGCTCGCGCTTGAAGCCGGCGGGGGCCTCACCGGCGGAGACGGTGGTCGAGATGCCGCCGCCGTCGTTGCGCTCGGCCGCCCAGTAGCCGATGCCGCCACCGACGGAGCCCGCGACGAGCGCGGCGGCGAGCACGGTGGCGACGAGACCGCCGGAACGCTTGGGCGGGGCGGCCACGTGACCCGCCGCGGGTACGGGTGCTCCCCAGGGGGAGGCCGGCGGCGGGGGCCAGCCGCCCGCAGCGTGCTGCGTCACGGTGGGCGAGGCAGCAGGTACCGGCGGTACCTGCTGCGTCGGCGCATCCGCGCCGGCGGGCTCGTGCGCGGCGTGCGTCGGCGACGCGGCCTGGGGAGCGGCCGCCGGCGCAGGAGGTGGCACGGGAGGTACCGACGGGGCGCCCTGACCTGCAGTGCCCTCGTTGCCCTCGTTCTCGGTGCTCACAGCTCTCTCTCCTCGATTCCGCGAATCCGCGATTCCGCTGTCGGTACGCGTGGGGACCGGCGCGTCGGCCGGGCTCGTCGGCACGCATGCGCGGGTGCATATGGCACAGGTGCGCTGCGCTCAGCTTTTCCCACTGGCTGTCAGGCCACTGTAAGCGGGACCTGTGCGTATCCGCCCCACCCTTTATCCCGGACATTACGGACACGTGATCGACGTCCCCGTTCCGACGATGACACCATGACGCGGTGACACAACTCCCGATCCAGGTCGTCGCCCACCGAGGCGCATCGGAGGACGCCCCCGAGCACACCCTGGCCGCCTATGTGAAGGCCATCGACGACGGGGCCGACGCCCTCGAATGCGACGTGCGACTCACCGCCGACGGCCATCTCGTCTGTGTCCACGACCGTCGCATCAACCGCACGTCCAACGGCCGCGGCGCCGTCTCCGCCCTCGAGCTCTCGAAGCTCGCCGCGCTCGACTTCGGCTCGTGGAAGGACAGCGAGGAGAGCCCGGACTGGGGCGATCGCGAGTTCACTTCCGTCCTCACCCTGGAGCGGCTCCTGGAGCTGGTCGCCGACGCCGGGCGGCCGATCGACCTGGCCATCGAGACCAAGCACCCCACCCGCTGGGCGGGCCAGGTCGAGGAGCGCCTGCTCCATCTGCTGAAGCGTTTCGGCCTCGACACCCCCGCGACGCACGCCGAGTCGTCCGTACGCGTCATGAGCTTCTCCGCGCGCTCGCTGCAGCGGATCGCCACCGCGGCGCCGACCATCCCGACCGTGTACCTGATGCAGTTCCTCCCGCTGCGCATGCGCGACGGGCGGCTGCCCGCGGGCTCCCGCATCGCGGGGCCGGGGATCCGGCTCGTACGCAATCACCCCGCGTTCATCGAGCGCCTGCAGGCGGCGGGCAACCGCGTGCACGTGTGGACGGTGAACGAGCCGGAGGACGTCGATCTGTGCGTCGGCCTCGGCGTCGAGGCCATCATCACCAACCGCCCGAGGCAGGTTCTGGCCCAATTGGGCCGCGGTTAGCCGGCCCCACAGGCAAGCCCTGCGCGGAGCCGGAGCCGAACCCCGAACCGAACCCGGAGTCAGGACTGCGTCACCCGGAGTGACTACAGGGAGTGCACCGGCGCGTTCGGTCCGTGTTCGATCGTTACGAGTGCGTCACCAGACAGGGATTGGCCGGTTTCCGGTCCAGTCCAGTGGGGCATCCACACCGTGGCGTGGGGCAAAGGAGGTCTCGGGGGTGGCGTTGGTGGTGGCACAGGAAGTGCCCACGTCGTCGAGCATGGCCGTGCCCCATGGCCCTGCGGGCGTGGGCGAGGCAAGGCACCGGATGCGTGAGCAGCTGCGGCGCAGCGGGGTGTCCGAATCGGTCGTCGACGATGCTGTTCTGATCCTTTCCGAACTGCTCAGCAATGCCTGCCGGCACGGCAGACCGCTGGGCCGCGCGGAGATCGGGGACGGCGACATCCGCGCCGCCTGGCGCGTCGACAAGGCGGGCAGGCTGACCGTCGAGGTGACGGACGGAGGCGGTCCCACCCGACCGATTCCGGCCACGCCCTCGGTCACCGCGCACGGCGGCCGCGGGCTCAACATCATCAGTGCGCTCGCCCAGGACTGGGGCGTGCGGGACAGCGAGGCCGGTGAGGTCACCGTGTGGGTGCTCGTGACCGAAGGGCATCGTCGCGACGATTTCGCTACGCGCGTCACTGGCTCAGGACCCGGTTCCGGATTCGACTTCGTGGAAGCGTACGAGGAAACGTACGACGACGCCTAGGACGCCCCCACGGCGGGTGCACCGAGGCGTGCCCGAGACCCGGACCGCGACGCGCGCGACGACACCCTCGGACACGTAGCGACCGGCAAACGGGCCGTAACGGCTAGGCTCGCGCCCGAGACACAGGCACCACACAGCACCGCAGTCCTCGGGAGAGAGCCACACCATGGCCAAGAAGCGCCCCCAGACGAAGGCCGTCAAGCCTCAGATCGCCGACGGGGAGATCCCCGTCGTCGGCGCCCGCGAGCCCTGCCCGTGCGGTTCGGGTCGTCGCTACAAGGCCTGCCACGGCCGAGCCGCCTCGCACGCCGTGACCGAGCGGGTCCAGCGCCCCTTCGAAGGGCTCCCCAACGAGTGCGACTGGGTCGCCCTGCGGGAGCTGGTCCCTGCCGCGACGGTCGAACTGACCCTGAAGGACGGCCTGCCCGACGACGTCCCGTCGGTGACGCTCGCCACCGTCCTGCCGATGGCATGGCCCGCGCTGCGCCGCGACAGCGGCGCCGTACTGCTCGCTCTGCAGAACGACACGACCTCCGGCGACCTGAGCCGCGACATCGCCGACACGCTGCGCCGCGTGCTCGTCGCGAAGCCCGGCAGCCCGGTCTCCGCCGCGCGCGTGCCCGCGGACGGACCGCGACTGCAGGATCTGCTCGACCCGGCCGCGCCGTTCGAGCCCGTCATCCACAAGGGCTTCGAGTTCTGGATCCCGGACAACGCGGAGAACGCGGGCCCGGAGGTCGCCGCCTCCCTCGAGCGCGCCAACGCCGCCGCGATCCCGACCGTCAAGCTGACCGGCGTGGACTCGGCGTACTGGTGCGAGACCCCGGAGAAGAACCATCTGCGCTGGGTCATGCCGCACCCCGAGGAGAAGCTCCTCGACGCGCTCGCCCGGCTGCACGCCGCCGGGACGTCGAGCCTCACCGAGGAGACCCGGCTGGTCGGCTCGTTCCGGGCGCACGGGCTCATGGTCCCGGTCTGGGACCTGCCCCGCTCCATGGGCGCCGAGGAGTGCGAGAAGCCGGCAGCGGAATTCGCCGAGCGGCTGGGGGATGCGCTCGCCACCGACGCCCCGCTCACCGCGGAAGAGCGCCGGGCGCGCGGCGGTCTCACCAACCGCCAGGTGACGCTCAGCTGACGGTCCGGACGGGCACAGTGACGATTTCTGTCACCCGACAGGTGATCCCGGTCACACGTGCCCCCACGGGCCGGTAATTCCCTGTCCGAATACCCGAGATCGAATTTGCGAACAGCAGATCTCTTGTTACCGTTCTGGAAGCCCGGTCGCTGGTGCATCCCCCGTCGCCAGCGACCGGGCGTCGCTATTCACGGATTGCGACACGCGGCGCAGCCGTTGCTCAACCGCCCGTAACGACAGGGGAGTTGCTCCCCGATCGCAGCAACAGCGGCCCTTCTCCGAGATCTCCGGAACGCGCGAACTCCGCCACCGCCGCATACGCGTCAACTTCGGCTTCCGCCTTCTCGCGCGGTGTTTCACAGGCCCCGGGTTCATCGTCAGCTTCCACAACGCAATGGGTCTGTACGGTCCTGCCGCCGGGGCCCATGAGGCTCAGCACGGAGCTCAGCCTCTCGCCCGTCGCGTTGCGGTAGTACGTACGCGCCCAGGCGTCCCCGCCCTCGGCCAGGACGCACGTCTGGGCCTCGACACCGTCGGGCGAGGTGAGTTCCGGGCCGCAACGTTCGCTTGTCCGCCCGCGCCAGGGTGATGCGGTCGCATCGATTTCAGCCAGAATTCCGGGCCGCTCCGCCCTTTTGTCGTGCTCCGGAACGGACCTCGCCTCAGGTCCCGGCACACGGGCCGGTCCCGCGGATGCGGCGATCGGCAGCAGGGCGGCGGTGACGACCGCGAGCGCGAGTCCGGTCATGCGGATGTTCATGTGCGGCCCACCTGCCGGCGCGGGGACGTGTGAGGCTCCGGTCACGCGTGCGGCGTGACACGTGAGGTGATCGGTGGGCCGAAGATATCGACGGTGCGAGGGCGCCCGGGGCTCCGCGCGCCCAATTCCCGTAGAACTGGGCTCGGCTCACACCCGTAAGAGTGAGCCGAGCCCGGGATTCTTCACACCGTCGAGCCGAGGTGCGGCGCGGGCCGTCGGCGGTTCAGTACGTGAGCCGGGTGCCGTCCCCGGCCTCCGGCGGGGTGAATCCTTCGGCGGGCGCGCTCACGCTCGCCTCGACGAGCGCGTCGACGACGGCCTCCACGTCCGGCAGCCAGGGCGACGCCGAACCGGGCAGCGGGGCACGCTCCCAGCGCACCTGTCCCGTACCGGCCTCCGACGGTGGCAGCACCAGATAGCCGCCCTCGCCGTGGAAGCGGAGCGAACTGGGCACCCAGTCCTTGGCGTACAGCAGCTCGCCGAGCTGCTCCATCGAGTACGGGGCGACGAGCAGCGACCAGCGGGTGGGGGTCGCCACGACCGGGCCGAGCCGCATACCCATGCGGTCGAGCGCGGCGAGCGCCCGCGCCCCCGCCACCGCGGGCAGGCTCACGGCGCACGGCGCACGGCCTCCCGTCGCCAGCATGATCGGGGCCGTGGGGCGGTTGGTCCACCACCAGCGCACCATGCGCACGTCGGTGGTGGCCGCGAGGATTCCGGGATCGAAGGGGTGTGCGCCGGGAACGACGCACTCGGGGTCGGGGCAGGCGCAACCGCGTCCGCGGTCATCGCGTGCGGCAGGACCGAGCCCCACGCCGGGAAGCACGGGCCAGTGCCATGCCGTGGCGCAGGTGAGCGCCGCGTCGAGCTGGGCAGGCGTCCCCTTGTGCCGGAACCGGAGCCTGCGTCGCCTTCCGGGGATCTCGCGCATGAGCGCTCGTTCCTTTCCGTTGAACGCCGAGGGCCACATCACACCATGTGTGCGTCACTTCACTGTGCGTACCGCTGACGTGCCACTGCGTGCATCGTGCGTGCGCATCGCTTCGTGCGCACCATCGCTTCGTGCTCGTACTTCGCGCTCGCGCACGTGCTTCGCGCCGGCGCTTCGCTCTTCGTGCTTCGTACGCGCACACCACGGCAAGCATCACTGCAGGTGTTACTGCGTGCATCGTGCAGATCGTCGCATCACCGCCCCTCGCCATGAGCCTGCCAGGGGCATGGGCGCCCCGAGCCGCTGCGGCGACGAGCACCGCGGGGGCCGAACGAACGTGGGCCGTGTCCATTAAACGTGTGGCGAGGGGTGGCGCGTGCATGGCGCTTTACTGTCCCGCTGAACTGGTCCCTCTGAACCGGTTCCGCTGGTCCCGCCACTCGGGATGGGGCGCGGCGGCCTCGGCGACTAAGACGCCCGGGCTCCCCGCCAGGTTCCGGAACTGTCCCAACTGCCCCTGACCATCACCATTTACGTACCCACCACGTTCGGAATGACGCTCCCCCTGGGACTTCCGACTGTGGATCTTCGCCCCGGGAGGTGCCCCCTCTCGAACTCCCTCAGTCGACCGCAAATAGATGCCATGGGGGGCATTTTTTGGCCAAGTTAGCAGCACCCCGAACACCCCGTGGACACCAGCAATTCCGCCAGGACAATGCTGGACATCCCCTCACGTGTGCGTGTAGATGTGGATGCATTGATAGCTGCGCAGAATGACATGGGGGTTTGCGATGCTATTGGCCGAAACGCACCAGTCGGAAAGTCGGCTGCCATGAGCGCCCCTCACCTGCCGAAAGTGGCTGGAATCGATTCAGCGGTTCCCGCTTCCGCGCACACTGCCGCGACCCTCGCGGCCTCCCCCGCCCTCGCCCCGACGACGGCCCCCGGCGCGCTGATCCAGGACCGGCTGGCCGGCTGGGTCTCCGACCTCACCACCCTCCACGAACTCACCGAGCGCCTGGCCAGAACCAGCACCCGGGACGACGCGCTCCATGAACTCCTGCGCGCGGGCGCCGCCCTGGTCGGCGCCCGCCGTGGCATGGTGGTCCTGGAACCGCCCGAGGGCCGCGGCCCCGCCACCACCGTCGGCCTCGGCCTCGCCCACGCCGACCTCGGCCACATCGAGACCGTCCCGCGCAGCGCCACCCCCCACGGCCGGATCCTCGACGGAGCCCCCACGAGCGTCCCCGGCCCGGTCGCCCAGGCCGATCTGTTCCGCGACGAGAGCCTCGACCCACGCCTTCGCGAAGTCGCCGTCCGCCTCGGCTACGCGGCCAGCTACGCCCTGCCGCTCGCCACCGCGGAGGCCGGAAGGCTCGGCGTCGCCGTCTGGTTCTACGACGAGCCCGCCGAACCGGTCGAGCGCCAGCGCCATCTCGTCGGCCTCTACGGGCGGTACGCCACCGAGCATCTGGCCCGGCTCCTCGAGCTCGACCGGGCACGTGCCCGCATGGCGATCATCGCCGAGGAACTGCTGCCCAGCCGGCTGCCCCGGGTGCCCGGGGTCCGCCTCGCCGCCCGCCATCTCGGCGGACCGCGCGGCGGCGGCGAGTGGTACGACGCGCTGCCGCTGCCGGAGGGCGCACTGGGGCTCGCCGTCGGCTCCGTCTCCGGGTCGGGGCCGAGCGCCCTGGCCGCCATGGGGCGGCTCCGGGCGAGCCTGCGGGCGTACGCGGTGATGGAGGGGGAGGACCCCGTCGCCGTACTGTCCGATCTGGAGCTGCTGCTGCGGCTGACGGAACCGGCCCGTTCGGCGACCGCGCTGTTCGCGTACTGCGAGCCGGCCCTGAGGAAGGTCGTGCTCGCCGGGGCCGGGCACACCCCGCCACTGATCACCGGGGAGCGGCGGACCGAGTTCGTCGAGACCTCGCTGTCGGCGCCGCTCGGGATGCTGGCCTGCTGGGAGGCGCCGAGCGTGGAGTTCTCGCCCGGCCCCGGAGAGACCGTGCTGCTCTACACCGACGGGCTGCTGCGCCGCACCGGAGACCCCATGGACCGCGCGTTCGCACGGCTCCACACGGCGGCCGCGAGCGTCCCGAAGGCCACCCGCGAGGACCCGTCGGCAATCGTCGACCACGTGCTGCGGACCGTCCTGCCCGAAGGGCTCGGCACCGGCGCGGTCGGCGACGAGGACGACGAGGACGTGGTGATGCTGGCGGCCCGGTTCGAGTGACACACGCCACGGGCCGGTGGGCCGGGGGCGGGGAGGCCGGGGGCGGAAAGGCCGGGGATTCGCGCCGAGGGTCCAAGGACCCTGGGCCCGCTTCCGTACGACCGTACGATGGGTGAGGGTTCAATGTCGTACCAACAAGGAGGCGGACCCGTGGCCGAAGAGCTCACCCCGGAGACCCCGGACGAGACTGAAGAACAGCCGATCAAGCAGCGGAAGAACGGGCTGTACCCGGGAGTGTCCGACGAGCTCGCCGAGAACATGAAGTCCGGCTGGGCCGACACCGAGCTGCACGGTCTCGAGCCGATCGCGCAGGCCGCACACACCGCGCGCCGCCGCGCCGCGCTCTCCGCCCGCTTCCCCGGCGAGCGCCTCGTCATCCCCGCGGGCAATCTGAGGACCCGCTCCAACGACACCGAGTACGCCTTCCGCGCCTCCACCGAGTACGCGTACCTCACGGGTGACCAGACCCACGACGGCGTCCTGGTCCTGGAGCCCACCAAGGACGGCCACGAGGCGACGGTCTATCTGCTGCCGCGCTCCGACCGTGAGAACGGCGAGTTCTGGCTGGACGGCCAGGGTGAGCTCTGGGTCGGCCGCCGGCACTCCCTCGCCGAGGCCGAGCAGCTGCTCGGCATCCCGGCCGAGGACGTCCGCGGGCTCCCGCAGCAGCTGCGCGAGGCCACCGGACCGGTGCGCAACGTCCGCGGCCACGACGCCGGCGTCGAGGCCGCCCTGACCGACAAGGTCACCGCCGAGCGCGACGAGGAACTGCGCGTCTTCCTCTCCGAGGCCCGCCTCGTGAAGGACGAGTTCGAGATCGCCGAGCTGCAGAAGGCCTGCGACTCCACCGCCCGCGGCTTCGAGGACGTCGTCAGGGTCCTCGACAAGGCCGAGGCCACCAGCGAGCGCTACATCGAGGGCACGTTCTTCCTGCGCGCCCGCGTCGAGGGCAACGACATCGGCTACGGCTCGATCTGCGCGGCCGGACCGCACGCCACCACCCTGCACTGGGTGCGCAACGACGGCGCCGTGCGACCCGGCGAGCTGCTGCTGCTCGACGCCGGCGTCGAGACCACCGAGCTCTACACGGCGGACGTCACCCGCACGCTGCCGATCAACGGCCGCTACAGCGAGCTCCAGCGCAAGATCTACGACGCGGTGCACGAGGCCCAGGAGGCCGGGATCGCCGCGGTGAAGCCGGGCGCCGCGTACCGCGATTTCCACGACGCCGCGCAGCGCGTCCTCGCCACCAAGCTGGTCGAGTGGGGCCTGTTCGGGGACATGGACGTGGAGAAGGTGCTCGAGCTCGGCCTGCAGCGTCGCTGGACCCTGCACGGCACCGGCCACATGCTCGGCATGGACGTCCACGACTGCGCGGCCGCGCGGACCGAGACGTACGTGGACACGACGCTGGAGCCGGGCATGTGCCTGACCGTCGAGCCGGGTCTGTACTTCCAGGCCGACGACCTGACCGTGCCCGCCGAGTACCGCGGCATCGGCGTCCGGATCGAGGACGACATCCTCGTCACCGAGGACGGCAACCGGAACCTCTCCGCATCGCTGCCGCGGCAGGCCGACGAGGTGGAGGCCTGGATGGCCCGCCTCAAGGGCTGATCCGCGCAGGCGAAGACGGCGACAGGCAGAGGCGAAGCAGGAGGGCGCCCGGCTCAGGTGACTCTGAGCAGGGCGCCCTCCCGCCACTTCAGCATCTTGTCGAAGCTGACCACCGCACCGTGCCCCGGCCGGTTCCTGAAGTGGACGTGGTCGGCGAGCTGCTCGATCAGACAGAGTCCGCGGCCGTGCTCCGCGGAGGGCGGCGGAGCGGGGGCGACCTGGGCGAAGGGTGCTGTGGCCCGGCGGTCGGGAAAGCCGGGACCGGAGTCCGCCACTTCGATGCAGCACCTGTCGCCGTCCAGATACGCCGTCACGCGGTACGCCTCCGACGGGCCGCCGGGCCCCGCATTGCCGCCGTGCTCCACCGCGTTGGCGCATGCCTCGCTCAGGGCGACCGAGAGGTCGTAGGAGATGTCGGGGTCGACGCCCGCGGTCTCCATCGTGCCGAGGAGAAGGCGACGGGCGAGCGGAACGCTCGCAGCCTCGCGCCGCAAATGGAGAGACCACCAGATGCTCATGCTCCAGCCTCCTGGCTGCGGCTCGACATACCGTTACGTATTGCCGCAAGGCCGCGTCCGTAAGCGCATGGTTGACGTAAGAAGCCGCAAAGCCCTCATTCGGCGGACGCGCGTACGGCGTAGACGGGTGTATGTCGTGCACGCCGGGATGCCTGCCAGGGCGCACGTCGGGACGAACACGCCCTGGACACGCGCACGAAGCGCTCGCAAACGTGATCTTCCGGACCTGCCGATCGGCGGCCGGGGGCACAGTGCGATGATGTCCCGGCCATGTCTGCCCACCCGTCGGTCGAGCCCTCGATCGCACACGCCGGAGCCGGTCTTCGGCTGCTGAGGGCCGCGGTGTTCGCCGCGGTCTGCGTCGTGCTGTCCGCTCTGGGGCATGTGCTGGCCGGGTGCGCGACCGTCCCCTGGTGGACACTCCTGGCGGGCTTCCTGATCGTCTTCGCGGTGACGTCGCCACTCGCGGGGCGCGAGCGTTCGATGCCCGTCATCGCCACCGCCCTGGCCGGCGGACAGCTCGCCCTGCACACCCTCTTCGCCCTCGCACAGCGGCAGCTCGTGGCGGCGCCGACCGCCGACGACGCGCTGATCAGGACCGCGGCGAAGCTCCTGTGCGGCGCGGGAGCCGCTTCACTGAGCCCCGCCGACGCCCACCGGATCATCACGCGCGCCGGGATCGACCCGGCGGGCGTCGGGCACGTGGCTCACGAGCACACCGCCGGCGCCACGGCGGGCACCTCGGTGGAGGCAGCCGGACTGCTGCCGGACGTCCCGATGCTGCTCGCCCACCTGCTGGCCGCGGTCGCGACCGGCTGGCTGCTGCGGCGCGGCGAGGTCGCACTGTTCCGGCTGGCGCAGCTGTCGGCGCACGGCGCCACCGAGATCGCGGAGAGGGCGCTCGTACGTTCCCTGCGCGCCGCCCTGGTGCTCGTACGGGCCCTGCTCGCCGGACTGCCCGGCGCGCCCGGCACCGGTCCGCGCCCCCTCCTCCCGCCACTCGACGCACCCCTGCCGCCGGTGGCAACGGCACTCCAGCACACGGTGATCAGGCGCGGCCCCCCGGCCGCGTACGCACTCGCAGCCTGACGCGGCCCACTCGACGGGAGTGGTGCCGCAGCGCCCGCGCGCACCCGCGCCGAGGCCGATCACCCTCCTGCCGACATGGAGTGTCCACCTGCCATGAACAACGTCTCTCGTCTCGCCGTCGCCGGCGCCGTCGCCGCCTCGTCCGTGCTGCTGCTCTCCGGCACGGCCTTCGCGCACGTCAGCGTGCAGCCGCAGGGCGAGGCCGCCAAGGGCGGCTACACCACGGTCGTCTTCAAGGTCCCCAACGAGCGCGACAACGCCTCGACGGTGAAGCTCGAGGTCACCGTCCCCGCCGAGCACCCGCTGTCCTCCGTGATGCCGCAGCCCGTCCCGGGCTGGAAGGCCGTGCCCACCAAGACCAAGCTCGCCAAGCCGCTCACCGTGCACGGCAAGCAGATCACCGAGGCCGTCACCAAGATCACCTGGACCTCGGACGGCGGCAAGATCGCACCGGGCGAGTTCCAGCAGTTCCCGGTCTCGCTGGGACAGCTCCCGCAGGACACCGACCAGCTCGTCTTCAAGGCCCTCCAGACGTACGACAACAAGGAGATCGTGCGCTGGATCGAGGAGCCGAAGGACGGCGCAGCGGAGCCGGAGCACCCCGCGCCCGTGCTCAAGCTGTCGGCCGCGGCCGATGACCACCACGGCGGCGGCGCCGCGAAGGACGCACCCGACGACACGTCCGACGACAAGAGCAACGCCGGGCACCACGACGACGCGAAGACCGAGGCCGCCGCCCACTCCGACTCCGACGCCGGCGACACCACCGCCCGTGTCCTGGGCGTCGTGGGCATCGTCATCGGCGCCGCGGGCGTCGCGTTCGGCGTGCTGGCAGGCCGACGCCGCTCGGCCTGACGGCCTCCACGGAACCCCCCCGAAAGAGAAACCCCATGCACATCCAGAAGACCGACGTCCAAACCCGCCCGCGGCGGCGCACCCCTCTCATCGCGGTGATCGCCGCCGTGGCGGCACTGGCCGTCGCCGCGGGCTTCGCCCTCACCCGGGGCGACGACAGCGGCTCGTCCGGCAGCGCCTTCGCCGACGTATCCGCCCGGCCGAACACCAAGGCGGCCACCGTCCTGGACCGCCCCTTCGCGAAGCCCGACCTCGTACTGAAGGACACCAAGGGCAACACGTTCGACTTCCGTGAGCAGACCAAGGGCAGGCCGACGCTGATCTACTTCGGCTACACGCACTGCCCCGACGTCTGCCCGCTGACGATGAGCAACATCGCCATCGCCAAGAAGAAGCTCCCCAAGGCCGACCAGGACAAGCTCCAGGTCGTCTTCGTCACCACCGACCCCGAACGGGACACCTCCGCCGAGCTCGCCAAGTGGCTGCCCGCGGCCGGCGACCCGTCGTTCGTCGGCCTCACCGGTGACTTCGCCACCATCCAGGCAGGCGCGCGCCAGCTCGGCATCGGCATCGACCCGCCGAAGAAGGAGAAGGACGGTTCCGTCGTCTCCATGCACGGCGCGCAGGTGATCGCCTTCTCCCCCACGACCGACCAGGGCTACGTCCTGTACGGGGAGGACACCACCTCGGACGACTACGCCAAGGACCTGCCGAAGATCGTCAAGGGGGAGAACCCGTGACCCGCCGCACCGCCCACCCGTCGCCCGGCCACCGCCCCCCAAGGCGCTTCGCACGGAGTCTGACCGCCGTCATGGCCCTCACCACGGGCCTGGCCCTGGCGGCCTGTTCGTCGTCCGGCTCCGCGCCCGAACTGAAGGTCAGCGGAGCGTTCATGCCGCAGCCCGTGGGCGACATGGCGGGTGGCTTCCTCACCGTCACGAACAGCGGTGACACGGCGGACAAGCTCACCTCGGTCACCAGCAGCCTCTCGGACGACGTCCAGATCCACGAGACGAAGAGCCAGAAGATGCAGCAGGTGACGTCCTTCGACATCCCTGCCCACGGTGAGCTGAAGCTCGAACGCGGTGGCAGCCACATCATGTTCATGGCCATCAAGAACGAGCCGAAGCGGGGCGAAAAGGTCGGCATAGAGCTGCACTTCGAGAAGACGGACCCGATCAAGGTCGAGCTTCCCGTCGAGGCACAGACCCACAACCCGAAGCAGCACTGAGCTACTTGAGGGACTGACGACACATCATGATCACCACCGCCCCGCGCTTCGGTACCGCGACTCTTCTGCGGCTGCTGCTCATCACCGCGGCGCTGCTCGGCACCGTGCTCTCCGGCACGGCGAGCGCGCACGCCGCGCTGACCGGGAGCAACCCGAAGGACGGGGCGGTGCTCGCCGCCGCCCCCAAGGACGTCACGCTCACCTTCTCCGAGCAGGTCGCCATGGGGAACGACTCGATCCGGGTCCTCGACCCCAGCAGCAAACGCGTCGACACCGGTGAGCTGCAGAACCTGTGCAGCGGGAGCATCGTCAAGTACGGCGTCTCGCTGCACGCAGGCCTGCCGGACGGCACGTACACCGTCGCCTGGCAGGCCGTGTCGGCCGACAGCCACCCCATCGCCGGCGCCTTCACCTTCTCCGTCGGAGCGCCCTCGCAGACCGCGGTGGAACTGCCGAAACAGGAGGCGGGCGGCGGACTCGTCGGCACGCTCTACGGCATCGCGCGGTACGCGGCCTACGCCGGGTTCATCGTGCTCGCGGGCGGCGCCGCGTTCGTCCTCGCCTGCTGGCCGCGCGGCGCGGCCGAGCGGCCCCTGCAGCGGCTGGTCGCGCAGGGCTGGGTGACGCTCACGGCGGCGACCCTGGCGATGCTGCTGCTCCGCAACCCGTACACCGGCTCAGGGGAGTTGGCCGACGCCTTCGACCTGAGCGGGCTGAAGGCCGTGCTGGAGACCAAGACCGGGGCCGCGCTGGTGTCCCGGCTGCTGCTGCTCGGGGCGGCGGCACTGTTCGTGGCGGTGCTGTTCGGGGCGTACGCGAAGCGGGCCGACGACGGTTCCGACGCCAAGGAGAAGGGCGATCTCACCTTCGGCCTCGCCGTCGGCGGAACGGTCGTCGCGGCCGGGATCGCCGCCACCTGGGCGCTCTCCGAGCACGCCTCGACCGGTCTGCAGCCGGGCATCGCCATGCCCGTGGACGTGCTGCACCTGCTGGCCGTCGCCGGCTGGCTCGGCGGCCTGGTGGCAGTGCTCGTCGCGCTCTACCGGACGCCCTCTCTCGACCGCACGGCCGTACTCCGCTTCTCACGGGTCGCCTTCGCGTCCGTCGTCGTGCTCACCCTGACCGGGCTCTACCAGTCCTGGCGCCAGGTCGGCTCCTGGACGGCGCTGACCGGCACCTCGTACGGCCAACTCCTGCTGGTCAAGGTGGGCTTGGTCGCCGTGCTCGTCGGGATCGCATGGATCTCGCGGCGGTGGACGGCGCAACTGGCGAAGGAAACGGCGGGCGTTGCGGAGACCGGGACGGAACCCGAGCCGGATCCTGAGACCGAGCCGGACCCCGAGACCGAGACCGAGAACGAGACCGGGACCGTCCCGGACCCCGCCACCGTCGACCCCGAGCGCGCCGCACAACTCGCCCGCCAGAAGACCGCGTTGGCGACAGCCCGCCGCAAGCGGATCAGGGACGCCGACCCCGCCCGCACCGGACTGCGCCGCTCGGTGCTCACGGAAGCGGGCATCGCCGTCGTTCTCCTCGCCGTGACGACCGTGCTGACCTCCACCGAGCCCGGACGTACGGAAGAGGAAGCCGCGCGGGCAGCCGGCGCACCGACGTCCACCGCCGTCCCCGACCGGCCCGTCGACGTCACCCTGCCGTTCGACACCGGCGGCAAGGACGGTAGGGGCACCGTCCGGCTCACCATCGACCCGGGCCGCTCCGGCGCCAACGACCTGCACGTATGGGTGAACCGGCCCAACGGACGGCCCCTGGACATCCCCGAGGTGAAGGTCGCCTTCACCCTCACCGCCGAGAAGATCGGCCCCCTCCCCGTCGTCCCCGACCGCGTCGCGAGCGGCCACTGGAGCGCAAGCAACCTCCAGATCCCGCTGCCGGGCGAGTGGCGGGTCCAGATCACCGTACGGACGTCCGACATCGATCAGACGACCGTCGACAAGAACGTCAAGATCGGCTGACCGAATGAACACACGACATGAACGCACCGCACGGATGCCCGCATGGATGCCCGCATGAGTGACACCGGCATGGACAACATCGAGATCTCACGACGCCGACTGCTCGGCACCGTGGGTGCCGCGGGAGCGACCGGCCTGGCGCTGGGCGCAGCGGGTGGCGCAGGGGTCCGCGCGGCTGCCGCCGGCGAGCCGGCCACCGCGCTGACCACCGTCGGCTCCGCCGCCGAGTCCTTCCACGGCGACCACCAGGCGGGCATCACCACGGCGACGCAGTCCCGCGGCCATCTGATCGCCTTCGACCTGGCGCCCGGGGCGGGCCGCAAGGAAGCGGTCGCGCTGATGCGCCGCTGGTCGGCCACGGCCTCCCGGCTGATGGCCGGCGAACCGGCCGGCGACGGCGACACCGCCGTCGCCCTCGACGCCGGCCCCTCACTGCTGACGATCACCTTCGGCCTCGGCCGCACCTTCTTCGACCGTACGGGCCTGGCCGCACAGCGCCCCGTCGAGCTGGACCCGCTCCCCGCCTTCTCCTCCGACCACCTGGACCCACGGCGCTCCAACGGCGATCTATGGGTGCAGATCGGGGCGAACGACGCACTGGTCGCCTTCCATGCCCTGCGCGCGATCCAGAAGGACGCGGGCGAGGCGGCCCGGGTGCGCTGGCAGATGAACGGCTTCAACCGTTCGCCGGGCGCAACCGCGCAGCCGATGACCGCCCGCAATCTCATGGGCCAGATCGACGGCACCCGCAACCCGAAACCGTCCGAGCCCGACTTCGACCGTCGGATCTTCGTCCCGGACACGGGACAGCCCGCGTGGATGGCCGGCGGCTCGTACGCCGTCGTCCGCAGGATCCGCATGCTCCTCGACGACTGGGAGCAGCTGTCCCTCACACAGCAGGAACGCGTGATCGGCCGGCGCAAGTCCGACGGCGCCCCACTGACGGGCGGCGGCGAGACGACCGAGCTCGACCTCGACAGGACCGGCCCCGACGGCAAGCTGATCATTCCTGACAACGCCCATGCCAGGATCTCGGCCCCGGAACAGAACGGGGGCGCGGCGATGCTGCGACGCCCCTACTCCTTCCACGACGGAATCGCCGAGGACGGCACGCCGGACGCGGGCCTCCTCTTCGTCTGCTGGCAGGCGGACCCTCTGAAGGGCTTCGTACCGGTGCAGCGCAAGCTCGACCGGGGCGACGCGCTGTCCACGTTCGTCCGCCACGAGGCGAGCGGCCTATTCGCCGTGCCCGGCGGCCCGCGGAAGGGCGAGTACGTGGGGCAGCGGCTGCTGGAGTCGTAGGAGGCGCGAGCGCACTAGGGTGGCTGGTATCCGCCAGTAGTTGCCCGAGCGCCAGCAGGGATGCCGTATGTCCGCCACGCGATACACGTACCTCGGTCCCGAAGGGACCTTCACCGAGGCCGCCCTGCGCACACTCCCGGAAGCCGCGACACGGGAGCTGGTCCCGATGGTGTCCGTACCGGCCGCGCTCGACGCCGTACGGAACGGGGACGCTGCTGCCGCGCTCGTACCGATCGAGAACTCCGTGGAGGGCGGCGTCACCGCCACCCTCGACGAGCTGGCCTCCGGCGAACCGCTGATGATCTACCGCGAGGTGCTGCTGCCGATCGCCTTCGCGCTGCTGGTGCGGCCGGGCACGAAGCTGTCCGACGTGAAGACGGTGACCGGCCATCCGGTCGCCCAGCCACAGGTGCGGAACTGGCTGCGCGCCCATCTGCCCGACGCCGTATGGGAATCCGCGGCATCGAACGCGGACGGCGCTCGGCTGGTGCAGGAGGGCCGCTTCGACGCGGCCTTCGCGGGTGAGTTCGCGGCGTCGACGTACGGCCTCGAACCTCTGGTCACCGAGATCCACGACGCGGAGAACGCGGAGACGCGCTTCGTCCTCGTGGGCCGCCCGGCCCGGCCCGCCGCCCCGACCGGCGCGGACAAGACGTCGGTGGTGATCTGGCAGCGCGAGGACCACCCGGGCGCGCTGCTGGAGCTGCTCCAGGAGTTCGCGGTGCGCGGCGTGAACCTGATGCTGCTGCAGTCGCGGCCGACGGGTGCGGGCATCGGGAACTACTGCTTCGCGATCGACGCCGAGGGCCATATCGCGGACCGGCGGGTCGGCGAGGCGCTGATGGGGCTGAAGCGGATCTGTCCGAAGGTGCGGTTCCTGGGGTCGTATCCGCAGGCGGGGGTCTCGGCGGAGAATATGCGCGCGCTGCGGGCCGGGACGTCGGACGCGGAATTCGTCGACGCGGCGGAGTGGCTGGCCCGCTGTCAGGACGGCCGGGCGTAACCCTGCGTTTCCTTTGACCGGTTCTGTCCGCGCGATCTTCCCACTTTTCGTTACCCACAGAAGTTATCCACAGGGCTGCAACTCGACCTGGGGACAAGTCGACAACGTCGATCCACATCGTCGACAAATCACCCCAGTCGCCCCACATGCGTCCACAGCCCACCCGGTCGCCCGTGTCAGCTCAATTCCTTTGATCAACTCTATGGAGCGAGGAATTCCCACTCGAATGAGTGCATGGGCGAGGTTTGGAAGAGGAATCCTCCGCTCCTCATGCGGCTTCCGGAATGATCTCTTCCGTAATCCACAGATGACCGACACACCCTGTGGATAACTCCAGGGGATCATGCACTCCTGTGGACAACACGCCCCGAGTTCCGCACCCCACAACGGAAATGGGTCAAGCAAGAAGTGAGCCTTGCCCCATTTCGGGGATCGGCATCCCGTTCATTGACCGATGTCGCTCTCGATTTACCGCCGCTTTCCCCAATTCCGACAATTCGGTCAAAGTGACACGCAAGCAATATCAACTGGGGAGGCGGGAGCCCGCACCGGTAGCCTGGTGGGGTGATTGACCTTCGCCTGCTCCGTGAGGACCCCGACCGTGTTCGCGCCTCCCAGCGCGCCCGTGGAGAGGACGTCGCGCTCGTCGACGCCCTGCTCTCCGCCGATGAACGGCGCAGGTCGTCCGGCGTCCGCTTCGACGAACTCCGCTCCGAGCAGAAGTCGCTCGGCAAGCTCATCCCCAAGGCGTCCCCGGACGAGCGAGCCGAGCTGCTGAAGCGGGCCGAGCAGCTGAAGACCGACGTCAAGGCCGCCGAGGCCGAGCAGAACGAGGCCGACGAGGAGACCCGCCGGCTGCTGTTGCAGCTGGGCAACCTGGTCCACCCCGACGTCCCGATCGGCGGCGAGGAGGACTTCGTCGTCCTGGAGACGCACGGCACGATCCGTGACTTCGGTGCCGAGGGCTTCGAGCCCAAGGACCACCTGGCGCTCGGCGAGGCGCTGGGTGCGATCGACGTCGAGCGCGGCGCCAAGGTGTCCGGCTCGCGGTTCTACTACCTGACGGGCGTCGGCGCCCTGCTGGAGCTCGCGCTCGTCAACGCGGCGATCGCGCAGGCGACGGAGGCCGGCCTCACCCCGATGCTGACCCCGGCGCTGGTCCGCCCGCGCGCCATGGAGGGGACGGGCTTCCTCGGCCAGGCCGCGGAGAACGTGTACCACCTGGAGAAGGACGACTTCTATCTCGTCGGCACGTCCGAGGTCCCGCTCGCGGCGTACCACATGGACGAGATCATCGACGCCGACAAGCTGCCGCTGCGGTACGCGGGCTTCTCGCCGTGCTTCCGCCGCGAGGCCGGTACGTACGGCAAGGACACGCGGGGCATCTTCCGCGTCCACCAGTTCGACAAGGTCGAGATGTTCTCGTTCGTGGACCCGGACGACGCCGAGGACGAGCACAAGCGGCTCCTGGACTGGGAGAAGCAGTGGCTGACCAGCCTGGAGCTGCCGTTCCAGGTGATCGATGTGGCGTCCGGCGACCTGGGTGCGTCGGCTTCGCGGAAGTTCGACTGCGAGGCGTGGATCCCGACCCAGGGCAAGTACCGCGAGCTGACGTCGGCGTCGAACTGCGACAGCTTCCAGGCGCGCCGGCTCGCCGTTCGGCTGCGTGACGGAAAGCAGGTCAAGCCGCTCGCGACGCTCAACGGCACGCTGTGCGCCGTACCGCGCACGATCGTGGCCCTCCTGGAGAACCACCAGCTGGCGGACGGTTCCGTGCGGGTGCCCGAGGTGCTGCGTCCGTACCTGGGCGGCCGTGAGGTGCTGGAGCCGGTCGCCAAGTGAGTTCGGCCCGGTTTCCGTACCGCCTGATCGCCACGGACCTCGACGGGACGCTGCTGCGCTCCGACGAGACCGTCTCGCAGCGCACGCGCGACGCGCTCGCCGCCGCCACGGCGGCGGGCGCCGCACACATCGTCGTCACGGGGCGTGGCGTCGCATGGACCCGGCACATCCTGGACGACCTGGGCTACGAGGGGCTGGCGGTCTGCGGGCAGGGTGCGCAGGTCTACCACGCGGGCGAGCACAAGCTGCTGACCTCGGTGACCCTGGACCGGCAGCTGGCCGGGCTGGCGCTCGCCAAGCTGGAGGCGGAGGTCGGCCCGCTGGCGCTTGCGGCGAGCCGCGACGGCCTGCACGGCGAGGTCGTCGTCGGCCCCGGCTACCAGGTGCAGGAGGGACCGCTCCCGGTGGTGCCGTTCGACGACCCGGCGGAGCTCCTGTCCGCCCCGCTCAACAAGGTCTACGTCCAGCACCCGTCCCTCGGCGACGACGCCCTCGCCGCCGTCGCCCGTGAGACGGTCGGCAGCCTGGTGGACGTGGTGATGGCCGGTCCCGGCATCGTCGAGATCCTTCCGCTGGGCCTCAGCAAGGCCACCGGCCTCTCCCTGGCGGCCCGCCGGCTCGGCGTGAGGTCCACCCAGACGATCGCGTTCGGGGACATGCCGAACGACATCCCCATGTTCGCCTGGTCCGCTCACGGCGTGGCCATGGCCAACGCCCACGACGACCTCAAGGCCGTGGCCCACGAGATCACTGCCTCGAACGAACACGACGGGATCGCGATGGTGCTGGAGGAGCTGCTGGGCCGCTGAGGCGGTTGTGGCCGGACGTTCCGCCAACGCTCCCTGTTGTGGGAGTCGTTGTTGTAGGCAGTCGTTGTCGTAGGCAGTCGTTCCGCCGTGCTGGGGGCCTCGGACGATGCTCCGGGGGAGGGTGGGCGCGATTCCCGGTGCCGGGTGCGGCTACGCGCGGGGCGCCCACCCCGTACACAGGTTCTGCGGCCCGCTCAGGGCCACGCGGAGGATGCGCGGATCGAACGCGCGCGGGGTTGACCCCGACCACGGCTTAGCAAGCCGGTGCCTTACCTCTCGGCCAATCCTCCGGGAGGGCGGCCCGCGCACATGTGCGCGCTCGAAGCGGCCGCCCGGGCAGCTGTCCGCCGACGGCTCGACGGAGTCCGATGATTACTCCGAAGCCTGCCGCGCGCTGCCCTGCTGGGAGCTCGGCGGACTCGTACTCTCGGTCATCGCCGTGCCCCTCCCCGGTCTCGAAACGTCGTCGCACATATGCGCGACACTGTCTCGATCACTGTGCCCGTCCCGGCAGTTCCGCGCCACTGAATATCGGACGCAGCGCCTTCGGTCGTCAGCGCCTTCGGTCGTCAGCGCCGGCGCCGCCACCGCCGGCGCCTGCGCGCCCTGCTCCAGAACCACCCCGCGGGCGGCTCGTCGGAGCGCCACGGCTGCGGCTCGGGCGCGGACTTTCGCCAGCGGGCGGCGAGCATCCGGGCCCGCGCGGACGGCTCGGCGGTCTCGGCGGACCGTATGAAGTCCTCGTCGAGGACGAGTTCGTCCCAGGACTCCGCCCCGGGCTCCGGGTCCCGTTCCGGCTCGGCGGCCATGGCGTCTCCTCCTCCACCCTCCACCTCGTGCTTCCAGTGTCCCGGCCGGCCTGTCAAGCGGGCGTGAGAACGACGACGGGCCGGGCCGGGAGTGCCCCGGGGCCCGGCCCGCCGGCCGACCGGGGCGCGAGCCCCCCGGGGGCCCGCTACTCCTCCCCGGCCAGCTTGAGCGTCCGCAGCTTCTGTCCCGCGTAGCCGGTGGCCAGCACCGTCACGCCGGCCAGCAGCGCCACCGCGAGCGGCAGCCCGACGTCCGAGGCGATCATTCCCTCGCCGCCGATCTTCTCGGCGAGCGCCAGCGACCACTGCTGCACGCTGAGCGTGCGCGCTCCCGGCACCAGGCTGCCGAAGAGGGTCTCCCACACGAGCGCGTAGACCAGCCCGATCACGACCGCGTGCCGGCTGACCGTGCCGAGCAGCAGGAACAGCGCGCTGTACGCGATCGACGCGACCAGTGCCGCGACCGTGTAGGCCGTGGCGATCTGCTGGCCGTTCCCGTTCAGGATCAGTCCGGCCACCAGCGTGGGGATCGCGGAGAAGGCCATCGTCACGGCGATCGCCACGATGAGCTTGGTGATGATGATCGTCGGCCGCTTCACCGGCTTGGCGAGCAGGTAGACGATCGAGCCGTCGTCGATCTCCGGCCCGATCGCGCCCGTACCGGCGATGACGCCGATCAGCGGCACCATGGTCGCGATGGCGAAACCGCCCAGCACATCGGCGGCGATCTGGTCGTCCACCCCGTTGAACGCGCGCACCGAGGCCGCGATGAGCAGGAGCAGCCCCGGGAGGATGAAGAGGACCGCTGCCCGGCGCCGGCCGAGGAGGGCCCGGTAGGTGAGCCGGGCGACTGTTGGGTTGTACATGTCGATGGCTCCTTTCAGGCCGCTACGAGGTACGAGAAGACCGACTCGAGGGATTCGTCCGATGGCGAGACCGTCAGGAGGCGGATGGAGTGCTTGCGGGCGACCTTCGGCAGCAGTTCGGTGAACCGCCCGAAGTCGACGGCCTGGATCCGCAACGCGCCTTCCTGCAGATCCACTTCGATGCCGGCCGTCGACGGGTCGGCGATCAGCGCGGCGGCCAGCGCCCGGTCGTCGCTGGACCGGACGAGATACCGGTGCGGCCGGTCCGTCATCAGCCTGCGGATCCTGCGGAAGTCGCCGCTCGCCGCGTGCCGTCCCGCCACGATCACCTCGATGTGCGAGGCGAGTTGCTCGACCTCCTCCAGGATGTGGGAGGAGAACAGGACCGTACGGCCCTCGGCACCCATCCGCCGCAGGAGCTCCATCAGCTGCATCCGCTGGCGCGGGTCCATGCCGTTGAAGGGCTCGTCGAGGAGCAGCACACTCGGCTCGTGGACGAGCGCGGACGCCATCTTGACGCGCTGGCGCATTCCCTTGCTGTACGTCGCGATCTTGCGGTCCTGCGCGTACTCCATCTCCACGGTGGCGAGCGCGCGCTGGGCGGCCTTGGCGCCGAGTCCGTGCAGTTCGGCGTTGGCGACGACGAATTCCTGTCCGGTCAGGAAGTCGTACATCGCCTCGCGCTCGGGCACGACGCCGATCTGCCGGTACACCGCTTCGTTGCGCCAGATCGGCTGCCCGTCGAGGGTGACGCTGCCCGTGGAGGGAGCGAGAAAACCACCCATCATGTTGATGAGTGTGGACTTGCCGGCCCCGTTGGGGCCGAGGAGTCCGGTGACGCCCGGGCCGATGGTCATGGTCACGTCGTTGACGGCGACGACGTTGCCGAACCAGCGCGAGGTGTGGTCGATGTTGATGGTGGTCACAGCCCGACCTTTCGGTAGCGGCGCATCAGCACGGCGTACGAGCCGAGGATGAGTGCGAGGACGACCAGCAGATAGACCGTGCCGGCGCCGGTGTCCGGTCCCTGTCCGCCGGGGAAGGAGGAGGTCGCGTCGAGGAAGGCCGTCTGCACACCGTCGATGAGCGTGATGGGTGAGAAGAGTCCCAGCCACTGCACCGCGCCGCCGGATCCGGTCTCGAGTGCGATCGCCTGGACCGTGGAGACCGCCCCGTAGGTGATGGTCAGGGTGGCGATGACGGCGGCGACGCCGAAGCCGCGGCGCGGGGTGAGCGCGGCCATGACGAGGCCGAGGCCGCCGAAGAGCAGCGAGAGGAGTGCCACGGAGACCAGTCCCTGTGCGAATCCCTTGGTCTGGTCGGAGAAGTCCATCTTCGCCAGCAGCGAGCCGATGTAGAGGATCAGCACCGGTGCGGCGGTGAGGACGAACAGCGCCGAGGCCATGGCCCCGTACTTGGCGAGGACGTAGTCGATGCGCTCGATGGGCCGCGAGAAGTAGAGGGGCACGGTCTTGAAGCGCAGGTCCCGGGAGACCGACTGCGGGGCCTGGGCGGCCAGGAAGAGGCCGATCACGGCCTGCGTGACGATCGCGTAGCGCGTGTAGTCGAGCGGCAGTTCCTTCATCTTGGTGGCGACCGCGACGGCGACGATGATCGCCGCGGGCAGGCACATCACCGCGAACAGGATCATCGGCAGTACCTTGGACTTGGCGCTGCGGCCCAGTCCGTACGCGCCGCGCAGCGACTGCGAGTAGAGCGAGCGGCGGGCGTAGGCCCGGCCGAGGCGGGTTCCCTCGTAGTTGCGGTATCCGATGTTGTGGATACGGGTGGTCTCGACATGCTGCGTGCTCATCGGGCCGGCACCTCCAGGGGCTGTGCGCCTTCCGCCTGCTGGGGCCGGAAGACCTCCGCGATGTGGTGGCGGCGCTGTTCCATCCGAACGAGACCGAGGCCGAGGGCGGCGACGGTGTCGCGGACGGTGTCGTAGGTCTCCTCGCCGGTCGCCTCCAGCAGGAGGATGTGGCCGGCTCCCGGCAGCCCTTCCTCGACGCCCGCGTGCAGCGTGATGCCGGCGGCCGTGAGGGCCTCACGGAGTGCCGCCGTCCCGTCGGGGTGGGTGTCGGAGTCGGTGACCTCGACCGCGAGGGTGGTCGTGATCTGGGTGAAGTCGCTGGTGGAGCTGGAGCGCAGCAGCGTGCCGCCGTCCACGACCACCACGTGGTCACAGGTGCGCTCGAGCTCGCCGAGCAGATGGGAGGTGACCAGGACCGAGATGCCGAAGTCGGTGTACACGCGGCGGATCAGGCCGAGCATCTCGTCGCGGCCGACCGGGTCGAGACCGTTGGTGGGCTCGTCGAGGAGCACCAGCTGCGGGTCGTGGACGAGTGCCTGCGCGAGCTTGACGCGCTGTTTCATGCCGGTGGAGTAGCCGCCGATGGGGCGGTACCGCTCCTCGTAGAGGCCGACGTGGCGCAGCGTGTCGGCGGTGCGTTCGCGCGCCGCGGTCGGGGGGAGTCCGGACATGCGCGCCATGTGGACGACGAACTCGGTGGCCGAGACGTCGGGCGGCAGGCAGTCGTGCTCGGGCATGTAGCCGACGCGCTCGCGGATGGCGGCGCCGGAGGTGGCGACGTCCAGGCCGAGGACCTCGGCCCGGCCTTCCGTGGCGGGGGACAGACCCAGCAGGATCTTGATCAGTGTGGACTTGCCGGCTCCGTTGGCGCCCACGAGTCCGGTCACGCCGGGCCCGATGTCCAGGGAGAGCCGGTCAAGCGCGGTCACCCGGGGGAACCGCTTGCTCAGGCTTTCGGTCACGATCACAGTCACGGTTCGAAGGTAGTGGCGCACACCACAGGCGGCGTCAACCCTGACGGCTGGTTCCGCATCCGACTCCAGGCGTACGGACCCGTAGGGGGGCAAGGCCGGAGGAGGAGCCGGCCGGGGTTGTCCACAGGCCTCGTGCACGACTCTTGACGCAGCCGCCGAGCATTGTCACATTCATCAGTGTCAAGTTACGACCACGTACCGCACATGACGAGGGACGGACGGTGGCATGGCCGGCATGACCTCAGCAGTGAAGACGGAGCGCGAGGCGGAGCTGCGGGGGTTCCGGGAGGTGCAACGCCTGGCGTACGAGTGCGCGGAAGCGGTCGCCGCGCAGCTCAAGCCCGGTGTGACCGAGCGCGAGGCGGCGCGGATGCAGCGGGAGTGGCTGCGTGAGCGCGGCGTGCGCGACTGGTTCCATCTGCCCTTCGCCTGGTTCGGGGACCGCACGGCGTTCGTCGGCTTCCGGATACCGCTGCAGTTCTTCCCCACCGACCGGAAGCTGGAGGCGGGGATGCCCTTCATCCTCGACATGGCTCCGGTCCACAAGGGCTTCACGGCCGACATCGGGTATTCGGGCTGCCTGGGCCTCCATCCCGTGCACGACAAGCTGCTCGCCGACCTCCGGGCGCACCGCGAGCTGATCCTGCGCGAGGTGCGCGAGCGCCGCTCGCTGCGCGAGATCTACGAGGACGTGGACCGGCTGATGGTCCGGCAGGGGTATGCCAACCGCCATCGCGCGTATCCCTTCGGCGTCATCGCCCACAAGGTCGACCGGGTCAGGCAGCGCTCTTGGTCCCCGACGCTCTTCGGGTTCGGCACACAGTCGCTGAAGGGGCTCGCGAGCGACGCCCTGCACGGCCACCGGGACGGCTGGTCCCCCCTGTGGTCGCCGTACAAGTTCTCCGACCACCCGCCCCGGCCGGGGCTCTGGGCGGTCGAGCCGCACCTCGGTTTCAGGGGTACGGGCGCGAAGTTCGAGGAGATCCTGGTGGTCACCGACTCCAGGGACCCTGAGCAGAGCGCATTCTGGCTGGACGACGATCTGCCGCACGTGCGGCGCTGGGCGGATTCGTGAGCGGCGAAACGCGAGGCCGCCGGGCCGCGGACAGCAGCGATGGCCGCGCCGCTGCGCCGCGCGGGCGAGGATGGGAGCACCCCCTGGCCGGGGGCTCCGGGGAGATCAAGGGCGGAGGGTCAGTGATGGCGTTGCAGGGCGCGCGCGAGCGATGGGTGCGTACGGGCGGGATCAAGCTCTGCGTCGCGGAGCTCGGTGACGAGACACAGCCGACGGTGCTCCTGGTGCACGGATACCCGGACAGCAAGGAGGTGTGGTCCGAGGTCGCGGCCCGGCTGGCCGAGCGTTTCCACGTCGTGCTGTACGACGTCCGGGGGCACGGCCGCTCCACCGCGCCGGTGCCGCTGCGCGGCGGGTTCACCCTGGAGAAGCTGACGGACGACTTCCTGGCGGTCGCGGACGCGGTCAGCCCGGCCCGGCCGGTGCATCTGGTCGGTCACGACTGGGGGTCCGTGCAGTCCTGGGAGTTCGTCACGGTGAAGCGGACCGAGGGCCGCATCGCCTCGTTCACCTCGATGTCCGGGCCGTCGCTCGACCACTTCGGACACTGGATCAAGCAGCGCATGACCCGGCCCACCCCGCGCCGCGTCGGTCAGCTCCTCGGCCAGGGCGCCAAGTCCTGGTACGTGTACATGCTGCACACGCCGGTGCTGCCCGAGCTGGCCTGGCGCGGACCGCTCGGCAAGCAGTGGCCGAGGATCCTCCAGCGGATCGAGAAGGTGCCCGGCGGTGACTACCCGACCGCGTCGCTGCCGTCCGACGCGGCACACGGCGCCTGGCTCTACCGCGACAATGTGCGCGCCCGGCTGCGCCGCCCCCGCCCCGACGCGTACGCCCACGCGCCGGTCCAGCTGATCACCCCGACCGGCGACGCCTTCCTGTCCGAGCGGCTCTACGACGACCTGGGCCGGTGGGCGCCCCAGCTGGTGCGCCGCACGCTGCCGGCCAAGCACTGGGTCCCGCGCACCCGCCCCGACCGGCTGGCCGCATGGATCACGGAGTTCGTGACGGCGACCGAGGACGGCAGACCGGCCCCTGCGAGTGCGGCGACCGGTCGGTACGCGGAGCGCTTCGGCGGTCAGCTGGTGCTGGTGACGGGTGCGGCCAGCGGCATCGGGCGGGCCACGGCCTTCGCCTTCGCCGAGGCGGGGGCCCGGATCGTCGCCGTGGACCTGGACGCGGAGGGGGCGGCCAGGACTGCGGAGCTGGCCCGGCTGATCGGCGCGCCCGCGGCCTGGGGCGAGTCGGTGGACGTCGGCGACGAGGGGGCGATGGAGAAGCTCGCAGGGAAGGTCGCCGCCGAGTACGGGATCGTGGACGTGCTGGTCAACAATGCGGGGATCGGCCTCTCGGGCTCGTTCCTCGACACCACGAGCGAGGACTGGCGCAAAGTCCTCGACGTCAATCTGTGGGGTGTCATCCACGGCTGCCGGATCTTCGGCAGGCAGATGGCCGAGCGCGGCCAGGGCGGCCACATCGTCAACACCGCGTCGGCCGCCGCGTATCAGCCCTCCAGGGCTCTGCCCGCGTACTCGACGTCGAAGGCCGCGGTGCTGATGCTCAGCGAATGTCTGCGGGCGGAGTTGGCCGAGCAGGGGATCGGGGTCTCCGCGATCTGCCCGGGGATGGTGAAGACGAACATCACGGCGACCGCGCGCTTCGCCGGTGTCTCCGACGAGGAGCAGGAGCGCCGGCAGAAGAAGTCGTCCCGGCTGTACGGACTGCGCAACTATCCGCCGGAGAAGGTCGCCGACGCGATCCTGCGCGCGGTCGTGAAGAACCAGGCGGTGGTGCCCGTGACACCGGAGGCCCGCGGTGCGCACCTCTTGTCCCGCTTCACCCCCAGGACCCTGCGGGCGATAGCGCGGATGGAGCCACCGCTGTGAGCGGCCACCATGCGATCCCGCCGCGAAGGGTGGCGTTCGACCGACGCGCGACCCCGCTGGACAGGATCCCGCACGAGCCGACCACCAACCCCCACGCATGCCCTCACCCGGTATCGGCCGCCGCGATTCCTCGATACGTCCGGCGGTCGTACGATCCCTCGCAGGAAGGGCGCGGCGCCAGGTGGTCGAGTATCTCGCCATGCCGCCGGCGGCCCGTGCGGCAGCGGGGGCCGCGGGGCGCGCCGCCATGGGTCAGTAGGGAGTGATCGTGTCCGGGGAGTCGGCAGCCGAGTACCGGATCGAGGACCTGGCCCATCACAGCGGGGCCACGGTCCGGACGATCCGCGCCTACCAGGACCGCGGACTGCTGCCCAGGCCGGAGCGGCGCGGCCGGTCCAATGTGTACGGGGACGCCCATCTGGCCCGGCTGCGGCAGATCGCCGACCTCCTCGACCGGGGATACACGCTGGCGTCCATCAAGGAGCTGCTGGAGGCCTGGGACGCGGGGCGCGGGCTCGGCGGGGTGCTCGGACTGGTCGCCGAGGTCCATGGGCCCTGGACGGACGAGGAGGCGGACCGGATCACCCGCGCGGAGCTGGACGAGACCTTCGGCGGGAAGCCGGACGAGGAGGCCATCGCCGAGGCGGTGGAGCTCGGTGTGCTGGAGCGCATCCCGGGCCGTGACGACGAGTTCCTGGTGCCGAGTCCCCAGGAGCTCGCGGTGGCGGCCGAGTTGTACGCGGCGGGCGTTCCTCTGCCGGCAATCTCCGGTCATCTATGGGAACTTCGCGGGCAGGTCGAGCACATAGCCTCCCGTTTCCTGGAGTTCACGACCGAGCATGTCTTCGCCCGCTACCTCGGCCATCGGCCGCCGACGGATGCGGACGCGGCTGAGGCAGCGGCCATGGTGCGGCGGCTGAGGCCGCTCGCGCAACAGACCGTCGATGCCGAACTTGCCCGGGCGATGCGGCTGTTCGCGACCCGTCACCTGCAGCATCACCTGGGCGCGGAGGGGCCGCTCGATCTCGGCGACGAGCCGCGTCCGGTGGCACTGTCGGCGGCCACGATCCGGGCTGTGCACCGGCTGGTTGGCCAGGAGAACGCGGAGGCGTTCATCACGGCGGCGACCGAACGGGAGCTCCAGGCACGGACATTGGACGCACTCGCACCAACTTTGGAGAAAGGGAGCGATGTTGAGCAAATGCAATGAGGCACACGGAGGTTGTCCACAGGAACGCCAATTCTCCTTGTGGATAACGGACTTGGCTGTGGATCAAACGTGTGGATCATTGTCGTCCGGATGAAAACCGCGTGGCGCCGAACCGACGCCACGGGCACTCTGACGGCATGGACAAAAACGACATGGACGAAGACGGCGAAGATCACATGGCCGGAATGGACGACAAGCGCACCGTCAAGGTGTCGAAGTACCTCTCGAAGCATCTGAGACATCAGCCCGAGCGGATCGGCATCACCCTGGACGCGAACGGCTGGGTCACGATCGACGCGCTCATGCGGGCTGCGGCCGCGCACGGCTTCCGCTTCACCCGCGCCGAGCTGGACCACGTCGTCGCCGTCAACGACAAGCGGCGCTTCACGATCGACGGCGCCCGGATCCGGGCCAATCAGGGCCACACCGTCACGGTCGACCTCGACCTGCCGGTCGCCGAGCCGCCCGCGTACCTGTACCACGGCACGGTCGCCCGCAGCCTGGACGCCATCCGTACGGAGGGCCTGCGCCCCATGGCCCGCCACCATGTCCATCTCTCACCGGACCGCGAGACCGCGACCCGCGTCGGCGCCCGCCGCGGCCGCCCGATCGTCCTCTCGGTGGACGCGGGCGCGATGCACCGCGCCGGCCATGTGTTCCACGTCAGCGCCAACGGCGTCTGGCTCACGGACGGGGTCCCCCCGCAGTTTTTGCGCTTCCCCGGCTGACCTGCGGTTTCCTCGGGGCTTCCCCGGGTCGTCCCAGTTGACCCACGCCCTCTCCGCGGCTGGACAGGGAAACCGACAGGCCCCCGTACGCTGGAGGACATGACGTCTCCTCTGCGCCTCAGCACCGTGATCCTTCCCGTGCACCGCTGGAACGAGGGGGGCCGGGCGCTCTGGCAGCGGGCCGAGGAGCTCGGTTTTCACGCCGCGTACACGTACGACCACCTCGCCTGGCGGACCTTCCGCGACGGGCCGTGGTTCGGTGCCGTCCCCACGCTGACCGCCGCCGCCGCGGCAACGGACCGGCTGCGCCTCGGCACCCTCGTGACCTCGCCGAACTTCCGGCACCCGGTCACCCTCGCCAAGGAACTGATCACCCTCGACGACATCTCCGGCGGCCGCATCACCCTCGGCATCGGCGCCGGCGGCAACGGCTTCGACGCGACGACGCTGCTGAGGAGCGACGAGGAGCCCTGGACCCCGCGCGAGCGCGCGGACCGGTTCGGTGAGTTCGTACCGCTGCTGGACAGGCTGCTCCGCGAGCCGGCCGGGACCACGTACGAGGGCCGCTTCTACTCCGCGTCCGAGGCACGGAACGTGCCCGGCTGCGTCCAGCGCCCGCGGCTGCCCTTCGCCGTCGCCGCCACCGGCCCACGCGGGCTGAAGCTCGCCGCGCAGTACGGGCAGGCATGGGTGACGACGGGCGACCCGAAGCTGTACGAGACGGGCACCCCGGAGGAGTCGGTCGAGGCCGTCGCCGGGCAGCTCACCAAGCTGGGCAAGGCCTGCGCCGAGGCCGGCCGGGACACGGCCGAGCTCGACAAGATCCTCCTCACCGGCTTCACGCCGGAATTCAATCCGGCCGTCTCCGCTCCCCGGCAGGGCCGTCCGCTGGAGTCCCTCGACGCCTTCGTCGACTTCGCCGGCCGGCACGCGGAGCTCGGCTTCACCGAGATCGTCGTCCACTGGCCCGTCGCGGACTCGGTCTTCGCGGCGGACCGGGAAGTCTTCGAGCGGATCGCGACCGAGGCCCTGGCGCAGCTGGGCTGAGCACCGGGGCAGCCGGGGGCGCATGCGGATGTGCGCCCACTCGCACGCCCGTACGGCAGGTACGGGAGAATGCCTCTGTGACCTCAGCTAACGATCCTCTCCCGCTCCCCGCCACCGTCCGGCTGATCGCCACCGATCTCGACGGCACCCTGCTGCGCGACGACAAGTCCGTCTCGGACCGCACCGTCGCGGCGCTCGCGGCCGCCGAGGAGGCCGGCATCGAGGTCTTCTTCGTCACCGGCCGCCCGGCCCGGTGGATGGACGTCGTCAGCAATCATGTCCACGGTCACGGCCTGGCGATCTGCGCCAACGGCGCCGCGGTCGTCGACCTCCACGCCGGCGGCAAGCTGCTCCAGGCACGTCCGCTGGAGCGGGAGACCGCGCTCGATGTGGTCAGGACGCTGCGCGACGCCGCGCCCGGCACGTCGTTCGCGGTCGAGCTGAGCACGGGCATCCACTACGAGCCCGACTACCCGCCGTTCCATCTCGACCCGGGCGCCACCGTCGCCACCGCCGAGAAGCTGCTCCACAAGGAGGGCCCGGACTCCGACGCGCCCGTGCTCAAGCTGCTCGCCCACCACGCGGAGCTGACCCCCGACGGGTTCCTCGCCCTGGCCCGTACGGCCGCGGGCCATCTGGCCTCGTTCACCCGCTCCAGCCCGACCGCACTGCTGGAGATCAGCGGCCTGGGCGTGTCCAAGGCCTCCACGCTCGCGCTGTGCTGTGCGCAGCGCGGGATCTCGGCGGACGAGGTCGTCGCGTTCGGGGACATGCCCAACGACGTGGAGATGCTGACCTGGGCCGGCACCTCCTACGCGATGGGCAACGCCCACCCCGATGTGATCACCGCCGCTTCCGGGCGGACCGTCGCGAACAACGAGGACGGCGTCGCGGTCGTCATCGAGCAGATCCTGGCGGCGCGCCTCGCGTAGGCCGCGCCAACGCCGCACCGGGCCCGGGCCGGGTCCGCCCCAGGGCCCGGCCCGCTACAGCCAGACCCCGCGTTCGCGCAGCCAGGGCACCGGATCCACCCCGGACCCGAGATACGGCGTCAGCCGCACCTCGAAGTGCAGGTGGGGCCCGGTCGAGTTCCCGGTGGTGCCCGCCTGCCCGACCCACTGGCCGGTTCGCACCCAGTCCCCCTGGTCGACGGTGACCGCGGCGAGGTGCGCGTACTGCGAGTACCAGCCGTTGTCGTGCTCGACGACGACCTGGATGCCGAAACCGCCGCCGCAGGACACGGAGACCACCCGGCCCGCGCCGACCGACCGCACCGGCGTACCGATGGGGACGGCGAAGTCCTGCCCGGTGTGACGGCGTGCCCAGCGTTCACCCGCGCTGTCGAATCCGGCCGACAGCGTGTAGTCCTCCACGGGTGCCACCCAGTTCGGCCCGTCCGGCAGCGGCGGCTCGTCGAGCCGTACCGCTCCGGCGCACTGACCGGCGGCCGCGCTGCGGTTGGCCTCGCCCTGGAGCGTCCACTGCGCCGACTCCAGCTTGGTCTCGATGGACTGCTTGAGCCATGCCAGCCGCTCGGTGCGTGCTTCGAGGTCGAGCCAGGCGGCGCGGGCCCGCTCTTCGGCCTGACTCGCCCGGCGCTCCGCCTCCTTGGCCTGGCCGAGCAGCCGGTTCACCGCCAGCTCCGCCTTCCAGGCCAGCTCCCATCCGCGCATCATGACTTCTGGCTCGTCAGCGAGCAGCAGCCTCGCGGTGAGCGCGAGGTTGCCGCCGGTGCGGTACTGGGCGCGGGCCACCTCGCCGATCTTGTCGTGTATGTCGGAGAGTTCACGACGGTGCTCGGCCAGCCGCCACTGGAGCCGCTCGGTGCGCGCCCGTTCGATCTCCGCGGCGTGCAGGCCGCGCTGATAGGACTGGGTGGCCTTCGCCGCCTCCTCGAACAGCCGGGCCACTTCGGCACTCGTCGTGGGCCCGTCGTTGGCGGCGGCCGGTGGCGCGGCAAGGGCCGGCAGCAGGCACAGCAACGACACGATCAGAATCCGTTGCCAGTCGCGGTGTTGGTGACCCATGCTCGGATCGTCACATCCGATTTGCCCCATGTGCGACATATAGATGGTGTCGTACGGCCAACCGGCCCAGTCCGGCCGGGGCCTGGGAGCCCGTCAGGCTTCCAGCTGATCGCGGCCCGCGGCCGCCACCCCGCGCGGCTCGAGCGGCGCCTCCCAGATCACCCTCGTACCGCCGCCGCCCTCCGCGATCCCCGGCTCGCACCAGCTCGAGCCGCCGAGCGACTCGGCACGCCGCCGGAGGTTGCGCAGCCCGCTGCGCCGCCCGCCCTCGGGAATGCCCACACCGTCG
Source organism: Streptomyces sp. NPDC001970 (assembly GCF_053594115.1). Taxonomy (NCBI): domain Bacteria; kingdom Bacillati; phylum Actinomycetota; class Actinomycetes; order Kitasatosporales; family Streptomycetaceae; genus Streptomyces; species Streptomyces sp. NPDC001970. The sequence continues at coordinate 152,397 of NZ_JBSFDW010000009.1, read as the reverse complement.
TCGGCGACCGAAAGGCGCACCCCCCGTGTGCCTGAGCCGGCGTCACCGTCGCCGCCACCCCGGCCAGTACCCTCGCCGGCGCCGTCACTCTCGCGGGTGGCCTCGCCGGAAGCGTCCCCCAGTCGTACGGTCGCGTCGACGACGACCTCGATACGGGTCGCCTCGGCATGCCGGAACACGTTGGACAGCGCCTCCCGCAACGCCGCGATCAGGTTCTTGCCCGTCAGCTCTCCGACCACCGAGTCGACCGGCCCGACGAAGCGGTGCGAGGGCTTGAACCCCAGCGGCACGGCCGCCATGTTGATCTCCCTCAGCACGCGCGTACGCAGCCCGGACGGCGCCTCCGCCGGACCCTGCTGCAGCGCGAAGATGGCCGTGCGGATCTCCTGGATGGTCACGTCCAGTTCGTCGACCGCCTTGCCGACGCCTTCCTGCACGGCGGGCGCGAGCGACTGCCGCTGCGCGCTCTCCAGCATCATCCCGGTGGCGAACAGCCGCTGGATCACGAGGTCGTGGAGGTCTCGGGCGATACGGTCGCGGTCCTCGTACACGGCGAGCCGCTCCCGGTCCCGCTGCGCCTCGGCCATCATCAGCGCCACCGCGGCCTGCGAGGCGAACTGGGTGGCCAGCGTGCGTTCGGTCTCGGTGAACTGGCGTGCACCACGCGCCCTCGGGGTGGCCAGCGCGCCGAGCACCCTGCCGCCGCTGTGCAGGGGCAGGAGCATGACCGGCCCGTAGTCGCTCACCAGCCGGGTGACCATGCGCGAATCGGTGGCGGCGTCCGCGACGAACACCGCCTCACCGGCGAGGAGCGACGCAACGGCCGGACTCTCGGCGGGCGCGACCGCGCCTGGACGAACGGAGGGCTGCGACGACGAGACGGCGACGATCTCCAGGCCGCCTTCGCCGGCCGGGAGCAGCACGATCCCGGCCGCCGCGTCGGCGAGCTTGCGCGCCTGCTCCGCGACGACGGCGAGCGCGTCGTCCGCGTCACCGCCGGCGAGCAGAGCGGTGGTGACGGCGACCGAGCCGTCGATCCAGCGCTCGCGCTGCCGCGCCGCCTCGTACAGCCGGGCGTTGCCGATCGCTATGCCCGCCTCGGTCGCGAGGACCCGAAGCATGTGGACGTCGTGGTCGGTGAACTCGCCCCCGCCACGCTTCTCCGCCAGATAGAGATTGCCGAAGATCTCGCCCCGGACCCGGATCGGTACCCCGAGGAACGTCCGCATCGGCGGATGGTCCGGCGGGAATCCGGCGCAGCGCGGGTCCTTCGTCAGATCGGTGAGCCGTATGGACTCGGGCTGGTGCGTCAGCGCGCCGAGGAGCCCCTTCTGCCCGTCGGGCGGGTGCCCGATCCGCCGCGCCACGTCCTCGGGAACGCCGTACGTGACGAAGTCGGACAGGCCCCGGCCCTCCTCGTCGACGACGCCGATGGCGGCGTAGCGGGCGTCCCCGAGCTCCGCTGCGGTGGCGCAGATCCGGTCGAGGGTGGAGCGCAGCTCCAGGCCCGTGCCGATGGAGCGCATCGCTTCGAGCAGCTGGGGAACGCGGGCGGTGAGCTCGGTGGACAGGCCCTGGAGGCTGCGGGTCGCCTGCGTGGCGGCTTCGATCGGGCCCGAGGGCTCCTCGGGGCCCGTCGGCTCCCTCTTCTCCGGGGCTGTCATGCCCTTGAGACTAGTAAGCCCTATTTGGCATGGAAAGTCGGTTCCCGGAGCCGGCTCTCCAGCAGATCACCGGCGCGTTCGCGCTCCAGCATGCGGCGCAGCGGCCCCTCCGCCTCGGCCAGATGCGCGTACGGGCCGCGCTGTACGGTCCGGCCGTCGTCCAGGACGAGCACCTCGTCCACCGCGTCGAGGCCGCGCAGCCGGTGGGTGATCAGCAGCGTCGTACGCCCCTGTGTCGCCGCCAGCAGATCCGCGGTGAGCGCGTCCGCCGTGGCGAGGTCGAGGTGCTCGGCCGGTTCGTCGAGGAGGAGCACGGGGAAGTCGGCGAGGAGCGCGCGGGCGAGGGCGAGGCGCTGGCGCTGGCCGCCGGAGAGCTGGGCGCCGTGCTCGCCGACGAGGGTGTCCAGGCCGTCGGGGAGGCTGTCGGCCCACTCCAGCAGCCGGGCACCGGCGAGTGCCGCGCGCAGTTCCTCCTCGGAGGCCTCGGTACGGGCGAGTCGGAGGTTCTCACGGATGGTGCTGTCGAAGATGTGCGCGTCCTGGGCGCAGAGCCCGACGAACCGCCGGACCGTGTCCCCGTCCAGCGCGGCCGCGTCCGTTCCGCCGAGGGTGTACGTGCCTTCCCGTGCGTCCAGGAAGCGCAGCAGCACCTGGGCGAGGGTGGTCTTCCCGGAGCCGGAGGCGCCGACGACCGCGATCCGCCTGCCCGCGGTGAGACTCAGGTCGAAGCCGGTGAGGGCGTCGCGCTCCTGGTCCGCGTACCGGGCCGCGAGTCCGCGGACCTCCAGCGGGAACGGCGACGCGGGTGCGGGTGCCGGCTCGAGGGGCTCGTGCACCGGCACCGGGGCGTCGAGCACCTCGAAGACCCTCTCGGCACTCCGCTTGACCCGCTGGCGGTACTGCACGGCGAGCGGAAGCCCGATGACCGCCTCGAAGGCGGCGAGCGGGGTCAGTACGACGACGGCGAGCTCGACGCCCTCGATCCGGCCCGCGTGCACGGCCATGACTCCCGCGTACGCGGCGAACGCGACGGTGAGCCCGCAGGCCACTGCGGAGAGTCCGCCGCCGAGCGCGGTGGCGGAGGCGGCGCGCGAGGCGATCCGGGTGAGCGTGCGGTCGGCCTCCCGCACCGCGGCGATCCGGCCGTTCAACGCCCCGGCTACGGTCAGCTCGGCCGTACCGCGGAGCAGATCGACGACCCGTGTCGCCAGCACGCCGCGCGCGGGCGCGAGCCTGCGCTCGGCCCGCCGTGCGCAGGCTGCGCTGACCATCGGCACGGCCACCCCGGCGACGAGCAGCCCCACGGCCAGCACGGCACCGGCCTCGGGCAGCAGCCACGCCGTGAACCCGACGGCCCCGGCCCCGACCACGACCGCGACGCCCGCGGGCAGCAGCCACCGCAGCCAGTAGTCCTGCAGCGCGTCGACGTCGGCGACGAGCCGCGACAGCAGATCGCCGCGCCGAGCCCGGCGCAGCCCGGCAGGCGCGATCCGCTCCAGCCGCCGGTACACCCCGACCCGCAGATCGGCCAGCATCGACAGCACGGCGTCGTGCGACACCAGCCGCTCCGCGTACCGGAACACGGCTCGCCCGATCCCGAACGCCCGCGTCGCCGTCACCGCCACCATCAGGTACAGCACGGGCGGCTGCTCCGACGCCCGCGAGATGAGCCATCCGGACACGGCCATGAGGCCCACGGCCGACCCGAGCGCCAGACTCCCGAGCACCAGCGCCAGAACGAGCTGCCCCCGCAGCCCTCCGGCCATCCCCCGCACCCGGGCCAACGCCCGGCCCCGCTGCGCCCGTGGCAGCGTCGCGGCCTTTGCGGCCTCGCGGCCATCGAGGCGTACAGGGTCAGCCGCAGTCGGCCCGCCGACGAGGCTCTCCCCCGCGGGCGGAGGGGAAGGATGCGGGAGCCCGGAGGAGGCGAGGGCGCCTACCGCCCCGGCACCCGCCGCCCTCGAGGGGCTGAGCTCCACCACCCGGTCCGCGAGATCCAGCAGCGCGGGCCTGTGGACGACCAACAGCACCGTCCGCCCGTCCGCCAGCCGCCGGACCGCTTCCACGATCCCTGCCTCGGTCTCGCCGTCCAGCGCCGCCGTCGGCTCGTCGAGCAGCAACAGCGGCCGGTCGGCGAGGAAGGCGCGGGCCAGCGCGAGCCGTTGCCGCTGCCCCGCCGACAGCCCTGCGCCGTCCTCGCCGAGGACGGTCCCCACCCCCTGCGGCAGCGCGGCCACGAAGCCGTACGCACCCGCGTCCCGCAGCGCCGCCATGACCTCGGAGTCGTTTGCGCCCGGCCGCGCGAGCCGCACGTTCTCGGCGATCGTTCCCGCGAAGAGGTACGGCCGCTGCGGCACCCACGCGATCGATTCCCGCCAGCGCTCCAGATCCAGGGTCGCGAGGTCCGCGCCGCCCACCCGCACCCGGCCCTCGTCGGGCGGAACGAACCCCAGCACCACGTCCAGCAGCGTCGACTTCCCGACCCCGCTCGGCCCCACCAGGGCCACCACCTCGCCGGGCTCCAGGATCAGCGACGCCGAATCCAGTGACGGCTCGCTCCGCCGCGCACGGCGGACCGTCACCCCGGAGAGCTCCAGCCTCACGGAGCCCGGAGCCCCCGTACCCCCACCGGGGACAGGGCTCTCCAGGACCGCGAAGATCTCCTCCGCCGCCGAGAGCCCCTCCGCCGCCGCGTGGTACTGCGCCCCGACCTGCCGGAGCGGCAGATACGCCTCGGGCGCGAGGATCAGCACCACCAGCCCTGTGTAGAGGTCGAGCTCGCCGTGGACGAGCCGCATACCGATGCCCACGGCCACCAGTGCCACCGACAGCGTCGACAGCAACTCCAGCGCGAACGACGACAGAAACGCGATCCGCAGCGTCTTCAGGGTCGCCCGCCGGTACTCGGTGGTGATCCTCCGGATCGACTCGGCCTGCGCCTTCGCCCGCCCGAACACCTTCAGCGTCGGCAGCCCTGCGACCACGTCCAGGAAGTGCCCGGACAGCCGCGACAGCAGCTTCCACTGACGGTTCATCCGGGCTTCCGTGGCCCAGCCGATCAGCACCATGAAGATCGGAATGAGCGGCAGGGTCACCACGATGACCGCCGCCGACACCCAGTCCTCGGTGACGATCCGCGCCAGCACCGCCACCGGAACCACCACGGCGAGCCCCAGCTGCGGCAGATACCGCGCGAAGTAGTCGTCGAGAGCGTCCACTCCACGCGTGGCCAGCGCGACGAGCGACCCGGTGCGCTGCCCGCTCAGCCATCCCGGCCCGAGCGCCGCCGCCCGCCCCAGCAGCCGCATCCGCAGCTCGCTCTTCACCGCCGCACTCGCCCGGTGCGCCGCCAGCTCGGTCAGCCATGAGACAAGCCCTCGCCCCACCGCGACGACGGCCAGCAGCACCAGCGGAGTCCACAGCCCGGAGGCGTCCAGCCCTCGCTGGAACGCCCCCACCACCACCTCGGCGATGAGCATCGCCTGGGCGACGACCAGCGCCGCTCCGGCAAGGCCGAGGACCACCACGGCCGCCATGAAGAAGCGGGTGGCCCTGGCGTACCGGAGCAGACGCGGGTCGACGGGTTTCACGTGAAACATCCCCTACTTCATGACGGCAGGCCGGCGGACACGGAGAGCGGGCGTGGAGAGCGGGCTCGGAGAACTCAGAGAACTCAGTGCGGATCAGCGATGTGCTGCGTGCCGATCCGCTTCCGGAACACCCAGTACGTCCATCCCTGGTACAGCAGCACCATGGGCGTCGCGACCCCCGCACACCACGTCATGATCTTCAGTGTGTACGGGCTCGACGAGGCGTTGGTCACCGTCAGGCTCCACTCCTCATTGAGCGACGACGGCATGACGTTCGGGAAGAGCGTCAGGAAGAGCATCGCGACCGCGGCCGCGATCGTCACCCCTGACAGCGCGAACGACCAACCCTCGCGTCCCATCTGATTCGCACCGATCGCGCCGACCAGCGCCACCACCGCAATGATCATGGCGACCAGGCTGGTCCCGTCGCCCTTGTCCACCTGGGTCCAGCTCAGGAAGCCGAGCGCCAGCACGGCTGTGATCAGCCCCAGGGTCAGCGCCAGCTTCCGTGCCCGCTCGCGGATGTCCCCGACCGTCTTCAGCGCGGCGAACACCGTCCCGTGGAAGGTGAAAAGGAACAGCGTCACCAGTCCGCCGAGAATCGCGTACGGATTCAGCAGATCGCCGAAGGTGCCGACGTACTCCTTCTCCGCGTCGATCTTCACGCCGTGCACGATGTTCCCGAAGGCCACACCCCACAGCACGGCCGGCACCAGCGAGGTCCAGAAGATGGCCGCCTCCCAGTTGCGCTGCCAGCTCTCCTCCGGCCGCTTCGCGCGGTACTCGAAGGCCACGCCGCGCACGATCAGGCACACCAGGATGATCAGCAGCGGCAGATAGAAGCCCGAGAAGAGTGTGGCGTACCACTCGGGGAAGGCGGCGAACGTCGCGCCGCCCGCCGAGAGGAGCCACACCTCGTTTCCGTCCCAGACGGGACCGATCGTGTTGATGAGGACGCGCTTCTCGACCCGGTTGCGGGCGAGCAGCTTCGTCAGAACGCCGACCCCGAAGTCGAAACCCTCGAGGAAGAAGTAGCCGGTCCACAGGACGGCGATGATCACGAACCAGACGTCGTGGAGTTCCATGCCTCAGCTCCCAGTCCTCGGTCTCAGTAGGAGAAGGCCATAGGCCGGTCGGCGTCACGGTCGTCGCCGCCGATCCTGGTGGGCGGATTGAGGTCGGACTCGGTGAGCTCGGGAGGCCCGGCCTTGACGTACTTCACGAGCAGCTTGACCTCGATGACGGCGAGCACCGCGTAGAGCGCCGTGAAGACGATCATCGAGGTGAGCACCTCGCCCTGGGAGACACCGGGGGAGACCGCGTCACGGGTGCGGAGCACGCCGTACACGACCCAGGGCTGCCGCCCCATCTCCGTGAAGATCCAGCCCCAGGAGCTGGCGATCAGCGGGAAGCCCAGCGTCCAGATCGCGGCCAGCCAGTACAGCTTGGTGAGCTTCGGGCCGAGCGGCTTCCTGAAGAGCACCACATGCGGCACCTCGTCCTCCCCGACCCGCAGCGCCGGCGGCAGCAGGAACTTCTTGCGCGTCAGCCAAAGTCCGGCCAGACCGATGGTGAAGGACGTCATACCGAAGCCGATCATCCAGCGGAAGCCCCAGTACGCCACAGCGATGTTGGGCCGGTAGTCGCCGGGCCCGTACTTCTCCTGCAAGGCCTCGTTGGTGTCGTTGATCCCGGGCACGTGCGACGTGAAGTCGCTGTGAGCCAGGAACGACAGCAGGCCAGGGATCTCTATGGCGACCTTGTTATGGCCCTTGTCCACATCGCCGTACGCGAAGACGGAGAACGGCGCCGGCTGCTCGCCCTCCCAGAGCGCCTCGGCGGCGGCCATCTTCATCGGCTGCTGCTCGTACATGACCTTGCCGAGGGAGTCACCGCTGACGGCGGTGAGCAGACCCGCGACGGCCACGGTGACCAGCCCCAGGCGCAGCGAGCTCTTCATCACCGGGACGTGCTTCTTGCGTAGGAGGTGGAAGGCCGCGATGCCGACCATGAAGGCGCCGCCCGCGAGGAAGGCCGCGGACAGGGTGTGGAAGACCTGGGTGAGCGTGGTGTTCTGGGTCAGCACGAGCCAGAAGTCGGTGAGCTCGGCCCGGCCGTTCTCCTTGTTGATCCGATAGCCGACCGGGTGCTGCATCCAGGAGTTGGCCGCCAGGATGAAGTACGCGGAGAGGATGGTGCCGATGGAGACCATCCAGATGCAGGCGAGATGGATCCTCTTCGGGAGCTTGTCCCAGCCGAAGATCCACAGGCCGATGAAGGTGGACTCGAAGAAGAAGGCGATCAGTGCCTCGAAGGCGAGCGGGGCCCCGAACACGTCACCGACGAAACGTGAGTAGTCGGACCAGTTCATACCGAACTGGAACTCCTGCACGATGCCGGTGACCACGCCCATCGCGATGTTGATCAGGAAGAGCTTGCCCCAGAACTTGGTGGCCTTGAGGTACTTCTCGTTCTCCGTACGGACCCACGCCGTCTGCAGTCCCGCCGTGAGCGCGGCCAGCGAGATCGTCAGGGGAACGAAGAGGAAGTGGTAGACGGTGGTGATGCCGAACTGCCAGCGCGCCAGGGTCTCTGGCGCCAGAGCTAGGTCCACGTCGTCTCTCCTTACGTCGGCGTGGTCACATCGGCCTGGTACATCGTGCGCGTCCCGGCAGTTTGCCCCGTATGCCCATCACATTCCTGGAGATTCGGGACGCGCTTGTGAACGCGTTCACATTCACAAGCATTATGACTCATCCGAAAACCGCACCGGCGCGCGGGGGGCCCTCCCGGTCGCCGACCGGTCGCTCTTCCCGACTTCTTCAACATATTGTTGAACTTGGGGGCGAGGATCCACGTCTCCCGGCCCGCCGGACAGCTCACGGCGACCCTCGGGGAAACCCCCACGGGCGAGGCGCTCGCGAGGGCTCTCCCGATCTCGTCCACCGCCACCATCCGGGGCGAAGAGCCCCGCCTCGCGAGCCCGTGCACCATCCTGGGCCGGAACGACGGCGACCCGCGCGTGCCGGCGACGGTGCGGCCGGGCGACCCGATCCGCGTCGAACCGATCAGCGTCGGACCAATCCTCGTCAAGCACGCGAACGGCCACGCAGGAGAGTCCCCGCGGACAAGGCCGCGGGGACACAGCACACCTGGCAGGAGGACTCCCGGATCGCCCACGCACCCCGGGAGAGCGCCGGCTACAGCTCCTTGCGGAACGCCTCCGCCGTGTTCAGGAACACGTCGTTCGCCTCGCACTCGCCGATCGTGACCCGCACGCCCTCGCCCGCGAACGGCCGCACCACGACCCCGGCCCGCTCGCACGCCGCCGCGAAGTCGACCGTACGCTCGCCCAGCCGCAGCCAGACGAAGTTCGCCTGGGTCGGCGGCACGGTCCAGCCCTGCTTCACCAGCCCGTCGTACACCCGCGTCCGCTCGGCCACCAGCGAACCGACCCGTCCGAGCAGCTCGTCCTCGGCCTGCAGCGACGCGACCGCCGCGTCCTGGGCGAGCTGGCTCACGCCGAAGGGCACGGCCGTCTTGCGCAGCGCCGCCGCCACCGGCTCGTGGGCGATGGCGAAGCCGACCCGCAGGCCGGCCAGGCCGTAGGCCTTGGAGAAGGTCCGGAGCACGGCGACGTTCGGCCGCTCCCGGTAGATCTCGATGCCGTCGGGGACGTCCGTGTCCCGGATGAACTCCCGGTACGCCTCGTCCAGCACCACCAGCACGTCGGAGGGCACGCGGTCGAGGAACCGTTCCAGCTCGGCGCGGTGCACCACCGTGCCGGTCGGATTGTTCGGGTTGCAGACGAAGACCAGCCGGGTCCGGTCCGTGACGGCGTCCGCCATCGCGTCCAGATCGTGCACATCACCTGAGGTCAGCGGCACCGGAACCGGCGTGGCTCCGCTGATCTGCGTGATGATCGGGTACGCCTCGAAGGACCGCCAGGCATAGATGACCTCGTCGCCCGGGCCGGCCGTGGCCTGGAGCAGCTGCTGGGCGACGCCCACCGAACCGGTGCCGGTCGCCAGATGCGAGACGGGCACCCCGAACCGGTCGGAGAGCTCGTTCATCAGTCCGGTGCAGGCCATGTCCGGGTAGCGGTTGAAGCCCGCCGCCGCGGCAATCACGGTCTCCATCACCCCGGGCAGGGGCGGGTACGGGTTCTCGTTGGAGGACAGCTTGAAGGCGGTCGGCCCCTCGTCACCGGCCGCGGCAGGCTTGCCCGGCTTGTAGGTGGGAATGCCGTCCAGCTCGGCGCGCAGCCTCGGGCTCTTCTCGCTCACCGCAGGTCCTCCTCGACCGTCGTACAGGCTCACCAATACTGCTCACCTTATGAGGATTCCCGGCCGGTGCGAATGGCCGGCGGCAGATACGGAAAGCCGATCCCGGAACAGGGGGGAGCGCTCCCCCGCCTTGCGTGCGCCGGTGGCTCACTCCGTGGCGCGCATCGCCCGTAGTAGTGAGTTGAGACCTCTTCGAGACCTCGGACCCTTGGCAGGTCTATGCCGGTCGACAACCGCGAGAAGAGTGCTGGACGCCCCAACCCCCTTTATTTCCAAGGCCATTGGCCAGTGCGCGCCATGCAGAAACGTGCCTGCCAACGTCCGCATATGCGACCGGCCCAACCGCCCGACATCGCCCTACTATCGGCTCGCCATGACAGCAGCAGGGAAGCACCAGGTAAGCCGGACGGAAACAACCCGCCGGGGCAACCGGCAAGGTCGGGCGGGCATCCGGGACGTGGCCGCCGCTGCCGGTGTCTCCATCACGACCGTCTCCGACGCCCTCAACGGCAAGGGCAGACTGCCCGACGCCACGCGCCGCCACGTCCGCGAGGTCGCGGACCGGCTGGGCTACCGCCCGTCGGCCGCGGCCCGGACACTCCGTACAGGCAAGTCGGGACTGATCGGCCTGACCGTGACCACGTACGGGGATGAACCTTTCACCTTCACCGAATTCGCGTACTTCGCGGAGATGGCGAGAGCCGCGACCTCCGCCGCGCTCGCCCGCGGCTACGCCCTCGTCATCCTCCCCGCCACCTCACGCCACGACGTCTGGTCGAACGTCGCCCTCGACGGCACCGTCGTCATCGACCCCTCCGACCACGACCCGGTCGTCACCGAGCTGGTCCGCCAGGGCCTGCCCGTCGTCTCCGACGGACGCCCCGCCGGCAGCCTCCCGGTGACCGCCTGGGTCGACAACGACCACGAAGCCGCCGTACTCGAGCTGCTCGACCATCTCGCCGACGCCGGCGCCCGCCGGATCGGCCTGCTCACCGGCACCTCCACCGACACCTACACCCGGCTCTCGACCACCGCGTACCTGAGCTGGTGCGAGCGGGTCGGCCAGGACCCGGTCTACGAGGCCTACCCCGCGCACGACCCGTGCGCGGGAGCCGTCGCCGCCGATCGGCTGCTCGCCCGCCCCGACCGCCCCGACGCCGTCTACGGACTCTTCGACCCCAACGGCACGGACCTGCTCGCCGCGGCCAGGCGGTACGGACTGCGCGTCCCCGACGACCTCCTCCTGGTCTGCTGCAGCGAGTCCACGCTGTACGCCAACACCGATCCGCCCGTCACCACCCTCTCGCTCAAGCCCCGGAGGATCGGCACCGCCGTCGTGCAGCTGCTGATCGACGCGATCGAGGGCGTCGACGGAGGCCGGCCGATCGAGCAGGTGATACCGACGGAACTCATCGTCCGTGCGTCCTCACAGCGCCGCCCCCCGCGGACGACGGTGAGCCACCCGCGGTCCCCCTCCCAGGACTAGACCAGCCCAATTGGGGTGAAACGGACGACGAACCGGGGGTGTACCCGGATTCAGCACCCCTGGTGCATCACACAGCACGATCCGCATTCCTATGATGGGCGCACGACACCGCGGGCCTCCCCGACCAGGCCGGGCCGACGGTGTACGGCGGCGCGACGGTGGTGGAGGGGTCGATGACTCAGGGGGCCGGTCAGGGACCCGTGGTGCGGACGGCGACGTTGCGTGACTTCCGCGTGCCCCCGTACGCACAGGTCCCGGTGCAGTCGCAGGCGCCGTCGTACGAGCACGTGCTCGACCACCCCGGCAACGCCTTCCCGGAGGACGAGCCGCCGGAGGGCTACACCCCCACCGAGCGCGACCTGCCGGTGATCAACCGTCGCGGGGACACCGTCCAGGTGACCGTCGCGCCGGACGAGACGCAGGCCGCCGTCCCGGACGGCCTCGGGCCGCTCTACGTCGTCGGCGACGTCCACGGATATCTCGACGAGCTCGTCGCCGCGCTCTCCGGGAAGGGCCTGATCGACGCCGAGGGCCACTGGTCGGCGGGCAACACCCGGCTCTGGTTCCTCGGCGACTTCACCGACCGCGGCCCCGACGGCATCGGAGTCATCGACCTCGTCATGCGGCTCTCCGCGGAGGCCGCGGCCGCCGGCGGCTACTGCAAGGCCCTGATGGGCAATCACGAACTGCTGCTCATCGGTGCGAAGCGCTTCGGCGACACGCCCGTCAACTCCGGCGCCGGGACCGCCACCTTCCAGGCCGCCTGGCTTCTCAACGGCGGCCAGAAGAACGACATGGACCGCCTCCAGGACGTCCACCTCCAGTGGATGGCCCGGCTGGACGCGGTGGTCGAGGAGGACGGGCATCTGCTGATGCACTCCGACACGACCGCCTACCTCGAGTACGGCACCACGATCGAGGACGTCAACGACAACGTCCACGAGATCCTGAACCGCAACGACGCCGACGAGTGCTGGGACCTCTTCCGCAAGTTCACCAAGCGCTTCGCCTTCCGTGACGACGAGGGACCGCAGGCCGTGCGCGAGCTGCTCGCCGCGTACGGCGGACAGCGCGTCGTCCACGGCCACAGCCCGATTCCCTATCTGCTCGGCGAGGTCGGCACCGAGGACGCGGCGGACGGCGAAGCGGTCTCCCGCCCGGTGGTCGAGGGCCCGCATGTGTACGCGGACGGACTCGCCATCGCGATGGACGGCGGAGTGACCATGGCCGGAAAGTTGCTGGTGGTGCAGCTCCCTCTGCATGGCTGAGCCGATCCGGGGAAGGCGATTTCCGGAAACCCCCTGTCACCCCGTGCCGTAACCGCTCTACCATCGGCTTATCCGTAGCAGGCTCTCCTCCGTTTCCGCCCAACCGCCCACCCACGCGGGCAATCCGGCCCTACGGAGCATCGGGGGATGCACATGAACAGCGCTCCGCACCTGCTGACCGAGGACCGCGCCGAATACGAGCGCCTCCTCGACGACGCGCTGCGCAACGCACACGACCGTCCGGATCTCGACGCCGTCGGGAAGCGGCTCAACGCCGAACAGCTACGCACGATGGCGCTCAACGCCACCGCACTGATAACCAGCGCAGCGTCCGCGGAGTACGAGCACTTCGTGAAGGTCCGCGACGAACTGCGCGCGCCGTCCACAACGTCCGTCCGAAGCTCGGTGCTGGGCCCCGCGCTCGGTGAATCGGCCGAGTCGGGCGCCGGGGCCGGCTTCGGCGCCGTGCTGACCGTCCTGGCGCCGGTCCTTGCGGGCACCGCCGCGGTGATCTTCCTTCTCGTGGGTTATGTCCTGAAGGCGCTCAGCCCGGAACCCTCCTTCGCGGAGACCCTGCTGACGGCCGGCTGGTTCTTCGGGGCACTCACTGCGGCGGGCCTCCTGGCCGCCGCCATCGGACTGCTGATCACGGCTCTGCGGAACAGCGCGACCGAGGTGCCCGCCGAGGAGGCGGGGGGCGAACTGCCCGACGAGGTGGCACGTGCCAGGGAGGCCTGGCGGCACGCCCTCCTGGAGCGTGGAATCATCCCGTTCCTGCGCGCCGCCCTCGCCGACCCCAGCGCCGACCCGGCATCGCCCGCTCCACCGCGCCGGGCGAACCGGATCCCGAAGGTCGGCTACAGCGGGCCCGACTTCTCCAGCCCGAGCGAGGGATCGTCGGAGAACTCCCGCCCGGCATTCACCAGCCCGGACTTCACCAGCCCGGACTTCGGTCCTCCGGAGCACCGACCCGAGTAGCCGGAAGCCGTCGCAGTCTTCGACGTGGGCGCCACGGCATGGCGGAAAGCCCTGCTCGGCGCGGACGATGCGGCGCTCGACACGGCGGGCCACAGTACGTGCCCCCTGGCAGCGACCCGGAGGACCCGTTTCATCGAGACCGTCTGGTGGGTCAACCAGGAACTGCTGCACCACGGAGCCGAGATCGCGTTGCTACGGGACCTCTACCGCGCGCGCCGGCACTGAAGGCGTCGCCCGGGGGGTCGCGCCGGGCACGGCGAAGGCCGGGGCAGCTCCGACGGCTGCACCCGGCCCCTGGTCCGATCCTGACGGATCGTCGACTCACGCCGCGGCGGGAGCGAGCTTCGGGTTCACGCCGTACTGGTTCTCCTCCGGCTTGCCGTCGGACGCCAGGAAGACGAGCAGGATGATGCCGCCGACGAGGGGAACGAAGGAGATGAGCAGCCACCAGCCCGAGCGGCCGGTGTCGTGCAGCCGGCGCACCGCTGCGGCGAGAGCCGGGATCAGCGTCGCGAGTATGTAGATCGCGTAGGGGATCTGCGACTCGATGGCGAAGCCGATGCCGAGAAGCACCGCGGCGAAGATGACGTTGAAGAGTACGAACATCCAGTACTCCTTGCGGCGTGCACGACCGCCGAATCCGGCGTAGTTCTTGAGCACAGCCAGGTACCAGCTCACTTCGGTTCCTTTCATTCCCTTTGTCAGGGACGCATCGATTTTCGGCCAAGCAAGGCGGAACGTAAGGCACACATAAAGACCCGGTCAAGCGCTGCCTGACCGCTGGGAGAACGTTCATCGTCCTGCCACTCAACCGTGTCCGTTCCGAGGCCGGAGGACAGGTGCGATCACGACAGGAAAGGGATGCCTCATCACAAACCAGCCACCGGCATTCACTTGGGCAACCCGCGACAAGGCACGGCCGTGGAAGAGGGCATGATGGCGCGGCCGTGCGGGAACAGCCCGGTCCACAGCCGGCAGGGTGGCGCGTGCAAGGTACCGAGAGACCCCGAAGATTTCCCCACCGGACGTGGCCACCCCCGCCCGGGGAGTCGAACCACCGCCTGGCCGCCGCCGTCGGCATCCTCGTGGCATTGGGCGCGGGATTGGCCGCGCTGCCGGCACTCACCGGCGCCGCCCCTGTGGCGCCGGTCGTCCCGGTGGGCCTCGGCCGCATCGTGGTCCCCGTACCGGACGGTGATCTGCTCGTTCTGGCGCGGAGCGACAACGTGGGCACCTGGCAGGACGAGCAGGGTGGCCGGATCGTCCTCGCCGCAGACGGAACCTTCGCCGCCACGAACGTGTGCGGCAACTACTCCGACGCCGCCACCGGGGCCAGCGCCGGACTCGACCTGGCCCCGGTCAAGACCGGTACGGGCACCTGGGAGAGCTCCGAGTCGGATTTCTCCGGTGAGAACACCACGGAAGTCCGCGCCGAGTTGAGCCCCGGTGACGTATGGACCCAGTACGAGGCGAGGGGCTCGGCCGCAGTCCCCGTCCTGTGGACCCACATCGGCGATCCCGGCGCCGGAGAGCTCCGCGTCCTGAAGAAGGACACCACCCGATGAGCGGTGGAGGCCAGGACGGGGCCTCCACCACGCACACGGACGGACCGGCGGACGCTCAGTCCGCGATCGGCAGGTACACGCGGTTGCCTGCCGCCGCGAACTCGGCGGACTTCTCCGCCATGCCCGCCTCGATCTCCTGCGACTTCAGGTCGCCGCCGTGCTCGCGCCGGATGTCCTGGGAGATCTTCATCGAGCAGAACTTCGGCCCGCACATCGAGCAGAAATGCGCGGTCTTCGCCGGCTCCGCAGGCAGCGTCTCGTCGTGGAACTCCCGGGCCGTGTCCGGGTCCAGGGCCAGATTGAACTGGTCCTCCCAGCGGAACTCGAAGCGCGCGTCGGAGAGGGCGTCGTCCCACTCCTGCGCGCCCGGGTGTCCCTTGGCGAGATCGGCCGCATGTGCGGCGATCTTGTAGGTGATGACGCCGGTCTTGACGTCATCCCGGTTCGGCAGGCCCAGGTGCTCCTTGGGCGTGACGTAGCAGAGCATCGCCGTACCCCACCAGGCGATCATGGCGGCGCCGATGCCGGAGGTGATGTGGTCGTACGCGGGCGCCACGTCGGTCGTCAGGGGGCCCAGCGTGTAGAAGGGCGCCTCTTCACAGATCTCCTGCTGGAGGTCGATGTTCTCCTTGATCTTGTGCATCGGGACGTGTCCCGGGCCCTCGATCATCGTCTGTACCTGGTGACTCTTGGCGATCGTGTTGAGTTCCCCGAGGGTCCTCAACTCGGCGAACTGCGCCTCGTCGTTGGCGTCCGCGATCGACCCGGGCCGCAGGCCGTCGCCGAGGGAGTAGGTGACGTCGTACGCCGCGAGGATCTCGCAGAGCTCCTCGAAGTTCTCGTACAGGAACGACTCCTTGTGGTGCGCGAGGCACCAGGCCGCCATGATCGAGCCGCCGCGCGAGACGATGCCCGTCTTGCGGCGGGCGGTCAGGGGTACGTACCGCAGCAGCACGCCCGCGTGGACCGTCATGTAGTCGACGCCCTGCTCGGCCTGCTCGATGACGGTGTCCTTGTAGATCTCCCAGGTCAGCTCCTCGGCGCGGCCGTCGACCTTCTCCAGCGCCTGGTAGAGCGGGACCGTGCCGATCGGCACGGGGGAGTTGCGCAGCACCCATTCGCGGGTGGTGTGGATGTTGCGGCCGGTGGAGAGGTCCATGACCGTGTCCGCGCCCCAGCGGGTCGCCCAGGTCATCTTCTCCACCTCCTCCTCGATGGAGGAGGTCACCGCGGAGTTCCCGATGTTGGCGTTGACCTTCACCAGGAACCTCTTGCCGATGATCATCGGCTCGATCTCCGGGTGGTTGACGTTCGCCGGCAGCACCGCACGCCCGGCGGCGATCTCCTCGCGGACGACCTCGGGGGAGACGTTCTCACGGATCGCGACGTACTCCATCTCCGGCGTGATCTCGCCCCGGCGGGCGTACGCGAGTTGCGTCACCGCCTGGCCGCCGCGGCCCCGGCGGGGCTGGCGCGGACGGCCGGGGAAGACCGCGTCGAGGTTGCGGAGCCCGCCGCGCGGCGAGGTGTGCTTGATCCCGTCGTCCTCGGGGCGGACGGGCCGGCCCGCGTACTCCTCGGTGTCGCCGCGACCGATGATCCAGTTCTCCCGCAGCGGCGGCAGTCCGCGGCGGACGTCGGTCTCGACATTGGGGTCGGTGTACGGCCCGGACGTGTCGTACAGGGTCACGTCCTTGCCGTTGGTGAGGTGCACCAGGCGGACCGGCACCCGGATGTCGGGGCGGGAGCCCTCGACGTATCCCTTGTGCCGGCCGATGGACTTCCCGCTCTCGTTCTCCCCCTCGTTCGAGCTGGAGGCAGGCGTGCGTGTGTCCTCAATGGTCATCGTGACCTACTCCCTACGCCGGCATTACCCGGTAACAGGTTCGGCGGTCGGCGCAGCTGTCCCGTACGGATGTACGGAGGTCAGCGCCCTCTCAGCCCGGTGCTCCGAGCTCCCGCGTGTGCAAAGGTGTCACCACGCTAGCGCCATATCTGGCGTGCTGAACAGTGGGCCTCTTTCGTTCTTGCGATGATCGGTCGGTGACTTCCTCGCAGCAGACGCCCGAACCTCATGGCCCCGCCGACGGCAAGGAGGCCGCTCACGCCCACGGCCACACGCACAGCCACGGGCCTGCCGAGCCCGTTTCGCGGCATCTGAGACGGGTCATCGCCGCGGTGCTGATTCCTTTCGCCACCGCCGTTCTGGTGGGTCTCGTCGTGCTCTGGCCGGGCGGGATCCCGGGCCACGAGCGCACCGGAGTCGGCTTCGACCGGCAGACCGAGGAGGGGCGGGTGGTGAAGGTCGAGCAGGTCGACTGCAAGGACGTGAACGCCGCCCAGGTGCCGCCGACCGGCGACACCTCGACCCCCGAGGGACGCGAAGCGGTCAACTCGCAGCAAGGAACGTGCGCGAGAGCGACGGTCGAGGTCACGACCGGTGAGAACAAGGGCCGTACGTTCGTCGAGGTCGTGCAGCCGGACGCCCCTCGGCAACTGCACCAGGGGCAGGGCGTGGTCGTGGCGTATGCGCCGGACGCCCCGCAAGACCTCCAGTACTCGGTCGCCGATGTGGACCGGCGTGTCCCGATGGTGGTGCTCGCCGGGATCTTCGCGCTCGTGGTCGTCGTGGTCGGACGACTGCGCGGGGTGGCTGCCCTGATCGCGCTCGCGATCAGCTTCGCCGTACTGACGCTGTTCATTCTGCCCGCGATTCTGCAGGGCTCGAATCCGCTGGTCGTCGCGGTGGTCGGGGCGAGTGCGATCATGCTGATCGCGCTCTACATGTGCCATGGCCTGTCCGCGCGCACCTCGGTCGCGGTGCTCGGCACACTCATCTCGCTGCTGCTGATCGGACTGCTCGGCTCGCTCTTCATCGGCTGGGCGGCCCTGAGCGGGAACACGGACGACAACACCGGCCTGATCCACGGCCTGTACCCGAACATCGACATGTCCGGTCTGCTGCTGGCAGGCGTGATCATCGGTTCGCTCGGTGTGCTCGACGATGTGACGGTGACCCAGACATCGGCGGTCTGGGAGCTGCACCAGGCGGATCCGAGGCTGGGCCCGCGCGGTCTGTACCGGGCCGCCATCCGGATCGGGCGCGACCACATCGCCTCGGTCGTCAACACGCTCGTACTCGCTTACGCGGGCGCGTCGTTGCCCCTGCTCCTGCTGTTCTCGATCGCCCAGTCGGGCGTGGGGACGGTGGCCACCAGCGAACTGGTGGCGGAGGAGATCGTACGGACGCTGATCGGCTCGATCGGTCTGGTCGCATCGGTGCCGGTGACCACCGCGCTGGCGGCACTGGTCGTCTCCGCCGACCGGCCGGGGGCCACTGCGGGTGCCGGTGCCGGTAACGGCGGGGCCGTGGTTCGCGGCGGGAGGGGCCGCCGCCGCAAGAGGTGACTCAGCCGGCCTCTGCGAGGATGCGCCCGAGCGCCGCCTCCAGATGGTCCTCGAAGTCACCGAGCGTGCGCTCCTGCCCCAGCGGAACCAGCTTGTCCGTACGGTCGAGGAAGGCCACCAGCGGCGCGGCGCTCACCCGGAACATCGCGCGGTCGGCACCGACCTGGAGCCGGATGGACACATCGGAGAGCCCTTCGGGCTCGGTCGGCGCGATGTGCACGTCGCCGTCACCACTGGGCCCGTTGATGCCGTCGATGAGCAGCTCTCGACCGAAGGCCCAGGTCACGGGCGCATCGCCGGGCAGGTGAAAGGTCATCCGAACCGCGTATGCATCTCCCGTCTCATATCGGAGTTCCACCGGGATCCGGAACGAGAGCTCCTCGGAAACGAGGAAGCTCATCAGGACCTCGGCCTGAACCGACTCGCGCATCATGTACCCCGCAGTAGATGAAAACGGCCAGGAATGATCCCCCTTGGCCCTCTCGGGCCATCGTGCTGCACCCACCGGCAGATCACAAGGAGTGATTTTTCAGATACTGATAGAGAACGCGAACGAGCTGAGCAGACTTCCCATCCCGCTGCGCAGTTGCTCGACCGCGGGCAGCAATCGATCTTCCTGGTGGGCGGGTAGCGAAATCGCCATGGTGGCAGCAAGAGAACCCACTGTGATCGGAATAGCCGCGCAGACCGTGCCGAGTGCATATTCCTGACGCTCGACGACCGTTTGCATACGGTCCACGGAGCCGAGCCGCTCCAGCAGCGCCCGCCGGTCGCGGACCGTGTACGGGGTGATCGCCTGCACGGGATGGCGGTCGAGGTGGTCCTCACGGGTTTTCTTGTCGAGCTGGCTCAGCAGGCACTGGCCGATCGCATGGGCGTGCCCGGTTTCGCGGAAGTCGGCCCACTCGTCCACGGCGGGTGCGTACGAGGTGTCTGCCACGGCGGCGAGTTCGATCTCCCCCTCCCGGTAGAGGGCGAAGTAGACGGGCACGCCGATCGCGTCCCGCCAGTGGGCCAGCGAGTCCTCGATCCTGCTACGACGATTCTGCATCGCGCCGCCGGCCGCGAGCCGCACGGCTGCCTCGCCCAGGACGAACACGCCGTTCTCGCGCCGGAGATAGCCCTCGTGGGTCAGCGTCCGCAGCAGGTGGTACGCGGTGGGCAGAGGGAGGCCCGCTTCGCGCGCGAGCTGCTTGGCCGGGGCTCCGGCGGTGTGGGAGCCCACGGCCTCGAGCAGTCTCAACGCCCGCTGCACCGAACCGATCAGCGTGGGTGCAGGTGCGCAGGCAGGCGCAGGTGGAGCAGCCGGTGCGGGTGGAACAACAGATGCGGGTGGAACAACAGATACGGGTGGAGCAGCAGGTGCAGGAGCCGTGGCTGTAGCCAAAGGTCACCCCCAGGCGTGGTGACGGGCGGCACGCCCGCCCGCGGGGGCCGCCCCCGCGCGCCTGCCGCGCTCCTGAAGGCCGGTCGAGGACTGCCTGGATTCAAGCCGCGAGAAATAACCCAGGAAGTCCTACAAACCGCTGTTCATCGCGCTCGTCGACCCTTGATTTCCAGGGGGCGGCAGGCGTTGGCCACTCTAATGGCAGCCTCTGTTCGGGCGCCTTGATTAGCTGTGACCGTTCCCTCGCGAGGGCTAACGTGCGTACGTGCTACCAGTCACCGCGCGACGACGAGGAGGAGTTCATGAACTTCCGTACGACGTAGATGAGTCCGCCGACGAGTGCCACGAACACGAGCACCTTGAAGAGCAGTCCGATGACAATCCCGATCACGGTCGAGATAAGCCCGCCGAATACGACGATGGCGATCAAGGGCACCGCAACCCACTTCACCCACCAGGGCATCCCCGCGAATATCTCCCGCACCGCCATCGTCCCAACCTCGCTTCTGTGAGTTGTCCTGGCTCCGATGCTAGGGGTGGGCGCGGGCCGGCGGAGCCTCCGCGGCCCTTGAACTCCCCTGATCCGTCCCCTAGGGAAACCCTGGGTGCCCGGTCAGCTCTCGGGCGGAGAGAAGACGACCAAGACGCGCAGGTCCTCGGTGATGTGATGGAACTTGTGGGCCACCCCGGCCGGCACGTAGACCACACTGCCCCGCCCGACCTGCGTCGTCTCCATCCCGACCGTGATCGAGGCACGGCCGCTGACCACCAAGTAGATCTCGTCCTGTCCGTGCGGCTGCTGGGGGTCGAGTTCGCCCGCGTTCAGCGCGTACAGCCCGGCCGACATGTTCCGCTCGCGAAGAAACTGCAGATACGCCCCCTCGTTCGCGGCGCGCTCCGCCTCGAGCTCGTCCAGTCGGAATGCCTTCATCGTCCGTCCGCCCCTGCCATTGGTCCGATCACGTCTGCCACGATCAGACACATGAAGAATTTCCTCGTCAAGACGATCGCGAATGCCGGCGCCCTGGGTGTGGCAATCTGGCTGATCAAGGACATTACGCTCACCGGTGACAGCACGGGCGACAAGGTGCTGACGCTCGTCGTCGTCGCGCTGCTCTTCGGCCTGGTGAACTTCCTCGTGAAGCCGGTGGCCAAGCTGCTGACGCTCCCGCTCTTCGTTCTCACTCTCGGGCTGTTCACACTGGTGATCAACGCCCTGATGCTGCTGCTGACGTCCTGGCTCGCCGACAAGCTCGAGCTGGGCTTCCACGTCGACGGCTTCTGGACCGCGGTGCTCGGCGGTCTGATCATCTCGATCGTGTCATGGGCGCTGAACATGGTGCTCCCCGACGACAAGGGCTGAGTGTCCGATGCCGTTCGCTGTCTGTTTTGTCTGCACCGGCAACATCTGCCGTTCGCCGATGGCCGAGTCCGTCTTCCGCGCCCGTCTGGAGGAGGCCGGACTCGGCGGCCTGGTCGATGTCGACAGCGCCGGCACCGGAGGCTGGCACGAGGGCGACGGTGCCGACCACCGCACCGTCTCCGTCCTGAGGACGAACGGCTACGGGTCGGAGCATGTCGCACGTCGGTTCCGCACCTCCTGGTTCGCCCGGCTGGACCTGGTGATCGCCCTGGACGAAGGGCATCTGCGCGAGCTGCGCAGACTCGCACCGACCGAGACGGACGCCGCGAAGGTGCGGCTGCTGCGCTCCTACGATCCGGCCGCCGTGGCCCGGGGCGAGCTCGATGTGCCCGACCCGTACTACGGCGGCATGGACGGCTTCGAGGAGTGCCTGGACATGGTGGAGACGGCGAGCGAGGGCCTGCTCGCCGCAGTGCGTACGGCTGTTGAGGAGCGAGCGGCATGAGCATGGGTGACGGAACCAGGGCCGTACGGGCGGGACTGCCCGAGGCGCGGAAGCACGAACCGACCCTCCCCGGGCCGGTCTTCGCCGCGCACTACCATCTGCCGGGCGAGCCGACGGGCCCGTACACCTACGGGCGCGACGACAACCCCACCTGGACGCTGCTGGAGCGGGCCATCGGGGAGCTGGAGGCTCCCTCGGAGCCCGAGGGCGGCACGGGGAAGGGCACCGGGCCCGGCGCCGAGACCGTCGTCCTCGCCTCCGGGATGGCCGCGGTCTCCGCGGTCCTCCTGTCCCAGGTACGGGCCGGTGATGTCGTCGTACTGCCCGACGACGGCTACCAGGCGCTCCCGCTGGTTCGCGAGCAGCTGGAGGCGTACGGCGTCGAGGTACGGACCGCGCCGACGGGCGGCGACGCGCAGCTGGCCGTGCTCGACGGGGCGAAGCTGCTGTGGATCGAGACACCGTCCAACCCGGGGCTCGATGTGTGCGACGTGCGGCGGCTCGTGGACGCGGCGCACGCCGGCGGGGCGCTCGTCGCCGTCGACAACACGCTCGCGACGCCGCTCGGCCAGCGACCGCTGGAGCTGGGCGCGGACTTCGCCGTGGCCAGTGGCACCAAGGGGCTGACGGGGCACGGGGATCTGCTGCTCGGGTACGTGGTGTGCCGGGACGCCTCGCTCGCCGCGCGCGTACGGCACTGGCGCAAGGTCGTCGGAGCGATCCCGGGTCCGATGGAGGCCTGGCTCGCGCACCGCTCGCTGGCCACGCTGCAGCTGCGGTCCGACCGCCAGTGCGCGAACGCGCTCGCCGTCGCGCGGGCGCTCACCGGTCGCGCCGAGGTGACCGGGCTGCGCTATCCGGGACTGCCCGACGACCCCTCCCACAAGGTCGCCTCGGGTCAGATGCGCCGCTTCGGCTCGGTGGTCTCCTTCACGCTGCCCGACCGCGCACACGCGGAGCGGTTCCTGGCCGAGCTGCACCTCGTCGACGATGCGACGAGCTTCGGGAGCGTCCGCTCCAGCGCCGAGCGCCGGGGCCGGTGGGGCGGTGACGCCGTACCGGAAGGCTTCATCCGCTTCTCCGCCGGCGCGGAGGACCCGGAGGATCTGGTGGCGGATGTGCTGCGCGCCCTGGAGGCGGGGGCCGCGGCTGCGTGACGGCGAACCCCGGAGGACCGGAGGACCGGCGGACCGGCGGACCGCGGGACGGGCGGACGACGGGACGGGGGCACGACACGAAGAGGCGGTCCGAGCCTCCCCCCTCATGGCTCGGACCGCCCCGGTTCCCCGCGGTTCCACGCGCGGAGAACCGCTCGACCAAGGCTAGTTGACTGTGCGTCAGTGTCCAATCACGCTAGCGACAGCGACCTATCGACTTATTTATAGTTGAGCAATGGACTTGGCCCTGTTGCGCACATTCATCACGGTGCACCGGGCCGGTTCGTTCACCCGCGCCGCCGCACTGCTCGGGCTCTCCCAGCCCGCGGTGACCAGTCAGATCCGGACCCTGGAGCGGCAGCTGGGGCGGCCGCTCTTCCTGCGCCAGGCGCGCGGCGTCACCCCCACGACCATCGGCGACGAGCTCGCCCACCGTGCCGCCCCGCATCTGGACGCCCTCGTCGAGATCGCCGAGGCTGGTTTGGACGACGAGTCGGCCGTCCGTACGCTGCACCTCGCCGGGCCGCCTGAGTTCACGTCCGTACGTGCGATCCCGGCACTCACCCCACTGATCTCGGAGGGCCTCGCGTTACGGACGTCCTTCGTGGCCAACGCCGAGGAAATCCTCGAAGGACTGGCGGCCGGGCATCATGATCTGGCCATTGCGACGGCCCGTCCGCGCGGCGGACTGCTCACCTCGACTCCGCTCTGCGACGAGGAGTACGTCCTGGTCGCCTCGGCGCGGTGGGCGGCACGGCTGGGCCCCGGCGTGCTGCGAGGAAAGGGCTCCGTCGTGCTGGAGCAGCTGCCGGTGGTGGAGGTCCACGAGTCGCTGCCGTTCGTCTCGCGCTACTGGGCCGCCGTCTTCGACCGCCGGCCGGCTGCCGCCGGCACCGTCATCGCGCCGGATCTGCGCGCGGTCCTGGAGTCCGCCGCGTCGGGCGCCGGGCTGGCGGTCCTGCCGCGCTATCTGTGCGAGAGCGACCTCAAGAGCGGGCGACTGGTGGCCCTGCTCGATCCTCCCGTACCCCCGCTGCGTACGTATTTCCTCGTGGTCCGCACCGGGACGCTCGCGCTCCCGCACATCGCACGGGCACACGAGGGGCTGCTGCGCGCGGCGGTCGACTGGTGACAGTCGGGTGCCGACAGGTGACGCCAGGCAACGGCTGGGTGGACGGGAGTTTCAGAACGGGTGTCGTGGGCCACTCTCTTGCCATGACCGAACGGCCAGTGGTCAAGCGCACCGCACGCGCCATTCTGCTCGACGGGGACGACCTCGTCCTGATCAAGCGCACCAAGCCGGGCATGGATCCGTACTGGGTGACGCCGGGCGGCGGGGTCGAGCCCGAGGACGCGACCGTCGTCGAAGCCCTCCATCGTGAAGTGGACGAGGAGCTCGGCGCCAAGATCGTCGATGTGGTGCCCTGTTTCGTCGACACCGTCGAACACATCGTGGACGGCGGGGTGTCGGGCGTGAAGGTGCAGCACTTCTTCGTGTGCCGGCTGGTGTCGCTGGACGAGACACGGCGCCACGGCCCCGAGGTGGAGGAGCCCTGCGGGCAGTACGAGATCGTCCGGGTGCCCTTCAGCCGCGTCGGGATCGCCGCCGTTCATCTCGTACCGCTGTCGCTGCGGCACTACCTGGACGGCAACATCGAGGGCGTGCGTGCGATGCACGCTCCTGATCTGGGCTGACCCCGGGCCGTGGCCGGGCGGCGCGGGATCCTAGTCTGCGGCGGCGACGAGCTCTTCGAGGGAGTCGTGACGGATCCGCTCGAACGGGATGCCGATGCCCCTGAGCGCGTCCACACCGCTGCGGATCATCCCGATCGGGCCGGACAGATAGGCGTCGTACTCGTTCCACGGACCGTACTCGCGCACGGCGTCGGGCAACTGGGCCTTGCCGTCGACGATCGGTCGCACCTGCAGCCACGGGTGGCTCTGCTGGAGTCGCAGCATCGTGTCGATGTCGTAGAGGTCGTGGTCGGTGCGCGCACCGTAGAAGACCTCCACCGGCCGGCGCTCACCGTGCTCGGCGACGTCCTCGACCAGTGCCTTGATCGGCGCGATGCCGGTCCCGCCGCCCAGACAGAGCAGACCGTTGTCGGTGCTGTGGTCGACGGTCATGGACCCCGCGGGCGGACCGAGGCGCAGCACATCGCCGGGGCGGGCGTGGTGGACCAGGGCGTTCGAGACCCAGCCCGCCGGGACGGCCTTGACGTGGAAGGACAGCAGCCCGTCGGAGCGCGGGGCACCCGCGAAGGAGTAGTGCCGCCAGACCCGCGGCCACCACGGCGTCTCCAGGCTCGTGTACTGCCCGGCCAGGAAGGGGTACGGCTGGTCGGGGCGGACGGTGACGACCGCGATGTCCGAGGTCCTGAGGTCGTGCGAGACGACCTCGGCGTGCCACCAGGCCGGCGCGTGGAGCTCGTTCTCCGCGGCCGCGTCGATCATGACCTGCGAGATCGTCGTGTACGTACGGACCCAGGCGGCCTCGGTCTCGCTGTCCCAGGTGGTGGTGGCGTAGCGGCTGAGCGCCCCGATGAGGGCCTCGCCGACGGCCGGGTAATGGGCGGGCTGGGTGCCGTACTTGCGATGGCCGCGGCCCAGATTCTTGAGGTAGCCGACGAGCACGGCGGTGTTGTCCATGTGCTCGGCGGCGGTCAGCAGGGCCTTGAGGAGGCGGTCCCGCTGGGTGTCCATCGCGGCGGGGAAGAGGGAGCGCAGGTCGGGGTGGCGGACGAAGAGCAGGGCGTAGAAGTAGGAGGTGACCTTGTCGGCGACGGGGCCGATCTCTTCCATCGTCCGCCGGACGCGGATCGCGTCGGGCGACGCGCTGCTCTGCCGCAGATACGCCGGCGCGGCAGGGGGCGTCGGGGGCTCGGGTGCGTGCGGCGTGGGTGCGAAGGCCTCGGGAGCGGGCGCCTGCGGGGCGGAGGGCGGGTTCGCCTGCGGGTAGGGCGTGCGAGCCTGGGGTACGCGGGGCTCGGGTGCGGGGGGTTCGGGTGCGGGCCGCTGCGAGGCGGCCGGGGCGCCGCGCTGCGGCATGGCGGAGGCTCGCTCGGCTCCGGTGCCGACAGGGCGTATCGCGGCCACAGGACGGCTCGGCGGGGCTATCCGGCCTTCGCCGCCCTCGCCCGTCGGGCCGCCCTCCGCATGCGGCGCGGACCGGCCCGTGGCACCCCTCTTACGAGGGGTGAACCAGCCGCCTCCGCCGCCGTTGGCACCGTTCTCGCCCGAAGTGCCATTGCCGGCCGACGTGGTGGTCGGAGCGTCCATTGTGTGCCTCGCCTCGAACATCTTTCGGTCGGTCTGCGCACTTCCGCTGGTCCGGAACGTGCCCCATTTCCCCGCTCTGCCTCAAGACCGTTGCCGGCCCACACTAGCCCTTTGCCTTCGCGGGAATCGGGACGAGTGGGACTGGGTGACATTGCCCGCGACACCTGTCGTCGAGCATCCCAGCATGTACCGCCGCAACGGACAAAGAGCGGAAAGTCCGGGTATCCCTGCCCACTTTCCCGTTAGGCTGCAATACCCCATGCCTGTAGCCGCGGTCAGCCCTGAATCTCCGGGCCGTCCCTGACCCCTGTTCCCCGATGCCGCGAACTACGGCAGGAATCGCACCAGTTCGTATGCCTCCCGCAGATTGCTCCCCGTGTGGGCGTGGTGGCGAGCTCGGAGAGATGATGGTCCGCATTCACCGCCACCGCAACGGGCACCGCGGCGAAGATGTGCGCGTCGAACATGGAATCACCATATGCAACAGAGGCGTCCAGCTTCACCCCAAACTCTGCACAGAGCTGGTTCGCGATCTTCACCTTCGCGACTGCATCAAGAATGCCTGATCGGTCGACCGGCTCGGTGAACGGTGGAGACGGGCGACGTGAACCATAGGTGGAGCGCGCACCCCGCGGCAGCAATCTCTTGACGAAGAAATCAGGGACGAGGGAGATCGCGGCACAGTAGCCCCATGGGTGGGCGGAGGCGCGTCAGCGTCGTGTACGCCGAGGCTAGTACGTGCGGTTACTCCCGCTGTCAGACGCGGAGGCACCAGGCGGAGCGGCACGGTGTTTCACGTGAAACCACTCAAGCGACCCGTTCGGCGGGCCACCCTCGTCGTCCATGTCTCCGCATCGGCGGGCTGGCTCGGGCTCTCTCTCGGACTGCTCGGGCTGAGCGTCGCCGCGGTCAGCTCCGGGTCACCTGCCATGGCCGAAGCCTCGTACCGCTCGATGGCGGTCTTCGCGAACTGGCTGATGATCCCCGTCGCACTGCTGACCCTCGGCAGCGGTCTGCTCCTGTCGCTCGGTACGCCATGGGGCCTGGCCCGGTACCGCTGGGTCTGGACCAAGTTCTGGCTCACTCTGATCACTACCGCGCTGACGGCGTTCTCGCTGCGGCCCGGAGTGAACGCGGCCGCGGACGAAGCCGCCGCGGGGATTCCGGTGACGGACCCGTCGGGTCTGCTCGCCGCCCCGATCGTCTCCCTGTCGGCGTACCTCTTCATGACGGCGATCTCGGTCCTCAAGCCCTGGGGGATGACGCGCCGCGGACGTCGGCTGCGGGTCTCGGCCACTTCCGGTAAAGCGCTGGACGAGCGATCTCTGCGTCCGACAGCCTGACCTTCATGTCAACACCGCTCAACGAGCCCCCCATCCGGGATCTGACCACGGCAGACCTGACGTCCTGCGCCGATCTCTCCGAGGACCGCGGTTGGCCGCGCGAAGAGCACAAATGGGGTTTGCTGCTCGCGGCCGGGACCGGA
Source organism: Streptomyces sp. NPDC001970 (assembly GCF_053594115.1). NCBI lineage: Bacteria > Bacillati > Actinomycetota > Actinomycetes > Kitasatosporales > Streptomycetaceae > Streptomyces > Streptomyces sp. NPDC001970. The sequence goes on along the minus strand of NZ_JBSFDW010000009.1, from coordinate 124,975 downwards.
TACGGCATCGACGACCCCTCCGGCAAGGGCCTTGTCGCGGCGTGCGTCGTCACCTCCTACGGCCCGGGACTCGCTGCCATCGGCATGGTGCTCGTGGCCGAGCGGTACGCCCGGCAGGGCATCGGCAGGCGCCTGATGACGTACGTGGTGGCGGAGACCGGAGGAATTCCGCTCACCCTTCATGCCACCCCGAACGGGCAGCCCCTATACGAGGAACTGGGCTTCACCACCGTCGGCCGCGCCGAGATGGTCCGCGGCCACTTCCGCCCCACCGGCCCGGCGACGGACAACTCCACCGGGACGTCGGCCGGAACCACGATCCGTCCGGCGACGGCCGAGGACCTCTCCGCGATTCTCCGCCTCGACAGCGAGGTCTTCGGCCTGGACCGCACCCACATGATCACGCGCCTCCCCGCCTTCGCCGACCAGTTGAGGGTCGCGGAGTCCGACGGCGTCCTCACGGGCTACGCGGCCGCCTGGCCCAACATGAACACCCATGTCATCGGCCCCCTCATCGCCCGGGACACGGACACGGCGAAGGCGCTCGTCGCCTCCCTGGCCACCGCCACGGACCGCCTCTTGCGCACCGACATCGACGTACGCCACGAGGAGCTCCTCGACTGGCTGAAGGCGAGCGGCCTGTCACCGATCGCCTTCAACACCGTCATGACCCACGGCACCCCCGCCCTTCCCGGCGACTGGACCCGCCGCTTCGCGCCGCTGACGGTTGCGGCGGGCTGAGCGAGAGGTCCCGCCGGGTCATCGGTGCAGGGGCAGCCTGCCGGTGGGAAAGCCGGTCAGCGGGGCAGCTCTTCCAGCGCCGCGGCCGCGAAACCGTGGTCCTGCTCCGGCGCGCCGCCGCCGACACCGATCGCACCGATGAGACGACCGTCGCGGTGCACCGGGATGCCACCCGCAATGAAGAGGAGCGGGCGGTCCAGCGCGGTCGGAAGGGTGTGGAAGAGGCCGCCGGGCTGGACCGCATCGACGAGATCCGCGGTGGGGGCGTTCAACTGGAGTGCCGTGTAAGCCTTGCGCGTGCTGGTCTCTCCGGCGATGAGCACGGCCCGGTCGTCCCGGCGGAAGGCCAGCAGATGGCCTCCGGCGTCGAGGACGGTGATCGCGACGGTCACGCCGGCCGCTTCGGCCGCCGCTCGGGCAGCCTCCACGAGGGCTTCGGCGTCCTGGATGGTCAGGGGGGCGACAGCGGTGGCGGTGGCGGTGGTCATGGTGAGCTCCTTGATGCGATGGTGCGGTTGTGCGGTGAGGGACGGAAAGTTGAGGGATTGAGAGGGTCGGCGTGAGCCTTCAAACTCAGCGACGGGCTGCGGGGACGGACACGGGCTCTGTGGCCCCCACCCCGGCCACGACCCGGCTCTCCCGACGGGCGGAGCCGCGCTCCAGGGCCGCCGAGAAGACGGCGAGACCGAGCGCCGACGCGGCGAGAATCGCGCCCACCCAGTTCGGGGCGGTGAAGCCGAGCCCGGCCGCGATCACGATGCCGCCGAGCCAGGCGGACAGTGCATTGCCGAGGTTGAAGGCGCCGATGTTGACGGCCGAGGCCAGCGTCGGGGCGCCGGACGCCTGGTCCAGGACCCGCTTCTGCAGCGGCGGCACGGTGGCGAAGCCCAGCGCGCCGACAAGCACGATGGTGACGGCCGCCGCGATCTTGTGGTGAGCGGTGAAGGTGAACAGCGCCAGTACGAGCGCGAGCGCGCCGAGCGACACGAACAGCATCGGCATGAGCGCACGGTCCGCGAACCTGCCGCCGACCAGGTTCCCGCCGACCATGCCCAGACCGAACAGGACGAGCAGCCAGGTCACCGAGGAGTCGGCGAAGCCGGCGACCTCGGTCATCATCGGCGTGATGTAGGTGATCGCGGCGAACACACCACCGAAGCCGAGCACGGTCATCGCCATGGCCAGCAGAACCTGCACATTGCGGAACGCGGCGAACTCATGGCGCAGCCGTACGCCTTGGGGCCCGGGCTGCTCCGGAACCAGCTTGGCGACACCGGCCAGGCCCAGCACACCCAGCCCGGCGACGATGAAGAACGTCGCACGCCAGCCGATGCTCTGGCCGATGAACGTGCCCAGCGGGACACCGACGACATTCGCGACGGTCAGTCCGGTGAACATCATGGCGATGGCGCCCGCCTTCTTCTCCGGGGCGACGAGATCGGCGGCGACCACCGAGCCGATGCCGAAGAAGGCGCCGTGCGCGAGCGAGGCCACCACGCGGCCCGCGAGCATCACACCGAAGGCCGGGGCGACGGCGGAGAGCACATTCCCCGCGATGAACAGTCCCATCAGCAGCATCAACATGCGCTTGCGGGAGACCTTGGTCCCGAGGACCGTCATCACGGGAGCACCGAGGACGACTCCGAGGGCGTAGCCGGTCACCAGATGTCCGGCGGTCGGGATGGACACCTGGAAGTCATCGGCAACCTCGGGGAGCAGCCCCATGATCACGAATTCGGTGGTGCCGATACCGAATGCCCCGATGGCGAGGGCGAGGAGCGCGAGCGGCATGGGTTCACCTTTCCCAGAAGATTGCGTCTGCGCCTTACAGGCGTCCACAATAATTGCAGACGACGATTAGTTGCAAGCGCGGGCTATTGCATGGGTCGTCTATCCTGGTGTCAAGTCACCGAGCGCAGTGGCGGCAGCGGCCTCCCATGGCCCTCAGAGGCCCCTCGAGAGCGCTCCTGGACGAAGGAGAGATCGATGACCGCGACGGACCCGGCACTCACCGCCCTCGCCCAGAGCTGGTGCGCCCTCTCCCTGCTGCACGGCCGGATCGAGGCGCACCTCGAGCGGGAGCTCCAGGCCAAGCACGACCTGAGCGTGCGGGAGTACTCGCTGCTCGACGTCCTCAGCCGCCAGCACAGCGGCCCGGGCGGCCATCTCCAGATGAAGCAGGTCGCCGACGCCGTCGTGCTCAGCCAGAGCGCCACCACCCGCCTGGTCACCCGCCTCGAGGACCGTGGGCTGCTCAGCCGCTATCTGTGCGACACCGACCGCCGCGGCATCTACACCGACGTCACGGATGCCGGCCTGGCACTGCTCGCCGAGGCCCGGCCGACGAACGACACCGCTCTGCGCGAAGCCCTCGACGAGGCCGCGAAGAGCCCCGAGCTGGCCCCTTTGGTCCGGGCGGTCGAGGGACTGCGGATTCCGGCACCCGCGGGGTCGTCGGCGTGAGCGCAGGGCGCACGCACGCGGCGTACCTACGGGGCGCAGCCCCCACCGCGTCAGCACAGGGCCTCAGCACATGGCGCTACCCCTCCCGCATAGGCTGGCGATCATGAGCGATCTCCAGATACGGCCCGCCTCCCCCGCCGACATCCCGGCCATCGTGGAGATGCTCGCCGACGACCCGTTGGGCGCCCGGCGTGAGTCGCCGGACGATCTCTCCCCGTACACCGTGGCCTTCGAGCGCCTTGCGGGAGACCCGAACCAGCATCTGGTCGTCGCCGAACGCGCGGGCCGTGTCATCGGCACCCTCCAGCTCCCCGTCATCCCCGGACTCTCGCGACGCGGCGCCACCCGCTCGATCATCGAGGCGGTACGGATCCATTCCGACGAGCGGGGCACCGGCCTCGGCAATCGGCTCATCGAATGGGCCGTCGACGAATCCCGCCGCCAGAACTGCCAGGTGGTCCAGCTGACGTCGGACGTCAGCCGCACCGATGCCCACCGGTTCTACGAGCGCCTCGGGTTCGAGGCGTCCCATGTGGGCTTCAAGCGCACGATCTGACGCTCGGACGTCGACACCCCTGTCGGACGGCGATATCTGCGCCGACCCGTCGGCTGATGCGGACTCGAACTGACCTAGTTCCGCTCTACGCTCCGGCCATGAGCAGTGCACTTCACCGGATCAGCGCGGCCGAACGCCGGACGCGCCTCGGCCGCCGCCACCTCCTGGCACCCTCCGCGCGGGCCGCAACAGCGGTGGACGCCACGGACGCCGTGATCGCCCTCCACGCGACGGACGCCGCCACCGTCCATCTCTCCGCCTGCGCCCGCCTCACGGACGCCACCACCGCAGAGGTGGTGCGGGCGCTGTACGAGGACGTCTCGCTGGTCCGGCTGCTTTCCATGCGTCGCACACTCTTCGTCGTCTCGGAGGAACTCGCCCCGTGCGTCGCCGCCTCGACCGGGCACGCCATCGCCGTCAAGGAACGCAAGACGCTGATCAAGCATCTCGTGGAGGACGGAAACGGTCTGGACGAGCAGTGGCTCGCCGATGCCGAGGATGCGGTCCTGACCGAGCTCACGGCACGGGGCCCATCGACCGGTAGCCAGCTCTCCGCCGCTGTCCCCGCACTGCGCACCAAGATCACCGTGTTCCGCGGCCAGAAGTACGAGACGGTGCAGGGCGTGTCCACCCGCGTGATCCGGGTACTCGCCGCCGAGGGCCGTATCCGCCGGGACCGGCCGCGCGGTTCCTGGACCTCCAGCCAGTTCACGTGGGCCCTGAGCGAACCCTGGCCCGTCCTGCCTGTCGCCGAGGCCCAGGCCGAGCTGACCCGGCGCTGGCTGCTCCGCTACGGCCCCGCCACCGAGGCGGACCTCAAGTGGTGGACCGGATGGACGCTGGGCCATGTACGCAAGGCCCTCGCGGCCGTCGGCGCCGAGGAGGTCCGGCTGGACGAGGACGTCGTGGGCTATGTCGCGCCCGGCGACACCGAGCGGGAGCCACCGGTGGAGCCCTGGGCGGCCCTGCTCCCCGGGCTCGATCCGAGCGCCATGGCGTGGGCCGACCGAGGCTTCCATCTCGACCCCGGGCACCGTGCCGCGCTCTTCGACTATGCCGGGAACATCGGGCCCACGGTGTGGTGGAACGGCGAGATCGTCGGGGGCTGGGCGCAGCGCGCGGACGGCGAGATCGTCTGGCGCCTGCTGACGGACCCGGGCCGGGAGGCCTCCGCCGCGATCGAAGCGGAGGCCTCCCGACTGTCGGAGTGGGTGGGCGAGGCCCGGATCACTCCGCGCATCCGTACGCCGTTGGAGCGGGAACTGTCGGCCTGACGTCCGGCCTCCCTGCGGCCCTGCCGTCGTCCGTTTCACGTGAAACGTCGCCGCAGGTCCGCTGCCTGCGCAGTCGTTCCGGCCAACGGCTGGACGGATTCACGCCTGAAGGCCCCTCCAGCCGCCCTGATCCACCCCTCCGGGCACATCCGCCGCCGGGTCGTACGGCTCACGCGTAAAGGCAAATGAGCCCAGATCCAGGTGGTCCACCGACCCATCGGCTCGTCGCACGACGCTCAGCGTCTCCCCCGCGAAATAGCCGTCGCGCCCGATCCAGCCGTCGCCGTCCTCCGGGGCACGGAACCGCGAGCCGCGGCCGTTCCCCTTCAACGGGTACAGCTCCAGCCCGTGGTCGGCCACCAGCTTCAGCCCAAAGCCACTCGTGCCCCAGTACCAGGGCCCGGCGAGCTCCAGCAGCGACTCGTCCACCTCCCGCATCGGGCGCCAGGGCTCGGGCAGCCGTGGCTCGGCCTCGACCACGATCCGCACGAGATCGGCTGCCACGGCGCCGGTCAACGGGCCCGAGGTGGCATTGGCGAGCGCGACGCCGGCGACGCCCTCCTCCACACTCACCCAGAGACAGGCGACGAACCCCGGCAACGAGCCGGTGTGTCCGATGAGCGTGCGTCCGTCCCTCCGCACGACCTGAAGGCCGAGCCCGTAGCCGCTCTCCCAGTCCCCGGCCTCCAACGGAACTGACGGGGTCCTCATCTCCCGTACGGAATCCGCGCTCAGCACCCGGTCATCGCCCTCGGCGAGAAGGCCGGCAAAGCGGCAGAGGTCGGAGGCGGTCGACCACAGCTGGCCTGCCGGGGCCATCAGCCCGAGATCCTGGGCCGGTTCGGGCATCATCACATCCGCCCAGGGGTGCACGGCCCATCCCGCCGCATGCGGGGCCTGCGGCTGGGTGCTCGTACGGCTGAGGCCCAGCGGTTCCAGGATGTCCCGACGGAGCACGGCCTCCCACGACTCTCCGCGTACCGCCTCGATCAGCGAGCCGAGCAGCGTGTAGCCGGGGTTGGAGTAGTGGTGCCGACGGCCCACGGGATGAAGCATCGGCCTCTCGCCGAGCACATCGCCCAGCGTCGGCCGGAGGGTGCCTGGTGTGCGCTCCCACCACGGCGCCGGGCTCTCGGCGGCCAGTCCCGCGCTGTGGCCGAGGAGTTGGGCGATGGTCACCTCACCCACACCGGTGCCGGGCAGGTGCTTCTCCAACGGGTCGCCGAGGTCCAGCAGCCCTTCGTCCCGCAGCCGTAGGACCAGCACCGCGGTGAACGTCTTGGTGAGGGAGCCGATGCGGTACTGGGTGTCGGCGTCCGGCGCATGTCCGTCGACGCAGCTGCGCGCACCGCTCCAGACACGTCGGCCGTCCCTGGCGACCGCCCCGACGAGGGAGGGGGAGCGGCCCTCGGACTGTGCGGTGGCGACCCGGTGGAGGAGGGCCCGCTCGGTGCTGTGAAGCAACGCTTCGAAAGGTGAGGTCATGGTCAAGCTCTACCTCTACGGCCAGGTTCCGGTCGAGCGAAAAGCACGGTCGGGATCTTGACCACTGACGGAGTGAGTTACTCACTCCGCACCATGAGGGGGACATGACACCACCGGAGCGAGACGACGCCGAGCCCCTGCCATGAGCACGGAGCAGCGTCGCGGCATGAGAATCCGCGCCGCGATCCCGCCCGTCATCGCCCACGGCAGCACCGTCACCACCCGGCAGATCGCGCAGGCCGCAGGCATCGGCGAAGGAACGATCTTCCGTGTCTTCGCCGACAAGGTCCCCGCGTCTGCCGTTGCCTCCGGCGATCGCCACGAGCAGCCACAGCACCTCATTCCGGTGCCCCGGCCCGTACACCGCGAGCCGGCCAAGACGGGGCACGGCCGACGCCCTGCCCGAATACACCGTCTCCTGGTGTCAGAACGAGGAGCCCAGCCGTCGAGCGCCTCGCCCCGTACGTCCTCGCCGGGGTTCTCCATCGCGCGCAGCAGCTGCGGCACATCGTCCGCCGGTCCGTACGCGTGCTTGAGCCCTGCCCAGTCCACCCCGTCGCACTGCTCCGTCATGGGCGCGACCCTCCGCAGGCACGCGGGCAGGCCCCACGGCCGGCCGGATCAGGTCTGCGCCATGTCCACGAAGCGTGAGTAATGGCCCTGGAAGGCAACCGTGATGGTGGCCGTCGGGCCGTTACGGTGCTTGGCGACGATCAGGTCCGCCTCGCCCGCGCGGGGCGACTCCTTCTCGTACGCGTCCTCGCGGTGCAGCAGGATGACCATGTCGGCGTCCTGCTCGATGGAGCCCGATTCACGCAGGTCGGAGACCATCGGCTTCTTGTCCGTACGCTGCTCGGGGCCACGGTTCAGCTGGGAGAGCGCGATCACCGGAAGCTCCAGCTCCTTGGCGAGCAGCTTGAGGTTACGGGACATGTCCGAGACCTCCTGCTGGCGGCTCTCGGCCCGCTTCGAACCACCGGACTGCATCAGCTGCAGATAGTCGATGACGACCAGCTTCAGATCGTTGCGCTGCTTGAGCCGACGGCACTTGGCGCGGATCTCCATCATCGACAGATTCGGGGAGTCGTCGATGTAGAGCGGGGCCTGGGAGACATCGGGCATCCGGCGGGCCAGCCGGGTCCAGTCCTCGTCGGTCATCGTCCCGGAGCGCATGTGGTGCAGCGCCACGCGCGCCTCCGCGGACAGCAGACGCATCGCGATCTCGTTGCGGCCCATTTCGAGGGAGAAGATGACGCTCGGCAGATTGTTCTTGATCGAGGCGGCCCGGGCGAAGTCCAGTGCCAGCGTCGACTTACCCATGGCGGGACGGGCCGCGATGACGATCATCTGGCCGGGGTGCAGTCCGTTGGTGAGCGAGTCGAAGTCGGTGAAGCCGGTCGGCACGCCGGTCATCTCGCCGCTGCGGGAACCGATCGCCTCGATCTCGTCGAGCGCGCCCTCCATGATGTCGCCGAGCGGCAGATAGTCCTCGCTGGTGCGCTGCTCGGTGACGGCGTAGATCTCGGCCTGCGCGGAGTTCACGATCTCGTCGACGTCGCCGTCCGCCGCGTATCCCATCTGCGTGATACGGGTGCCGGCCTCCACCAGACGCCGCAGCACCGCCCGCTCGTGGACGATCTCCGCGTAGTACGAGGCGTTGGCCGCGGTCGGCACCGACTGGACCAGTGTGTGGAGATACGGGGCACCGCCGACGCGGGTGATCTCGCCGCGCTTCGTGAGCTCGGCGGCCACCGTGATGGGGTCGGCGGGCTCGCCCTTCGCGTAGAGGTCGAGGATCGCCTGATAGACGGTCTCGTGCGCGGGACGGTAGAAGTCGTGGCCCTTGATGATCTCCACGACGTCCGCGATGGCGTCCTTGGACAGCAGCATGCCGCCGAGGACGGACTGCTCGGCGTCGAGGTCCTGCGGGGGCACTCGCTCGAAGCCGCCGTGAGCGGCCTCGTCCCAGGGGCCGCTCTCCCTGCCGCGCTCGTGCTGCTCCTCGCGGCCGCGGCCACGACCCTCTCCACGTCGCGGACGGGAGACGGGCAGACGGTCGCCCGGACCGGTGTCGGCCCAGGGATCGTCCAGGGGCTCGGGAATGCTCACCGGCCACCTCCTCCCGTCCGCTCCGCGGACCTCGCCGTGCGACTCTTTCTACGACACGGCACTGACAAAACGAACGGCGCGACTCCGCATCCGGAAGCGTCGGGCGCCGGTCCACGTTAGGCCCGCGGGCACCGTCAGCCAATCTGGTTATCCACAGGCCATGTGGACGACCGACGAGATGCTGTGGAGAACCCGGCGCAACCTGTGCACGGACCGGGGGACAGCACTGTGGACAAAGTCATGGCCACCTGACCGCACCACCTGCGACCTGCGGTTTTTCCGTCCACCGGCTGTGGGGGAGAAAAACTTTCCCAGCTGGACCAAGATCAGAACAAACCGCACACAGCAGGAGCCCCGCCTCCCCCATCGGTAAGGAGTGCAAGGGCTTTGTATCTCTTACCTGTGGAAGATTAGATTGACCCCATGACCCAGGCCACCGCGGCACCGAAGACCAGCCGCCGCCGACACGACCGCGAGATCATCGCACTCGCCGTTCCCGCCTTCGGCGCACTCGTCGCCGAGCCCCTCTTTGTGATGGTCGACAGCGCCGTCGTCGGCCATCTCGGCACTCCCCAGCTCGCCGGGCTGGGTGTCGCCGCGGCCCTGCTGACCACCGCGGTCAGCGTGTTCATCTTCCTCGCGTACGCCACGACGGCCGCGGTCGCCCGCCGCGTCGGCGCGGGCGAACTCGGAGCCGCCATCCGCCAGGGCATGGACGGCATCTGGCTCGCTCTCGTGCTCGGCACCGCCGTCATCGTGGTCGCCCTCCCCACGGCCCCCTGGCTCGTCGAGATCTTCGGCGCCTCCGAGACGGCCGCGCCATACGCCACCACGTATCTGCGAATATCCAGCCTGGGCATTCCCGCGATGCTCGTCGTCATGGCTTCCACCGGCGTACTGCGCGGTCTCCAGGACACTCGCACTCCCCTGTACGTCGCCGTCGCCGGTTTCGCCGCCAACGCAGCCCTCAACGCCGGGCTCGTCTACGGCGCCGGGCTCGGCATCGCAGGATCCGCGTGGGGCACCGTCATCGCCCAGTGCGGAATGGCCGCGGCCTATCTCGTCGTGGTCGTCCGTGGAGCCCGCAGGCACGGCGCCTCGCTCCGCCCTGACACCGCGGGCATCCGGGCCAGCGCCCAGGCCGGCGTACCACTGCTTGTACGCACCCTGTCGCTGCGGGCCGTCCTGATGATCGCCACTGCCGTGGCCGCACGCCTCGGTGACACCGATATCGCCGCGCACCAGATCGTCCTCTCCTTGTGGAGCCTGATGGCCTTCGCTCTGGACGCGATCGCCATCGCGGGCCAGGCGATCATCGGCCGCTATCTCGGCGCCGGCGATTCCGAAGGCGCACGGGACGCCTGCCGCCGCATGGTGCAGTGGGGTATCGCCTCCGGTGTGGTGCTGGGGGCCTTGATCGTGCTGGCCCGCCCGCTCTTCGTCCCCCTCTTCACCGGCGACCAGGCGGTTCAGGACACCCTGCTTCCCGCTCTGCTGGTCGTGGCGCTCTCCCAGCCGATCGCCGGCGTCGTCTTTGTGCTGGACGGCGTACTGATGGGCGCCGGAGACGGCCCCTATCTGGCCGGAGCGATGCTGGTGACGCTGGCCTTCTTCGCTCCCGTCGCCCTGCTCATTCCCGCCGTCGGCGGCGGACTGACCGCCCTGTGGTGGGCGATGGCCCTGATGATGACGGTCCGCATGCTGACCCTGTGGCTGCGCACCCGCTCGGGCCGCTGGATCGTCACGGGCGCGACCCGCTGACAAACCCGTTTCACGTGAAACACCCGCCTCAGCCGAGGCCCACCCGTTGGGTACCCGTTTCACGTGAAACAGCGAAGAGGGCCGCACCCCCGTGGGGTGCGGCCCTCTCATGCTCTGCGAGCAGTCGCTCAGGCGGCGACGACCTCGACGCCGAGGTTGGCGGCAACCTCGGGGTGCAGACGCACGGACACCTGGTGCGAGCCCAGGGTCTTGATCGGCGAACCGAGCTCGACGCGACGCTTGTCGACGTCCGGGCCACCGGCGGACTTGATCGCCGAGGCGATGTCAGACGGGGTGACCGAGCCGAAGAGGCGGCCGGCGTCGCCGGAGCGAACGGCCAGACGCACCTTCACGGCCTCGAGCTTGGCCTTGATCTCGTTGGCCTGCTCGATGGTCGCGATCTCGTGGATCTTGCGAGCGCGACGGATCTGCGCGACGTCCTTCTCGCCACCCTTGGTCCAGCGGATCGCGAAACCGCGCGGGACCAGGTAGTTGCGAGCGTAGCCGTCCTTGACGTCGACGACGTCACCAGCAGCACCGAGGCCGGAGACCTCGTGAGTGAGGATGATCTTCATGTGTTGGTCACCCTCCCTTAGCGCGCGGTGGACGTGTAGGGCAGCAGCGCCATCTCACGGCTGTTCTTGACGGCCGTGGCGACGTCACGCTGGTGCTGCGTGCAGTTGCCGGTCACGCGACGGGCACGGATCTTGCCGCGGTCGGAAATGAACTTCCGCAGCATGTTCGTGTCCTTGTAGTCCACGTACACGGTCTTGTCCTTGCAGAATGCGCAGACCTTCTTCTTCGGCTTGCGCACAGGCGGCTTCGCCATGGTGTATCTCCTGTGTGATCAAGAAGTGGGGGTACGAGCTGCCCCTGGGCCGGATCCCGGTGGGACCGATCCCTAGAAGGGAGGCTCGTCCGAGTAGCCGCCGCCGGAGCCGCCGGAGCCTCCGCCCCAGCCGCCACCGCTGCCGCTGCCGCCCTGCTGCTGGCCGCCGGCCGGTGCGCTGGTGGCCCAGGGGTCGTCGGCGGGAGCACCGCCGCCACCCTGCTGGCCACCGCCGCTGGGACCGCCGCCCCAGTTACCGCCCTGCTGGCCGCCGCCGTAGCCGCCCTGGCCACCGCGACCGGTGGTCTTGGTGACCTTGGCCGTGGCGTTCTTGAGGCTGGGGCCGACTTCCTCGACGTCCAGCTCGTAGACCGTGCGCTTGACGCCCTCGCGGTCCTCGTAGGACCGCTGCTTCAGCCGGCCCTGCACGACGACGCGCATGCCTCGCTGGAGCGACTCGGCGACGTTCTCCGCCGCCTGACGCCAGACCGAGCAGGTGAGGAAGAGGCTCTCGCCGTCCTTCCACTCATTGGTCTGACGGTCGAAGGTGCGGGGAGTGGACGCGATGCGGAACTTCGCGACCGCCGCACCGGACGGGGTGAAGCGCAGCTCGGGGTCGTCGACGAGATTGCCGACGACCGTGATGACGGTCTCGCCTGCCATGGGTGAACCTCTCGGCGGGATTGCTTCTGGCTGCTTGCTGCTACTCGAACCCGATGACCTCTGAGCTAGGTGCTCAGTGGGTCTCGGGACGGAGGACCTTGGTCCGGAGGACCGACTCGTTCAGGTTCATCTGGCGGTCGAGCTCCTTGACGACCGCAGGCTCGGCCTGCAGGTCGATGACCGAGTAGATGCCCTCGGGCTTCTTCTTGATCTCGTAAGCGAGACGACGACGGCCCCAGGTGTCGACCTTCTCCACCTTTCCGTTGCCCTCACGGACGACGGAGAGGAAGTTCTCGATCAGCGGGGAGACAGCGCGCTCCTCGAGATCGGGGTCGAGGATGACCATCACCTCGTAGTGACGCATGTGGAACCCACCTCCTTTGGACTCAGCGGCCACGGTCGTTCCGTGGCAGGAGGGTCGTGATGCGTGAGCATCGATGTCTACGAGTAAATCAGGCCCCACTGACAATCGGCCTCGATGAGCGAGAGATCGAGTGCTGGCCTGGGCAGACACCGGTGCAGACCGTACACAGTACCCGCAGACCCGCTTCCGGTTGAAATCCGGCTGCCGGTCGCCGCACTCTGGAACCCATCGGTGTGGGCGGCGTCACAGTGCGCCGCCTTTCGGGAATGCCAGGAGGTGCTTCATGGCACAAACGCAAACGAATCCCACCGGCTCTCTCTTCGCCACGGACGGCAAGCCCCATCCTCTGCAGGACGCCCTGATGGCGGCGACCCTGGTCCTGGGCGTTGTGGCCTTTGTGTCCGCGCAGTTCAGCAGCCTGCATCTGCTCAGCTCGTGGTCCGGCCTGATCGGCATCCTGACCGGCGGGTACGGCCAGTTCATCTCGGTCACGACCCGCGAGCGCTTCCTGACGATCATCGGGCTCGGCGCCGCTGCCTTCGGCTTCTTCCTCGGGATGGCGCACGGCGGGCTCTTCGGGGGCCTGATCGGCTACTAGCCTCCGCTTCCCGGCGGGCCATGCGGGGCGGGCGGTCTGGGGGCATCCCCCAGAAGGTGGTCTCCAGGCCCAGTAGGCTTCGGCGCGAGAGCCGGAGCCCCTGTACCCAGGGGAACACACCTGCCGAGGAGCGCCCCGCATGAGCCTGACCCTGAGGACCATCAGCCGAGAGCAGCATCTGGCATACATCCAGAGCCTGCCTTCGGCGAGTCACTGCCAGGTCCCGGCATGGGCGGACGTCAAGACGGAATGGCGCTCCGAGAACCTCGGCTGGTTCGACAAGAGCGGTGAGCTCGTCGGAGTCGGTCTCGTCCTCTACCGTCAGCTGCCCAAGATCAAGCGTTACCTGGCGTATCTGCCCGAGGGTCCGGTGATCAACTGGTATGCCCCGAACCTGGACGACTGGCTGCAGCCGATGCTGGCCCACCTCAAGAACCAGGGCGCCTTCTCGGTGAAGATGGGCCCGCCGGTCGTCATCCGCCGCTGGGACGCCCCGGCGATCAAGGCGGGCATCCAGGACCCGGACGTGAAGCGACTGCGCGACGTCGAGGCCACCCACATCGAGCCGCGCGCCTTCGAGGTGGCGGACCGGCTCCGCAAGATGGGCTGGCAGCAGGGCGAGGACGGCGGCGCCGGCTTCGGTGACGTCCAGCCCCGGTACGTCTACCAGGTGCCGCTGGCGAACCGGTCCCTCGACGACGTCCTCAAGGGCTTCAACCAGCTCTGGCGGCGGAACATCAAGAAGGCCGAGAAGGCAGGCGTCGAGGTCGTCCAGGGCGGCTACGACGACCTCGCCGAGTGGCAGCGGCTGTACGAGATCACGGCCGTGCGGGACCGCTTCCGGCCGCGCCCGCTCTCGTACTTCCAGCGCATGTGGACGGTGCTGAACAACGAGGAACCGAACCGCATGCGCCTCTACTTCGCGCGGCACAACGGCGTGAACCTGTCGGCGGCGACGATGCTCGTCGTCGGCGGGCATGTCTGGTACTCCTACGGCGCCTCCGACAACATCGGGCGCGAGGTCCGGCCCTCGAACGCGATGCAGTGGAGGATGCTGCGCGACGCCTACGCCATGGGCGCCACCGTCTACGACCTGCGGGGCATCAGCGACTCGCTCGACGAGACCGACCACCTCTTCGGGCTCATCCAGTTCAAGGTCGGCACCGGCGGAGAGGCCGTCGAGTACGTCGGTGAATGGGACTTCCCGCTGAACAAGCTGCTGCACAAGGCGCTCGACATCTACATGTCGCGCCGCTGATTCTTCCGTAACCTCCCTCATATCTCTGATACACCGCTGCCACCAGAAAGGTTCCGGTCCCGGCCATGGCGCTCACCCTCTACGTCGACACCGCGCGCTGGCGGGCGCACCAGAAGTCCGTGATCGACCAGTTCCCGGGCCTCGTACCGGTCTGCAAGGGCAACGGCTACGGGTTCGGCCATGAGCGGCTCGCCGAGGAGACGACCCGCTTCGGCTCGGACATGCTCGCCGTCGGCACGACGTACGAAGCGGCCCGGATAAAGGACTGGTTCAGCGGCGACCTCCTCGTCCTCACCCCGTTCCGGCGGGGCGAGGAGCCGGTTCCGCTGCCGGACCGGGTCGTCCGCTCCGTCTCGTCGGTCGACGGGGTGCACGCCCTGGTGGGCGCGCGCGTCGTCATCGAGTGCATGAGCTCCATGAAGCGCCACGGCGTGTCCGAGCAGGAACTGGGCCAGCTGCACGCCGCGATCGAGGACGTACGCCTCGAAGGCTTCGCGCTGCACCTGCCGCTGGACCGCACGGACGGCTCCGACGCGGTCGAGGAGGTCATCGGCTGGATGGACCGGCTGCGCGCCGCCAGGCTGCCGCTGCACACCATGTTCGTGAGCCATCTGCGCGCCGAGGAACTGGCCCGGCTGCAGCAGCAGTTCCCGCAGACCCGCTTCCGCGCGCGCATCGGCACCCGGCTGTGGCTCGGCGACCACGAGGCGACCGAGTACCGCGGCTCCGTCCTCGACGTCACCCGCGTCACCAAGGGCGACCGCTTCGGCTACCGCCAGCAGAAGGCCGCGTCGGACGGCTGGCTCGTGGTCGTCGCCGGCGGCACCTCCCACGGTGTCGGGCTGGAGGCGCCGAAGGCCCTGCACGGCGTCATGCCGCGCGCCAAGGGCGTCGCCCGCGCGGGCCTGGCCACGGTCAACCGCAACCTCTCGCCGTTCGTCTGGGCGGGCAAGCAGCGCTGGTTCGCCGAGCCGCCGCACATGCAGGTCTCGATCCTGTTCATCCCCGCGGAGACCGAGGAACCGAAGGTGGGCGACGAGCTCGTCGCCCACCTGCGCCACACCACCACGCAGTTCGACCGCCTGGTCGACCGCTAGGCGACCCGACACGAGGCCCCGGGGCCACGGCGTGGCCGTGAGTCCCGGTCGGCCTGCCGGGTTCCGGTGAACTCGCCGCGGTGCCGATGAGCCCCGCCGTGGCCCCGTCAGCCCGCCGTGGGCCCTGTGGGCCCTGTGGCCCCCGTCATGCCCCACTCCACCCGCGGCCCCTCCACCGCGTGCGCCGCGTGCCGCGGCGGATGCGCGGCCCGGCCGAGCACGAACACGTCCGGAGCCCGGTCCAGCACCCCGCCCGAGGGGTCGTCCGAGCCGTCCTGGCGTACGACGTCGCGCTCCGGCATCAGGACGTCCCGGACGACCAGCGCGCACAGGTAGAGCGTCCCCAGCAGATGGAGGGCGATCGCCAACTGGTAGCCCTCCGGCGGCAGTCCCTGGTGCTTGTCGCCGCTCGTCGTGTACGCGAGGTACATCCAGATGCCCAGGAAGTACATGACCTCGCAGGCCTGCCAGATCAGGAAGTCCCGCCAGCGCGGCCGGGCGAGGGCGGCAAGCGGGATGAGCCACAGCACGTACTGCGGTGAGTAGACCTTGTTGGTGAGGATGAACGCCGCCACGACCAGGAAGGCGAGTTGCGCGAAGCGCGGCCGGCGCGGGGCGGTCAGCGCCAGCGCCGCGATGCCCGCGCACGCCAGGATCATCAGCAGCGTGGCGTACGTGTTGACGGCGTCGACGTCCATCTGCTCGCCCGTACGCTGCGTGATGATCAGCCAGAAGGAGCCGAAGTCGACCTGCCGCTCCTGGCTGAAGGTGTAGAACTTCTTCCACCCCTCGGGAGCGAGCAGCATCACCGGCAGGTTCACCACCAGCCAGGCGCCTGCCGTGCCCAACAGGGCCGCCCCGTACTCGCGGTACTTGCCGGCCCTCCAGCACAGGACGAGCAGCGGTCCGAGCAGCAGCACCGGGTAGAGCTTGGCCGCGGTCGCCAGCCCGATGAGGATGCCGAAGGCCAGCGAACGCCCACGGGACCACATCAGCATCGCCGCGGCTGTCAGGGCCACCGCGAGCAGATCCCAGTTGATGGTCGCGGTGAGGGCGAACGCGGGCGCCAGGGCGACCAGCAGCGCATCCCAGGGGCGCCTGCGGTGGGTGCGGGTGACGCAGACCGCGATGACGGCGGCGCAGACCAGCAGCATGCCCGCGTTGACCATCCAGTACATCTGCTCACGCTGCTGGACGGAGCCGTCGAAGGGCAGTGTCAGCCAGGCGGCGACCTGCATGAACAGCCCTGTGAGGACCGGGTACTCGAGGTACTCCATGTCACCGCCGAGCCGGTCGAAGTACGGCACAAGGCCGTCGGCGAAACCCCGCCCGAGGTAGAGGTGCGGGATGTCGGAGTAACAGGCGTGCGTGTACTGCGAGCTGGCGCCGCGGAACCATGCCCACTCGTAGCAGGGGATCTTCTGCACCATGCCCAGTGCGAACATCCCGATCGCGACCAGCGCGACGACCCGTACGGGCGTGAACCAGCTGCTGCCGACCCACGCGAAGCGGCCCAGGGGACCGCCGATCAGCTCACTGCCGGCCGCGGCGACCTCGTCCTGCTGTGTGGGACGCACAACCGGCTGGTCCTGGCGCACGCTCGTCTTCTCTGGGCTCGGCATACGCACATCCTGCCGCACGAAGCTGTGCCGAGGGGTGGCGGTGAGGCCGGACGCTGCCGGCGCGAACGAGACCGGCCTCCCCGACGGGATTCGTCCGTCGGGGAGGCCGGTTTGAGCAAGCGGACTCAGGCCGTCAGCTCTCCGATCCTCCGAGCCAGCCGCTGCCGTTGCCGTTGCCGTTGCCCCCGTTGCCGCCGTTGGTCGTGCTCGGTGAGGGGCTGGTGGTCACGCCACCGTCCGTGGCACCGCCGTCCGTGGTGCCACCCGTATCGGTCCCGACGTTGGTCCCACCGTTGTCCTGGCCCTTGGTGGGCGTGCAGTTCCAGTCGAACCGCCCGCAGGTGTTGCCGGGGTCGGGCGTCTCGGAAGGAGTCTCCGAGGGCGTCCCGGACGGCGTCTCGGACGGGCTCTCCGAGGGCGTCTCGGACGGCGTCGGGGTGGGGCTGGGCTGGCCGCCGCCGTAGACGGCCTCGGCGTCGAGAGGCTCCGGCTCCGGGAAGGGGATCACTTCCTCCTTCTCCAGCGCCCCCGACATGTACATCTTGAAGATGTCGGAAGGGAACGACGCACCGTGGATCTTCTCCTGGCCACCGGTCCCGAACATCTTGAGGAACTCGCGCTTCTTGTTCTCCGCGTTGTCGTCCAGGCGGTACATGTCGATCGCGGTCGCCAGCTGCGGCGTGTACCCCACGAACCAGGCGGACCTGTTGCCGTCGGTGGTACCGGTCTTGCCGGCGACGTCACGGCCCGGGACCTGGGCGTTGGTACCCGTGCCCTTCTCGACGACATCCATCAGGACATCGGTCACATTGCTCGCGATGGCGGACGAGAAGGCCAGCTTGGCCTTGTCCTCGTGCTCGTAGACGGTCTTGCCGCGCCTCTCGACCTTGGTGACCGAGTACGGATCGCGCTGCTTCCCTTCGGCCGCGAAGGTCGCGTACGCCCCTGCCATACGGATGGCGCTGGGGGAGGAAATACCGAGCGAGAACGACGGAACGTTGGCCTTGACCAGGCTGTTCTCCCGCAGACCGGCCTTGATCGCCGCCTGCCTGACATTGTCGATGCCGACGTCCATGCCCAGCTGGGCGAAGGGCGAGTTGGCCGATTCGATCATGGCTTCGCGCAGGGTGATGTCCTTGTACGACCTCTGGCCGTCATTGGTCTGCAGCCACTCCTCGCCCTTCTCGTTCCGCCAGACACTCTTGTCGTAGTTCTTGATCTTGAGCTTGTTGACGCCGTTGTACTTGCTCGTGTCGGGGTCGACCCGCCGGCGGGTCTCCGCCCCCTGGTCCGAACCGAGCTCGGGATTGCGCACACCGTCCTGCATCGCGGCGGCGAGCACGAAGGGCTTGAAGGTCGATCCGACCTGGGCACCGGTCTCGTCGGCGTTGTTGGTGAAGTGCTTGGTCGCGTTCTCACCGCCGTAGATGGCGACGATCGCGCCGGTCCTCGGGTCCACCGAGGCGCCGCCGAACTGGACATGGGTGTCCTTGTCCGGGCGCTTCTTCGGGTCGATGTTCTCTTTGTAGACCTTCTTGACGGACTCCTCGAGCAGCTCGACCCTCTTCCTGTCGAAGGTCGTGTGGATCTCGTAGCCGCCCTTGGTCAGGTCGTCGGCGGTGATGCCGTCCTCGTTGCTGTTCACGAAGTTGGCCTTTGCCAGGTCGACCAGATAACCGATCTGACCCCCGAGCTGCGCGTTCTTCTTCTGCTTCTGGAGCTTGGGGAATTCGGTGTATGTGGCCCGCTCCGCAGCATCGAGGTGGCCGTCCTTGACCATCTCGTCGAGGATCCACTTCCAGCGCTTGGTCGCGCGTTCGGTGTTCTTCTCCTTGGTGGCCTCTACCGGGTCGATCTCCGGCGCGCCGTCCGGGTCGTAGTACGTCGCGCCCTTGAGCAGCGAGGCAAGGACGGCGCATTGGCTCGCGTTGAGGTTCTTGGCGTCCTCGTTGTAGTACGTGCGAGCCGCGGCCTGGATTCCGTACGCACCGCGCCCGTAGTACGAGGTGTTCAGGTAGCCCGCCATGATCTCGGGCTTCTCCAGCTGTGTGCCGACCCGGATGGAGATGAACAGCTCCTTGAACTTACGGCTCAGGGTCTGCTCCTGGCTCAGCCGCGTGTTCTTGACGTACTGCTGCGTGATGGTCGAGCCGCCCTGGGTCTCACCGCCCGTCGCCATGTTGAAGACGGCACGGGCAATGCCCATCGGGTCGACGCCCGAGTCCGTCAGGAAGGTCTTGTTCTCCGCCGAGATCACCGCCTGCTGCATGTCCTCGGGGATCTGCTCGATCCCGACGATCTGCCGGTTGACCTCACCACCGGTGGCGGCCATCTGCGTGCCGTCCTGCCAGTAGTAGACGTTGTTCTCCGCCTCCGACGCGAGATTGGGGTTGGGTACCCCCACCATCGCGTACGCGATGGTTCCCGCCACCATCAGGCTGCCGAGGAAGGCCACGCAGAGCCCGGTCACGAGCTTCCACGACGGCATCCAGCGCCGCCAGCCGTACTTGTCGTGGCGCGGATAGTCGATCAGCCGCTTCTTGCCGGGGCTACCGCCCCGCCCCGGGCCACCCGGTCCGCCGTGGCCGCCGCCTCCGCCACGCCGGCCACCGCCGTGGCCTCCGTAGCCGGCTCCACCGCCCTCGGCGGCCCTTCTGCGACCCCCACCGCCGCGTTGCGCGGCGCGCCGGGCCTCGGCGCGGCCGCCGTACGGCTGCTCCTGCCCGTACGCGTCGGAGGGGGATCCTGTGCTGGCGCCCCTGGGCGCTGCGCGGCGGCCTGAGGGCTGCTGGGCGCCGCGCCTGGCCGCGGCACGTCCGCCACCCTGGGGCTGCGGCGGTTTGCGACGGTGCTCGCTCATGGAACGACTACTCCTCGGGCAGGCATGAATGCCTGGAAGCGGCAGTTGAGATCCGGTCCCCCGTAATGAATACGGACGAGCCCGGCGACGGGCTCATCCGTGATGCATCCAGGACGATGACGCTCCCTGGCGTCACACGGTTCCCGGTGGTCTGCATGCCGCACAGACTACGCAGGAGCAAAACCCAACCATGGACGTAATTCACCTCAAATCAGTCATCTCAATTGCTGCGAATTGACGATGTGACGCCGGTCACGACGCCCCCTCTTGTCGCGGCGGGAGCGCCGCTCTATCGTCTGGATGTATCGAGTCGATACATCAGAGCGGCATAAGAGCCGAGGAAGACGGAGGAGGCGATCGATGAGCAGGCGCTCCGGCATCCTCGAGTTCGCTGTTCTCGGCCTGCTCCGTGAGGCTCCTATGCACGGATACGAGCTGCGCAAGCGGCTCAACACGTCACTGGGGATCTTCCGGGCGTTCAGTTACGGGACGCTCTACCCCTGCCTCAAGACGCTGGTCGCCAACGGCTGGTTGATCGAGGAGCCGGGCAGCGCTCCCGAGGACGCCCTCGCCGCCTCTCTCGCAGGCAGGCGGGCCAAGATCGTCTACCGGCTGACGGCAGAAGGTAAGGAGCACTTCGAGGAGCTCCTCTCCCACACCGGCCCGGACACCTGGGAGGACGAGCACTTCGCCGCCCGGTTCGCCTTCTTCGGGCAGACGGAGCGCGAGGTGAGGATGCGGGTGCTGGAGGGCCGGCGCAGCCGGCTGGAGGAGCGCCTGGAGAAGATGCGCGCCTCTCTCGCCCGCACGCGCGAGCGCCTCGACGACTACACGCTTGAGCTGCAGCGGCACGGTATGGAATCCGTGGAGCGCGAAGTGCGCTGGCTGAACGAGCTCATCGAGAGCGAGCGAGCGGGGCGGGACCAGCGACGGTCATCCTCCGCCGGGGACGACGCTCAGCAGGACCACACATCTGGAGAGACGGGCGGCCTGCCCCGGCACCGGGGCGAAGTGGCCCCCCAGGGGAGCGCCTCCGGGCACCCCGACGCGCCGGATCCGTCCGATGACACCACCAAGTGAGGCCTTGCATCCACGCAAGGTCTCGTACGAGAACAAACAGGGAGCAACCGGAATGGGTTCGGTTCGCGTAGCCATCGTCGGCGTGGGCAACTGCGCCGCCTCGCTGGTGCAGGGCGTCGAGTACTACAAGGACGCCGACCCGGCGGCCAAGGTGCCGGGTCTGATGCATGTCCAGTTCGGCGAGTACCACGTTCGGGACGTCGAGTTCGTCGCCGCCTTCGATGTCGACGCGAAGAAGGTCGGCCTCGACCTCGCGGACGCCATCGGCGCCAGCGAGAACAACACCATCAAGATCTGCGATGTGCCGTCCTCGGGCGTGAAGGTCCAGCGGGGCCACACCCTCGACGGTCTGGGCAAGTACTACCGCGAGACCATCGAGGAGTCCTCCGAGGCCCCGGTCGACGTCGTCCAGGTCCTCAAGGACAAGCAGGTCGACGTGCTCGTCTGCTACCTGCCGGTGGGCTCCGAGGACGCCGCGAAGTTCTACGCGCAGTGCGCCATCGACGCCAAGGTCGCCTTCGTCAACGCCCTCCCGGTCTTCATCGCCGGCACCAAGGAGTGGGCGGACAAGTTCACCGAGGCCGGTGTCCCGATCGTCGGCGACGACATCAAGTCGCAGGTCGGCGCGACCATCACGCACCGCGTCATGGCGAAGCTGTTCGAGGACCGGGGTGTCATCCTGGACCGCACGATGCAGCTGAACGTCGGCGGCAACATGGACTTCAAGAACATGCTCGAGCGTGAGCGCCTGGAGTCCAAGAAGATCTCCAAGACCCAGGCCGTTACCTCCCAGATCCCGGACCGGGATCTCGGCGAGAAGAACGTGCACATCGGCCCGTCGGACTACGTGGCCTGGCTCGACGACCGCAAGTGGGCGTACGTCCGCCTGGAGGGCCGTGCGTTCGGTGACGTCCCGCTGAACCTGGAGTACAAGCTCGAGGTGTGGGACTCCCCGAACTCCGCGGGTGTCATCATCGACGCCCTGCGTGCGGCGAAGATCGCCAAGGACCGCGGCATCGGCGGCCCGATCCTGTCGGCGTCCTCGTACTTCATGAAGTCCCCGCCGGTTCAGTACTTCGACGACGAGGCGCGTGAGAGCGTCGAGAAGTTCATCAAGGGCGAGGTCGAGCGCTGACGAGACGGCGCACCGAGCGCTTGTCCTGACGGACATGAGAGGGTCCCCGTGGCTTGTGCCCGGGGACCCTCTTCCTGTGTGACGCTTGCGCACATGCCTGTCGTACGTGATCTGCGCGTACTCCTGCGCCTGACGAACTTCCGCCGACTGCTCACCGTTCGGCTGCTCTCCCAGTCGGCCGACGGCGTCTACCAGGTGGCGCTCGCCACATACGTCGTCTTCTCACCGGAGAGGCAGACCTCACCCGGCGCGATCGCCTCCGCGATGGCCGTGCTGCTGCTGCCGTATTCGATTGTCGGCCCCTTCGCCGGCGTCCTGCTTGACCGCTGGCGGCGCCGCCAGGTCTTCCTCTACGGCAATCTCCTCCGAGCCGTACTCGCCGCCGCCACCGCGGTGCTGATTGTCACCGCCGTCCCCGACTGGCTCTTCTACGCCTCGGCGCTCTGTGTCACGGCCGTGAACCGCTTCATCCTGGCCGGGCTGTCGGCTGCACTGCCGCGCGTGGTCGACGAGAAGCGGCTCGTCATGGCCAACTCCCTCTCACCGACCGCGGGAACGCTTGCCGCAACCGCAGGCGGAGGGCTCGCTGTCGCCGTACGCGTGACCATCTCCGGATCCGACGCCGTGGTGGTGCTGCTGGGGGCCGCGCTCTATCTCTGCGCCGGACTCGCCTCCCTGCGTATGGGACGGGAGCTGCTCGGCCCTGATCCGGAACTCGTGCAGTCACGGCTGGGCGCCGCGGTCGCCTCGACGGTCCGCGGTCTCGTGGGCGGACTGCGCCACCTGGCAGAGCGGCGGGTCGCCGCCCGCGCCCTTGCCGCGATGACACTGCTCCGCTTCTGCTACGGATCGCTGACCGTGATGGTTCTCATGCTCTGCCGGTACGCATGGTCGGAGACGGAATCGGAGGGGCTCGCTCTGCTCGGTCTCGCCGTAGGAATCTCGGGCGCCGCCTACTTCGCCGCGGCCGCCATCACCCCATGGGCGGTGGGCCGGCTCGGGGAGTACGGCTGGGTGGCGACCTGCGCAGGAGTGGCTGCGGTTCTCGAGCCGGCACTCGGGTTGCCCTTTGCGCCCGCCCCGATGCTCATCGCTGCGTTCGCCCTCGGGGTCATCACTCAGGGAGCAAAGATCGCCACAGACACGGTCGTGCAGACTTCCGTCGATGACGCCTTCCGCGGTCGGGTGTTCTCCCTCTATGACGTGGTGTTCAACGTCGCCTTCGTCGCCGCTGCGGGTGTGGCCGCCCTGATGCTGCCCCCGGACGGGCGATCCGTGCCGCTCGTCCTCTCGGTGGCCGCCCTCTATGGCCTCGTGGCGACGGCCATGGCGCGTTGGCGCTAGGGGCGATGTTTCACGTGAAACATCGCCCCTAGCGCAACCAGCACTGCGGTGTTTCACGTGAAACATCGCTCACGTGAAACGCGGCACGGCCGAACTCAGCCCTGCTCGCCCCACCATTCCTTGAGCGCGGCAACGGCCGCCTCGTGCTCCATGGGCCCGTTCTCCAGCCGCAGCTCCAGTAGGGCCTTGTATGCCTTGCCGATCACGGGGCCGGGGCCGACGCCGAGAATTTCCATGATCTCGTTGCCGTCCAGATCGGGGCGGATCGAGTCCAGCTCCTCCTGCTCCTTGAGCTGGGCGATGCGCTCCTCGAGTCCGTCGTAGGCGCGCGACAGCGCACTCGCCTTCCGCTTGTTCCGCGTGGTGCAGTCGGAACGGGTCAGCTTGTGCAGCCGCTCCAGCAGCGGGCCTGCGTCCCTCACGTAGCGCCGCACCGCCGAATCCGTCCACTCGCCGGTGCCGTAGCCGTGGAAGCGCAGATGCAGCTCAATCAGCCGAGAGATGTCCTTGACCATGTCGTTCGAGTACTTGAGCGCCGTCAGCCGCTTCTTGGACATCTTGGCGCCCACCACCTCGTGGTGATGGAAGGAAACCCGGCCGTCCGATTCGAACCGTCGGGTCCTCGGCTTACCGATGTCGTGAAGCAGCGCGGACAGCCGCAGCACAAGATCGGGACCGTCCTGCTCCAGCTCGATCGCCTGATCCAGCACAGTCAGTGAGTGCTCGTACACATCCTTGTGACGGTGGTGCTCGTCGCTCTCCAGTCGGAGCGCCGGCAGTTCAGCGATGAAGTGTTCGGCAAGACCGGTATCGACCAGGAGCGCCAGGCCTTTCCGCGGGTGCGCGGAGAGGATCAGCTTGTTGAACTCATCACGGATCCGCTCGGCGGAGACGATCTCGATCCGGTCCGCCATCTCCTCCATCGCGGTGACCACTTCGGGAGCCACTTCGAAGTCCAGCTGGGCCGCGAAACGTGCAGCCCGCAGCATGCGCAGCGGATCGTCCGAGAAGGATGCCTCGGGGGTGCCGGGAGTGCGGAGCACGCGCGCCGCGAGATCCTCCAGGCCGCCATGCGGGTCGATGAACTCCTTCTCCGGCAACGCGACGGCCATCGCGTTCACGGTGAAATCGCGGCGGACGAGGTCTTCCTCGATGGAGTCGCCGTAGGACACCTCGGGCTTTCGCGACGTCCGGTCGTACGCCTCGGAGCGGTAGGTCGTGACCTCGATCTGAAAGCGCTGGGGAGCACCTCCGACGTGGGCATCCTTCTGGCACCCGACCGTGCCGAACGCGATCCCCACTTCCCACACCGAGTCCGCCCACGGCCGGACGATCTTCAGAACGTCCTCAGGCCGGGCGTCGGTCGTGAAGTCGAGATCGTTGCCGAGCCTGCCGAGCAGCGCGTCCCGGACCGAGCCACCGACCAGGGCCAGGCTGAATCCGGCCTCCTGGAACCGGCGGGCCAGGTCATCGGCGACAGGGGACACCCGCAGCAGTTCACTGACCGCGCGGCGCTGCACATGGCTCAGTGCAGTGGGGTTGTCTTCGTTGGCGTTCGGCACAACAGAAAAGGGTACGTGCCCGCGCCGACCCGGGCTTCCCCGTTTTCGGCGCCCTCGCCACTCTTCCGATCTTGTGGAGCAGTCCCCAGCACTTCGCCACAGCGCACCTCGTTACCATGCGTGGACACACCTAGCGACACCCACCAACGGCAACAGACGACAAGGGACGGACGAACGCGTGGCCGAGGCGGCAGAAATCCAGGGGATGGGTCCTTCTCCTGCCCGCCGGTGGCTGCGGCGCACAGCCGCCCTCATCGCGGGAACACCACTGCTGGCCGCTCTGGTCTGGGTACCGGCGGCCTCACCCGCGCACGCCACGGAGGACGCCACCGGCTCCCGCACCGTGGACGTTTCTCTCGAGTCGCTGACTCCCAGCGCCCCTGTGAAAGACGACACCCTCACCATCACGGGCACCGTGACGAACAAGGGCAAGGAACCGGTCACGGACGCGCAGGTCGACCTGAGGGTCGGGCCGCGGATGTCCGGGCGCCCGGAGATCGATGAGGCCTCCCGGCGCACCGGTTTCTCGTCGGGCAGCGACGCCGGGAAGCTCGGCGACCCGTACGCCGTCAAGCTCCCCAAGCTGGCGGCCGGGATAAGCGAGGACTTCGCGCTGACCGTTCCGGTCGGCGAGCTCGGGCTCGACAAAGACGGTGTGTACCAGCTCGGGGTGTCGCTCTCCGGGCAGACGCCGAGCGAACCGTACGAACAGGTGCTGGGCATCGAGCGGACCTTCCTGCCCTGGCAGCCGGAGGCCGCCGAAAAGAAGACCCAGCTCACGGTTCTCTGGCCGCTCATCTCCACGACGCATCTGTCCGCCGAGACCGGCTCGGACGAACAGCAGACGCCGATCTTCGAGAACGACACCCTGGCGGCCGAGCTCGCCCCCGGCGGCCGGCTCGAGCAGCTCGTCTCGCTCGGCAGCGAGCTGCCCGTGACCTGGGTCATCGATCCGGATCTGCTGGCCACTGTCGACGCGATGACCCGGAACTACCGGATCAAGAACGGGACGGACGGCACGATCGCCGGTCGGAACCAGGCCGTGGCCAAGAAGTGGCTGAGCTCGCTCGAGACGGCGGTACAGGGGGGCAAGGTCGTCGCGCTGCCTTTCGCCGACCCCGATCTGGCCTCCCTCGCACACCGCGGGAAGGACGTCTCCGGGTCTCTCAGCCAGCTTCAGCCGGCCACCGCGGTGGCCGAGACTACCGTCGAGACGATCCTCCACGTGAAGCCGTCCATAGATTTCGCCTGGCCGGTGGAGGGCGCGATCGACCCATCGATCGTCGATGTCGCGACCTCGGCGGGAGCCCACAAGATCATCGCCCGTAGCGACAGCCTCCGGGAGACCGGCTCGGTGTCGTACACGCCGTCCGCGGCACGGCCCATCGGGGGCGGTACGACGGCCGTCGTCGCGGACGAACGGCTCTCCACCGCCTTCCAGGGGGACATGGCCAAGGCCGGGAACTCGACCCTGGCGGTTCAGAAGTTCCTCGCACAGGCGCTGGCGCTGACCCTTCAGGCGCCGGACAAGCAGCGCAGCATCGTGGTCGCCCCGCAGCGCACGCCGTCGGCCTCCCAGGCTCAGACGATGGCGAGCGCACTGCACGGCCTTGCCGGTCAGCGCTGGACGCAGCCTCTCGACCTGATCGCGGCCGCGGCCGCGAAGCCCGACCCCGATGCCACCACCGACGTGCCCCGCGCCTCTCGGTACCCGGACCGGCTCCGGGCACGGGAGCTGCCGGTCCAGACCTTCCAGGACATCAAGGCCACCCAGGAGACCCTCGACAACTTCAAGGTGATCCTGACCGCACCGGACCGGGTGGTGACCCCGTTCGGCAATGCGATCAACCGGGAGATGTCCACGTCCTGGCGCGGTAAGGCGAAGGCCGCGGCCGACTACCGCAGAGGTGTGCAGAGCTTCCTGGAGGACCTCAGCACCGAAGTGCGGCTGATCCAGAAGTCGGCCGTGACCCTGTCGGGCCGTAGCGCCACCATCCCTGTGACCGTGCAGAACAAGCTCGTCCAGGGCGTCGACAACCTCGTTCTCCGGCTGAAGTCCTCGAACCCCACGCGCCTCGAACTCGGCGAGGACAATGTCGTCGCCGAGCAGCAGATCAAGATCGAGGGTGGGCACAGCCAGTCGGTGAAGTTCACGGCCGCGGCCAATGCCAACGGTCCGGTCCAGGTGACGGCACAGCTCTACACGACGGACGGCAAGCTGTACGGCGGCCCGATGACCTTCACGGTCAAGGTTTCCGAGATCACCCCGACCGTGATGCTCGTCATCGCGGGCGGCGTACTGTTGCTCGTCCTCGCGGGCGTCAGGATGTACACCCAGCGCAAGCGCGCTGCTGCGCGTGAGGCCGTCGCCGTGCCTGATGAGGGCGACGCCGCCGAGCAGCCGAGTGACCCGGCACCGGACACCGAACCGGAAAGCGGGGACCCGTCGGGCACGGGTGAGAAAGTGGACCGTTGATCGATGTCGTGGCCGGTCGGCCGGGGACGATGAGGTGGGGTAACCATGAACGCGCCGTACGACGGTGACCGTGGGCAGGGCGCGGGCGACACCGCGCCCTCCCCGGGGACTCCGTACCCCGCGCCAGGTCCGCAGCAGGCGGAGCAGTCGGCGGTGAGCCACGTGCCCACGCCGTCGCCCGAGCCCGCCACGGATCCGTACGTCGACGACGCGTACGCGCACGACCCCTACCGGGAACAGGACCTCGCCGCGCAGGACCCCGTGTCGGAGGCGCTCTATGACCGTGCCGCCCACCCGCCGCCGCCGCACGGCAACTACCCGCAGCCACAGCCGCTGTACCAGCAGCCTCCCGCCCAGCAGCATGCGCCGAACCCGCGGATCTGGGCCCAGACACCGCCACCCGAGCCGGACGGTCCGTCGCGTCGTCTGCCCTACGGGGATGACACCGGCACCGTCCAGTTCACCGGCGTAGACGAGCTCGTGACCAGGGCCGGCGAGGACGAGCCCGAGCCTGACGCGTTCGCTCACCTCTACCGCGACCAGCAGGGATCCGGTCAGCCACCGGCCCCGCCCGCACCGGAACCGGCAGCCCCGGCACCCGCGCCGAAGAAGGCGGGCGGCAGGGCATCGGGGCTGCTGAAGTCCAGCGCGGTGATGGCGGCCGGCACGCTGGTGTCGCGCCTCACGGGCTTCGTCCGCAGTCTGGTGATCACCGGTGCCCTGGGCGCCGCCCTGCTCGGTGACGCCTTCACGATCGCCTACACCCTGCCGACGATGATCTACATCCTCACCGTCGGCGGTGGCCTCAACTCGGTCTTCGTACCGCAGCTCGTGCGCGCCATGAAGAACGACGAGGACGGCGGCGAGGCCTACGCCAACCGGCTGCTGACCCTCGTGATGGTCGCGCTCGGCGCCATCGTCGTCATCGCCGTGTTCGCCGCGCCGCTGCTGATCCAGCTGATGTCGTCCACGATCGCCAATGACCCACCGGCGAACAGTGTCGCGGTCACCTTCGCCCGCTACTGCCTGCCCACGATCTTCTTCATGGGTGTGCACGTGGTCATGGGCCAGATCCTCAACGCCCGCGGGAAGTTCGGCGCGATGATGTGGACCCCGGTCCTCAACAACATCGTCATGATCGTCACCTTCGGCCTGTTCATCTGGGTGTACGGCACGTCCGCCGAGTCCCAGATGAGCGTGCAGACGATCCCGCCGGAAGGCGTCCGGCTGCTCGGCATCGGCACCCTGCTCGGGCTGACCGTCCAGGCGCTCGCGATGATCCCCTACCTCCGCGAGACGGGTTTCCGCTTCCGTCCCCGCTTCGACTGGAAGGGCCAGGGCCTCGGCAAGACGGTCAAGCTCGCCAAGTGGACGGTACTGTTCGTCCTCGCCAACCAGGCGGGCGTCCTCGTCGTCACCCAGCTCGCCACCGCCGCCGGTGAGGCCTCGGGCAAGGACGGGGCCGGTTTCCTGGCCTACTCCAACGCCCAGCTGATCTGGGGCATGCCGCAGGCCATCATCACCGTCTCGGTCATGGCCGCCCTGCTGCCCCGGATCTCCCGCGCCGCACACGACGACGACCCGGGTGCCGTCCGCGACGACATTTCTCAGGGACTGCGCAACTCGGCCGTCGCGATCGTCCCCGTCGCCTTCACCTTCCTGGCGCTGGGCGTCCCGATGTGCACCTTGCTCTATGCCTCCAGCGGCGTTCAGGCCGCGCAGTCCATGGGCTTCATCCTCATGGCATTCGGCCTCGGCCTGATCCCGTACTCGGTGCAGTACGTCGTGCTGCGTGGCTTCTACGCCTACGAGGACACCCGCACGCCGTTCTACAACACGGTCATCGTGGCCGCCGTGAACGCGGTCGCCTCGGCCGCCTGCTACGTCGTGCTCCCTGCCCAGTGGGCCGTGGTCGGCATGGCCGCCTCGTACGGTCTCGCGTACGCCGTCGGCGTCGGCATCGCCTGGCGTCGGCTGCGCAACCGGCTGGGCGGCGACCTCGACGGAGCCCATGTGGTCCGCACCTACGCCCGGCTGTGCCTGGCGTCCGTACCCGCAGCTCTCGCGGGCGGCGCTGTGGGCTTCCTCCTGCTGAAGACCATGGGTCAGGGAGCCTTCCCCTCGCTCGTGGCGCTGGTCGTGGGCGGTGCGGTTCTGCTCGGTGTCTTCTTCGTCGCCGCGAAGAAGATGAGGATCGAGGAGCTGAACGCCATGGTCGGCATGGTCCGCGGTCGTCTCGGGCGCTAGAACCCGGTCGTTCGCGCACAACCATCGTCCGCCACTGTGTGTCGTGCATAGCGCCGGACTGTGGGCACAATTGGCTTGGCTTTGGATATGGCGCAACGGATGGGGAGGCAGGGAACGACGGTGGCGGAACGTAGCACGGCTGCCGTCGACGTGGCCGACAACAGCGGTGACGACCCGCTGGCCGCCAAGGCGGACAAGGCCACGACCGACGGGGTGGCGGAAGCCGACGACACGGCGGAGAAGAACGCCGACGACACGGGCAGCGAGCGCAGGGACAGCGAGCAGCCCATCATCACAACGCCCGAGCTGCACAGCGGCCACAAGCTCGCGAGACGCTACAGGCTCGAGGAGTGCGTCACCCGACTGGACGGATTCAGCAGCTGGCGAGCGGTCGACGAGAAACTTCGCCGCGCCGTGGGCATCCACATCCTGCCCGCCGACCATCCGCGGGCGCGCTCCGTTCTCGCCGCGGCTCGCTCGGCGGCGCTCCTCGGCGATCCGCGCTTCGTCCAGGTGCTGGACGCCGTCGAGGAGAACGATCTCGTCTACGTCGTCCACGAGTGGCTGCCCGACGCCACGGAACTCACCGCGCTGCTGGCCGCCGGGCCCATGGAGGCCCACGACGCGTACCAGCTGGTCAGCCAGCTCTCTCAGGCCATGGCGGCGGCGCACCGTGAAGGCCTGGCCCATCTGCGGCTCACCCCCAACGCGGTCCTGCGCAGCTCGACCGGCCAGTACCGGATCCGTGGCCTCGCCGTGAACGCCGCGCTGCGTGGCATCAGCGCCGACCGTCCGCAGCGCACCGACACGGAGGCGATCGGCGCCCTCCTCTACGCCGCACTCACCCAGCGCTGGCCGTACGAGAGCGACGCCTACGGCCTCTCCGGACTACCCAAGGGCGTCGGCCTCATCGCCCCCGACCAGGTGCGCGCGGGAGTCCACCGCGGACTCTCGGAGCTCGCGATGCGTGCTCTCGTCAACGACGGTGCCACTGCATCGCGGCAGGAGCTGCCCTGCACCACTCCGGACGAGCTGGCGAAGGCGGTCGCGGCCATGCCTCGCATCCGACCTCCGGAGCCCGCGTTCACCCCACCGCCGGAGTACCAGCGCACCACGTACCAGCAGGGCACGTACGGGCGTCCCACGGCCCATGCCGGGGCTGCCGCGACCCAACCCGTGCCGGCTCCGCCCGCGCCGCTGGAGAGCCGCACGGGCAAGGCCCTCAAGTGGGCCGTGTCCGCGCTTCTCATCGCCGCGCTGGGCCTGGGCAGCTGGCAGATCGCCGACAGGCTCCTCGACCACGACACGTCCCCGAAGGACCCGGGAAACACCCAGACCACCGACGACGAGCAGGACGACAAGCCCAAGGCACCGGTACCCCTGGCCGTCCAGGGCGCCGAGGAGTACGCCCCGGACGGCAAGCCGCAGAATGCGGCGGACGTCGGCAACACCTACGACGACGACACTTCCTCGTACTGGCGCACCAAGTACTACCTCGACGGTCCCGACCTGGTGCCGTCGATCAAGCAGGGCGTGGGCATCGTCTACGACCTCGGTGCCGCGAAGGACATTTCCGCTGCCTCGATAGCGCTGCGCTATTCGGGGCCTCACACCACGATCTCGCTCTATGCGGTGGACTCGCTGTCCCCTTCCGGCCCGGTCGAGTCCATGAAGAAGATCGCGACGACTCGGACCAGCGGCAGCTCGGCGAAGCTGACCGTGAAGGAGTCTGTGAACAGCCGCTATGTGCTCCTGTGGATGACTGCGATGCCGTACTCGGCACAGGACGGCGTCAGCGGCGCGGGCTACAAGCAGGGCATCACGGACGTGAAGTTCACCGGCTGACATCAGCGAGACGTGGGGAGGGGGCTCACCGTTGGACAACGCCACACTCGGCGGCGCAAGCGACCAGGAACTCCTGGCGCGCCATGTCGCCGGCGATCCGGACGCCTTCGGTGAGCTCGTGCGGCGGCACCGCGATCGCCTCTGGGCCGTCGCCCTGCGAACGCTGGGGGACCGCGAGGAAGCGGCCGACGCGGTCCAGGACGCCCTTGTCTCGGCCTTCCGGGCCGCACACACCTTCCGGGGCCAGTCCGCAGTGACGACATGGCTCCACCGCATCACCGTCAACGCCTGTCTCGACCGGGCCCGGAAGGCCGCGTCCCGCAAGACGTCCCCCGTCGACGACACAGAGCGGCTGGAGCAGCTTCTCGAGCCTCATGAGTCCGCCGAGGCGCCCGCGGAGCGCCAGGACCTCCATCGCGAACTGCTGGCCGCCCTGGCCAGGCTGCCTGCCGATCAGCGGGCGGCGCTGGTGCTGGTCGACATGCAGGGCTATCCAGTCGCGGAGGCCGCGCGGGTGCTGGACGTGCCTACAGGAACCGTGAAGAGCCGCTGTGCACGGGGGCGGGCGCGATTGCTCCCGATGCTCACTCATCTGCGTGGCGAGGCAGGGGATAACAGCGGTCACGGCGGGGGAAGGAACCGGACGCCAGGGACATCCGTCCCACCTGCGTCGGGAGCAAGGGATGCAGGACCGAGTGATCCTGCTGCTGTGAAGGGCGGAGGTGGGCGCGCGTGACCTCCACGACCGGCACGGCTCAGCACCCGGATGTCTCCGAGATCTCCGATCTCACCGAGGGCCTGCTGTCACCATCCCGCCAGGCTGCCGTCAGGGAGCATCTGGACGGCTGTGCCCTGTGTGCCGATGTACGAGCTTCCCTGGAGGAGATCCGCGGCCTCCTGGGGACGCTCCCCGGTCCGCCACGCATGCCCGCCGACATCGCTGGACGCATCGACGCCGCCTTGGCGGCCGAGGCACTGCTGAGCGCCACCGCGCCGGACGACGAGTTGATCGATGTTTCACGTGAAACATCGATCCCTGAGCCGCAGAGCGAAAGCGCCCCTGCGGACCGCCCCGCAGGACATCCCCGCGCGGCCACGGGTCCCGGCCGGAACCATGTTGCCCGGCGTCGGCGCCGCACCGCCGTTCTGAGCGCGGCCTTCGGGGTCGCTGCCGCCGGGGTGAGCATTCTGCTCCTCCAGTCCATCGGCACGGGCGGAAACCAGGCAGAGACCAAGAGCGGTGTCAGCGCCGCAGACACCGCCTCCGATTTCTCGGAGGACCGGCTCGCCGCACGCGTACACACCTTGCTGGCCTCTTACGGCGCTGCGAAGGACAGCTCACAGGACCGCACCAAGCCCGCACCCCGCATGGAGACGGAATCCTCCGCCGACAGCGACGCGAGCCCTCGTTCCCCGATGCGCACGCCGACCGCCGCCGTCCCCGCCTGTATCCAGAAGGGCACTGGCCGTACCGATCCGGCCCTTGCGGTCGACCAGGGCACCTACGCAGGTATCGAGGCCTATCTCGTCGTGCTGCCGCACCACAGCGACAGTTCTCAGGTTCAGGCCTATGTCGTCGAGGCGGCATGTGTCGACGCCGCGCCGTCCGGCAAGGGCGAACTCCTGCTGACCCACGCCTACCCTCGACCCTGACACTGCCGCCATGCCGCATGGCCTCCGCGGGAATGCATGCCCCGTAGGATCCGTTGGGCGGGGTGGGAGTCGTTAAGCCCGCCCCAGTAGGCAGTAGGCAGTCTGCAGAGACGAGGAAGAAACCCGTGAGCGACGTCCGTAATGTGATCATCATCGGCTCCGGGCCGGCCGGCTACACCGCTGCGCTGTACACGGCGCGCGCATCGCTGAAGCCGCTGGTGTTCGAAGGCGCCGTCACCGCTGGTGGTGCGCTCATGAACACCACCGATGTGGAGAACTTCCCCGGCTTCCGCGACGGCATCATGGGGCCGGACCTGATGGACAACATGCGGGCGCAGGCCGAGCGCTTCGGTGCCGAGCTCGTCCCGGACGACGTCATCGCCGTCGACCTGGCGGGCGAGATCAAGACGGTCACGGACACGGCAGGCACCGTGCACCGCGCCAAGGCCGTGATCGTCACGACCGGCTCCCAGCACCGCAAGCTGGGACTGCCGAACGAGGACACGCTCTCCGGTCGCGGCGTCTCCTGGTGTGCCACGTGCGACGGGTTCTTCTTCAAGGACCAGGACATCGCCGTTGTCGGCGGCGGCGACACCGCCATGGAGGAGGCCACCTTCCTCTCGCGCTTCGCCAAGTCGGTCACGATCGTCCACCGCCGCGACAGCCTTCGGGCCTCCAAGGCCATGCAGGAGCGTGCCTTCGCCGACCCGAAGATCAAGTTCGCCTGGGACAGCGAGGTCGCCGAGATCCACGGAGACCAGAAGCTCTCCAGGCTGACGCTGCGCAACACCAAGACGGGAGCGACCTCCGAGCTGCCCGCCACCGGCCTGTTCATCGCGGTCGGCCACGACCCGCGCACCGAGCTCTTCAAGGGTCAGCTGGAGCTGGACGACGAGGGCTACCTGAAGGTCGACGCCCCCTCCACGCGTACCAACCTGTCCGGTGTCTTCGGCGCGGGTGACGTGGTTGACCACACCTACCGGCAGGCCATCACTGCTGCCGGCACCGGATGCTCCGCCGCCCTGGACGCCGAGCGCTTCCTCGCCGCCCTCGCGGACGTGGAGAAGGCCACGGCAGCGGCGACGGTCTGACCGATCTGACTTCTACGACCCCACACCCCACACCCCGCAAGTTAAGGAGGCCGCCGTGGCCCTGAAGAACGTAACTGACGCCACCTTCGAAGAGGACGTACTCAAGAGCGACAAGCCTGTGCTTGTCGACTTCTGGGCCGCCTGGTGTGGCCCGTGCCGCCAGATCGCCCCGTCCCTGGAAGCGATCGCGGCCGAGCACGGCGACAAGATCGAGGTCGTCAAGCTCAACATCGACGAGAACCCGGCCACGGCTGCCAAGTACGGCGTGATGTCCATCCCGACGCTGAACGTCTACCAGAACGGTGAGGTCGCCCAGACCATCGTCGGCGCCAAGCCGAAGGCGATGCTCGTCCGTGAGCTCGATGCCTTCATCGGCGATGAGGTTGCCAAGGCCTGAGGCGCCGCGCTTCGTTTCACGTGAAACACGAATGGGCCAACCCTGCGGGGTTGGCCCATTCGTCGTCTGGGGCGCTGATGGAGGGCGCCGACGCTCACAGCGGCCGCAGCGCCGGTTCCTTCTGTACGGCTCCCAGAAGCCGGTCGAGTGCCAGCTCCACGTCTTCCTTCCAGGAGAGCGTGGTGCGCAGCTCCAGCCGGAGCCTCGGATGGGTGGGATGCGGCCGGACGGTCTTGAAGCCGACCGCAAGAAGATGATCGGCAGGCAGCACACAGGCCGGCTCGGTCCAGCGGGCGTCGCCGAACGCCTCGATCGCTTTGAAACCCCGGCGCAGCAGATCCTTGGCGACGGTCTGCACCATCACACGACCGAGCCCCTGACCCTGATAGCCGGGCATGATCCAAGCGGTCATCAGCTGCACGGCATCCGGCGAGACAGGGCTCGTCGGAAACGCCGTGGAGCGCGGCACATAGGCGGGCGGTGCATAGAGCACGAACCCGACCGGAACCTCGTCGACATAGACGAGGCGGCCGCAGGATCCCCACTCGAGCAGGACGGCGGAGATCCATGCCTCCTTCTCCAACTCGGGTCTGCCCGTTCTTACTGCGGCTTCTCCGCTGACTGGATCAAGCTCCCAGAAGACACACGCTCGGCAGCGCTTGGGGAGGTCTGGAAGGTTGTCCAGTGTGAGCGGTACGAGCCGACGGCCCATGAAGGCTGCTCCTCACTTGCTTGGACTGCCGCGCCAAGGGCAGCGGACAGCGTGCTCCGTTCCCGGAGCAGGCTGCCGATGAACCCGCCGACCGCGCCAATGCTCAGGCCGGCTGTCAGTAGCTGGCTGCGGCTCACCGATCGCATGGCTCGCCTTCCTCTGAGATGGGTAAAGGTGGATGCGCCATACCAGAACGCATCGTATCCACCCAGCGAGGACACGCATACTGTGAGACGGCAAAGGGCGGATCGTGTTCCGCCGAGTGCCGGACACGACCCGCCCTGTTGACTCTGCAGAGGTCTCAGACCTCCTCGTCCTCCGCGGCTTCCTCGGAGAGTCCCTTCTCCATGACCCGCCCCTCTCCGGGAGCAAGCGTGCCGAGGATCCGGTCCAGATCGTCTATCGAAGCGAACTCAACGACGATCTTCCCCTTCTTCTGACCGAGGTCGACCTTCACCCGGGTCTCGAAGCGGTCCGACAGGCGCGACGCCAGATCGGAGAGCGCCGGCGACAGACGGGTGCCCG
Organism: Streptomyces sp. NPDC001970; assembly: GCF_053594115.1. NCBI lineage: Bacteria > Bacillati > Actinomycetota > Actinomycetes > Kitasatosporales > Streptomycetaceae > Streptomyces > Streptomyces sp. NPDC001970. Next base: position 89,228 of record NZ_JBSFDW010000009.1, on the reverse strand, counting down.
CCCGCGGTCCCTTCGACTTCGGGGCGCTCGAAGGGCGCGACCCCATCAGGGTCACAATCTCCTCGACGGCACGCACCGACAGACCCTCGGCCACGATGCGGTGTGCCAGCCGGTCCTGCTCCTCGGAATCCTCCACCGAGAGCAGAGCCCGAGCGTGACCGGCAGAGAGCACTCCCGCGGCAACGCGGCGCTGGACCGGAGGCGAAAGGCGCAGCAATCGCAGCGTGTTGGACACCTGCGGACGAGAGCGCCCGATCCGGTCGGCCAGCTGGTCATGCGTGCAGTTGAAGTCCTTGAGCAACTGGTCGTAGGCGGCGGCCTCCTCCAGCGGGTTCAGCTGCGCCCGGTGGAGGTTCTCCAGGAGGGCATCCAGCAGAAGCTTGTCGTCGTCCGTGGCCCGCACGATCGCCGGAATGCTGTCCAGACCCGCCTCACGGCAGGCCCGCCAGCGGCGCTCACCCATGATGAGCTCGTACCGGTCCGGGCCCAGCTGGCGCACGACGACAGGCTGAAGAAGACCGACCTCCTTGATGGAGGTGACCAGCTCGGCGAGCGCGTCCTCGTCGAAGACCTCACGCGGCTGCCGGGGGTTGGGTGTGATGGCGTCCAGGGGCACCTCGGCGAAGTGCGCCCCAGCCGGGGACACGACGTCGAACACCGCCTCCGGCTCGGGCTCGGCGGACCGCGGCTCCGGCGTCACAGGCCCCGGCGGCAGCGTGGCCACCTTGGCCGCGGCCACACCGCGCTCCGCCGTGAGAACCGGTCCGGCTCCCGACGCCGGGCCCGCCCCGTCGGAAGCCACCGGCTTCTCCTGTGGAGCGGCCGGGATCAGTGCACCGAGCCCACGCCCCAATCCTCTACGTCGCTCGCTCACTGGATCCCCTCCGACATGCTCTGCTGATTGTTCTGGCTGACAACATGCGCAGCCGGAGCATCGTAATGGACCCCGGCCCCCCGCAGCGCGATCTCACGCGCGGCCTCAAGATACGACAGCGAGCCGCTGGAGCCCGGGTCATAGGTGAGGACCGTCTGCCCATAGCTGGGCGCCTCCGAGATGCGCACGGAACGAGGAATGCTCGTCCGCAGCACCTCATCACCAAAGTGGCTGCGCACCTCGTCCGCCACCTGCGAGGCGAGCCTGGTCCGACCGTCATACATGGTGAGAAGAATCGTCGACACATGCAGCGCGGGGTTGAGGTGGCCCCGCACCAGGTCGACATTGCGGAGGAGCTGCCCCAGGCCTTCGAGTGCGTAGTACTCGCACTGAATGGGGATCAGCACCTCGGCACCCGCCACGAGGGCATTGACGGTCAGCAGGCCGAGCGACGGCGGGCAGTCGATCAGGATGTAGTCCAGCGGCTGCTCATACGACTGGATCGCCCGCTGCAGTCGACTCTCCCGTGCCACCAGGGACACCAGCTCGATCTCCGCACCGGCGAGATCGATGGTGGCCGGGGCACAGAAGAGGCCTTCGACGTCCGGGACCGGCTGAACCACTTCGGAGAGCGGCTTGCTCTCCACCAGGACGTCATAGATCGAGGGGACTTCGGCGTGGTGGTCGATCCCCAGCGCGGTGGAGGCGTTGCCCTGCGGATCAAGATCGATCACCAGAACACGGGCGCCGTGCAGCGCCAGCGAAGCGGCAAGGTTGACCGTGGTGGTCGTCTTGCCCACTCCGCCCTTTTGGTTGGCGACCACCATGACGCGTGTCTGCTCAGGTCGAGGAAGACCTTCGCCGGCACGGCCCAGAGCCTCCACCGCCAGTTGGGCAGCACGACCAATGGGGGTGTCGTCCATCGGGGGTGGTGTTTCACGTGAAACATCCTCCCCCGTTGACTCGGTACGGGGACCTGGGACCGGATCGGTCATCGGTCCCGCGATGTTGGCGTCGGACCGCAAGGATTCACTCTCCTCGACTTCAGACTCGCGATGAACAGAGCCTGCCATGCCTTGGGGGTCGTGAACCAGCGAGGCCGGTGGTTCTGTGGAGGAATCCACCTCTGTGGACAATTCCGTAGCCCTCCCGAGGGGCCTACGGCCACGGGGAGTGGCAGCCGCGCGACCGCGGCTGATGATTCCTTGCAGCAGTGAGCGACGTTTCACGTGAAACACGATGCACGCGCCGCACGGTCACATCGTTACGACACTCCGAAATGCGTACGTATGGGGACGCAGGTCAACAACTGGCTGGCAAGATCAAAAGGGACGGCAGGCCTACGCGCCGCAAGACTTCAACGCCGACGGCGGCTGCGTCCCGTCCTGGCAGCCTTGGCCCGCTTAGCCGCAAAGCGCACGCCGCCGGGACTCTCCCCGACCTCAACCCGCACCACGGTGGAAAGCGGATCCACGATGCCCTCCCCGACATGGAGCACGGAAGTGTCCACGACCCCCAGTTTGCTGAGGGCCGCTCGGGCGCCGTTGAGCTCGTCCTCCGCGGTGTCGCCCTTGAGCGCCAGCATCTCGCCGTAGGGCCGCAGCAACGGCACGCCCCAGCCCGCCAGCCGGTCCAACGGAGCCACCGCACGTGCCGTCACCACATGCACCGGCGGCAGCGTTCCAAGGACCTCCTCGGCGCGGCCCCGCACGACCGTGACATGATCCAGTCCGAGCAGCTCGACGACTTCCTGAAGAAAATTCGTGCGACGCAGGAGCGGCTCAAGAAGCGTGATCTTGAGGTCGGGACGGACGAGGGCCAGCGGGATACCCGGAAGGCCGGCGCCGGAGCCGACATCGCAGACGGTGACACCTTCCGGAACCACCTCGGAGAGCACGGCGCAGTTCAGCAGATGCCGCTCCCACAGCCGCGGCACTTCACGCGGACCGATCAGGCCGCGCTTGACCCCCGTGTCCGCGAGCAGCTCCGCGTACCGGACAGCCTCGGGGAAGAACTCACCGAACACCGTCCGCGCCGCCTCGGGCGCCTGGGGAAGCTCTGCTGCCTCCGTCACCGGATCCGTCCTTCCATACCGCGCTACCGCGCTGTGGTGGCTGACTACAGGCTGACAAAGTTCGGCCCCGCCTGCGAACAGACGGGGCCAAGAGAACGATCAGGTCAGGCCGGGAGCACGACGACGAAGCGCTGCGGCTCCTCGCCCTCGGACTCACTGCGCAGACCCGCGGCCGCGACCGCGTCGTGCACAACCTTGCGCTCGAACGGAGTCATCGGCTTCATCCTCACCGGCTCACCGGTGTTCTTGACCTCGTCCGCGGCCTTGGCTCCGAGCTCGGCGAGCTCGGCACGCTTCTTGGCCCGGAAACCCGCGATGTCCAGCATCAGGCGGCTGCGATCCCCGGTCTCCCGGTGCACCGCGAGGCGCGTCAGCTCCTGAAGTGCCTCGAGCACCTCGCCGTCGCGGCCCACGAGCTTCTCCAGCTCCCTGGTGCCCGTGTCACTGATGATCGAGACCGCGGCCCGGTCCGCCTCGACGTCCATGTCGATGTCGCCGTCGAGATCGGCGATGTCGAGCAGGCCCTCGAGGTAGTCAGCGGCGATCTCCCCCTCCTGTTCCAGGCGGGTCAGGGTGTCGCCACCCTCGGCGGCGGAGGTGGTGCCTTCCGTCACGGATGGACTCCTTCTTACTTCTTGGACGACGGGTGCTTGGGCCGCTGCTGGCCCTTGCGCTGTCCGGACTTGGCTTGGCGGGCCGGGGAAGGGGCGGTCTTGCCCGCGGGCTTCGGCTTGGCGTCCTGCGGCTCGTCCCGCTTCTCCAGCGAGGGCTTCGACGTGCTCGCGGTATCCGACACGCTCGACGTGGAGTCCTCCTGCTCAGCCCCGCCGACCTGCGCAGCGGCGGCCTGGCGCTGGGCCTTGGTCTGGCGCTTGGGCTGCTGGCGCCTCGCCGAGGCGCCTCCCTCGGCCTCGGCGGTGACGGTGTCGCTCTTGGCGACCGTGCCGTCCGACTGGGCGGCGAAGCCCGCCTTGGACAGGGCGGCGATGAACTTGCGCTCGTTGTCGTTGCGGTCGGCGCCCTTGGCGACGATGGCCTGGACGACGTTGCGCTTGCGGCGGCCGCGCACCTCGCCGTGGGCCGTGATGCCCTTCAGCAGACGCTGCAGGTAGTTGTCCTGCGCCTTGGAGCCCGGGGTCGGGTTCTGGTTGATCACGTACATCTGCTGGCCCATGGTCCACACGTTGGTGGTCAGCCAGTAGACGAGAACACCGACGGGGAAGTTGATGCCCGTGACGGCAAAGATCAGCGGGAAGATGTACATCAGCATCTTCTGCTGCTGCATGTACGGAGTCTTGACCGTGAGGTCGACGTTCTTCTGCATCAGCTGGCGCTGCGTGTAGAACTGCGACGCCGACATCAGGACGATCATGATCGCGGTGACGATGCGGACCTCGGTCAGGGAGGCGTTGAGCGCCTCGACCTTCTCCGGGCTGTCCATGAACTTCGCGGCGATCGGAGCGCCGAAGATATGGGCCTCACGGGCGCTGTCCACCAGGCTCTGGTTGAGGACACCGATCGTGTCACCGGAGGCGATCTTGCTCAGCACGTGGTACAGAGCGAAGAAGAACGGCGACTGCGCCAGGATCGGAAGGCACGAGGACAGCGGGTTGGTACCCGTGTCCTTGTACAGCTTCATCATCTCTTCGGACTGGCGCTGCCGGTCGTTCTTGTAGCGCTCCTGGATCGCCTTCATCTTCGGCTGGAGCGCCTGCATGTTCCGCATCGACTTGATCTGCTTCACAAAGAGCGGGATCAGACAGATACGGATCAGCACCACCAGCGACACGATGGACAGTCCCCAGGCCCAGCCCGTGTCGGGGCCGAAGATCGCCCCGTACAGCGAGTGGAACTGGACGATGATCCAGGAAACAGGTGTGGTGATAAAGCTGAAGAGACTGGCAATCGTGTCCACTAATCAGGCTCCTTGAGCATTGGGCGAGGTCTCTGCGGCCGGGCTGGTCTCAGGGGGGTGCCCGCCCTTGCCGCCGCGCAGGTAGTCACGCAGCAGCTCGTGCCAACGAGGTCGTTTACGCGGCGGAACATGGTCCACACCGCCCGGCGACCACGGATTGCACCGCAGGATGCGCCAGGCGGTCAGGGCCGTGCCCTTCACCGCACCGTGCCGGTCGATGGCCGTATATCCGTAGTGAGAACACGACGGGTAGTACCGGCAGACAGGCCCGAGCAGCGGGCTGATCGTCCACTGGTACAGCTTGATAAGAGCCAGCAGCGGGTACTTCATCGCGCGCCCCCTCCCAGCAGCCGCTGAAGAGCGGCGTCCAGGTCTCGGGCCAGCTGTGCATGATCGGCGTCACCCGCTCCGGGCAGCGCCCGTACGACCACCAGGCTACCGGGGGGCAGCTCGGACAGTCGTTCGCGTATCAGGTGACGCAGTCTCCGCTTCACCTGGTTACGAGTGACCGCGCCACCCACTGCCTTGCTCACGACGAAACCCGCACGCGTCGGGGGAGCGCTCTCCCCAGGCGCGTGCGGGTCCGTTGCACCGCTGCGTAGATGGACGACGAGAAACGGGCGTCCTGCCCGGCGTCCTCGACGTACCGCGGTCGCGAAGTCCTCGCGCCGCCTCAGCCGATTCTCGGTAGGCAGCACGTCATGACCTGTTAACGATCAGGCGGACAGGCTCGCGCGACCCTTGCTGCGGCGGTTCGCCAGGATGGCTCGGCCGGCACGGGTACGCATGCGCAGGCGGAAGCCGTGGGTCTTCGCGCGACGACGGTTGTTCGGCTGGAAGGTGCGCTTGCTCACTCGGGGGCTCCAGAAATGATTCGTGTGGTGGCGGGACATCGCCTGGCTGTCACCGTGCGCCCACGAGTAGCTCGCAATACGCCCGAGTGCACCGCTTCACAATCACTGATCGTGATCTTTGCCCATCGGAGGCAGGCGGCAGCAGCCATCGACAACTCGACCTGGTTACGGTACGCGCGGCTACGCCATTCGGTCAAACCAGTGTCCCGGCGCGGCTCGCTGTGCACAGGCTGTGGACAACAACTTGAACCACGCGGGTCGGCCTGACTACCGTGACTAAACTCGAATTCCTTTCCTACCCGCCTGCCGGGCCTGACCGACCCGTCCCGAGAACCACACATTCGTGGGACCTGTGAGAGAGCGTGCCTTGTGGCTGACGTACCTGCCGATCTTGCCGCAGTGTGGCCACGAGTGCTGGAGCATCTCCTCGGAGAGGGCCAGCAGGGGATCGAACCGAAGGACAAACAGTGGATCGAGCGCTGCCAGCCACTCGCACTCGTGGCCGACACCGCGCTCCTCGCCGTCCCCAATGAGTGGGGCAAGCGCGTCCTCGAGGGCCGGCTGGCCCCGCTGATCAGTGACACCCTCAGCCGCGAGTGCGGCCGTCCGATCCGCATCGCGATCACCGTCGACGACTCCGCGGCCGAGCCGACCCCACCGCAGGCCCCGCCCGTGCAGCAGCACCGCTACCAGGGCCCGCAGCACGACGATCCGCGCCAGGGGGACACCTACGACAGCTACGGCCACCGCCCCACGGGCGACGACGGTCTGCCGACAGTCCGCCCCGCGTACCCCGACTACCAGCAGCAGCGCCCCGAGCCCGGGGCCTGGCCGCGCACCCAGGAGGACCTGTCCTGGCAGCAGCCGCGGCTCGGCGGGTTCCAGGAGCGCGACCCGTACGCCACGGGACGTCCCCCGCAGCACGACTACCGGTCGCCGATGCCCGACCGCGGGCAGTACGACCAGCCGCGCCCCGACCGGCACGAGCTGCCGGAGCGTCAGGGACCGCGGCACGGCGGCCCGCCGGTCGGTGGAGTGCCCGGCGGTGGTGGGCCCGGCCCGCTGGGCGCGCAGCCCGCACCGGCGCCCGGCCCCGGTGAGCCGCATGCCCGGCTGAACCCCAAGTACCTCTTCGACACCTTCGTCATCGGCGCGTCCAACCGGTTCGCGCACGCGGCCGCCGTCGCGGTGGCGGAGGCTCCTGCGAAGGCGTACAACCCCCTCTTCATCTATGGGGAGTCGGGCCTCGGCAAGACCCATCTGCTCCATGCCATCGGGCACTACGCACGCAGCCTCTATCCGGGCACCCGGGTGCGGTACGTGAGCTCCGAGGAGTTCACCAACGAGTTCATCAACTCGATCCGCGACGGCAAGGGCGACGCGTTCCGCAAGCGCTACCGCGATGTGGACATCCTGCTCGTCGACGACATCCAGTTCCTCGCGAGCAAGGAGTCGACGCAGGAGGAGTTCTTCCACACGTTCAACACGCTCCACAACGCGAACAAGCAGATCGTGCTGTCCTCGGACCGGCCGCCCAAGCAGCTCATGACGCTGGAGGACCGGCTGCGCAACCGCTTCGAGTGGGGTCTGACCACCGACGTGCAGCCGCCGGAGCTGGAGACACGGATCGCGATCCTCCGCAAGAAGGCGGTGCAGGAGCAGCTCAACGCCCCGCCGGAGGTGCTGGAGTTCATCGCCTCCCGGATCTCGCGCAACATCCGCGAGCTGGAGGGCGCGCTGATCCGGGTCACGGCCTTCGCGAGCCTCAACCGCCAGCCGGTCGACCTCGGACTCACCGAGATCGTCCTCAAGGACCTGATCCCCGGTGGCGAGGACGCCTCCCCGGAGATCACCGCGAGCGCGATCATGGCGGCGACCGCCGACTACTTCGGGCTGACCGTGGAGGACCTCTGCGGGTCCTCACGCAGCCGGGTGCTGGTCACCGCACGCCAGATCGCGATGTACCTCTGCCGCGAGCTCACTGACCTCTCGCTGCCGAAGATCGGTGCCCAGTTCGGCGGCCGCGACCACACGACGGTGATGCACGCCGACCGGAAGATCCGCGCGCTGATGGCCGAGCGACGCTCGATCTACAACCAGGTCACCGAGCTCACCAACCGCATCAAGAACGGCTGACGCGCGCTTCCGGGCCGGCGCCCCAGGCGCCCGGCGACGTCGGGACGCGTACTTCCACACGACGGCACAGCGAGCTGTGCAGACGACGCCGAAGGGCGCCCCGGGACGGATCCCGGGGCGCCCTTCGGCGTTCCGTGCCGTCGCCGCGCCACCGCGCCGCCATGGACTCGCCATCGTCCTGTTCGAATACGTTCCGCCGGTAGTCCGTTCTCCACAGAAGTGCCGACGATCTTCCGTCCACAGCCTGGGGACTCCCGAGTTGTCCAGATTGCGTCCACAGGGGCGGTCGCCTGGAGTTGATCACGCCAGGTCAGCCGGTTGTGGATTTGTGGCCAACCGGGCTCCACAGACTGTGGACGGACAACTCGTCCACAGGGCGCGATCCACGTTGTCCCCACCCGGCCCACAGGCGAGGCCATGTTGCCCACAGCTTCTCCACACCGCTGTCCACTGTTCGGCAACGAAACGCCGAATGTCACCGGACCGAGTGAAAGGCGTCACACCAAGGTGCTGGATTGGGCTGTGGGGAACCTGGGTAAAGCTGGGGACGGCACTGGGGAGAAGTCCCTGTGGCCTGTGCATCGGGTGTGCAGAACTTTCGGGCGTCCACAGAGAGCCCAGGTTGTCCACTGCTCGCACCCACAGGGCCGGTGGACAAAAAATCGGGCCTGACCTGCGTGGATGGCGTTATCCACGGTTTCCACAGGCCCTACTACTACTCCCACTCTGAGTTACCGGGGAATTCGCTTCGAAGAGGGCCCTGTGCACAACTCGGTGCCGGAGCTCTGGCTGCTTCTTGTCTCGACTTGACCCCGAGCAGCACCGAGTGTCGGTGCCGTGCGTCAGACTGGTCTCCGGCAATCGGCCCCTGGCTCCGGCTGGGGACCCCATGCCGACGACGAAGGCCGGCAGGGCGAGCGAGCAACAGCAGGAGGCGGTTCCGGTGAAGATCCGGGTGGAGCGCGATGTACTCGCGGAGGCGGTGGCGTGGGTGGCCAGGAGCCTCCCGGCGCGTCCGCCGGCGCCCGTTCTCGCGGGCCTTCTTCTGAAGGCGGAGGACGGCGTTCTCAGCTTCTCCAGCTTCGACTACGAGGTCTCGGCGAGGGTCTCGGTCGAGGCGGAGGTCGAGGAGGACGGGACGGTGCTCGTCTCCGGCCGCCTCCTTGCCGACATCTGCCGCGCCCTCCCCAACCGGCCGGTCGAGATTTCCACAGACGGTGTACGGGCGACGGTCGTCTGCGGCTCCTCGCGCTTCACACTCCACACCCTTCCTGTGGAGGAGTACCCGGCGCTGCCGCAGATGCCGACCGCGACCGGCACCGTCCCTGGCGAGGTGTTCGCGACCGCCGCCGCCCAGGTCGCCATCGCCGCCGGCCGTGACGACACGCTGCCCGTCCTCACCGGCGTCCGGATCGAGATCGAGGGCGACACGGTCACCCTGGCGTCCACCGACCGCTACCGCTTCGCGGTCCGCGAGTTCCTGTGGAAGCCGGAGTCCCCGGACGCCTCTGCGGTCGCCCTGGTGCCCGCCAAGACGCTCCTGGACACCGCCAAGGCGCTGACCAGCGGTGACATCGTCACCCTGGCGCTCTCCGGCTCCGGCGCGGGCGAGGGGCTGATCGGTTTCGAGGGCGCCGGCCGCCGCACCACCACGCGGCTGCTGGAGGGCGACCTGCCGAAGTACCGGACGCTCTTCCCCACCGAGTTCAACTCGGTCGCGGTGATCGAGACCGCCCCGTTCGTCGAGGCCGTCAAGCGTGTCGCCCTCGTCGCCGAGCGGAACACTCCCGTGCGGCTCAGCTTCGAACAGGGCGTGCTGATTCTGGAGGCCGGCTCCAGCGACGATGCACAGGCTGTGGAGCGCGTGGACGCCCAACTGGAGGGCGACGACATCTCGATCGCCTTCAACCCGACGTTCCTGCTGGACGGCCTGAGCGCCATCGACTCGCCGGTGGCCCAGCTCTCCTTCACCACCTCCACCAAGCCCGCGTTGCTCAGCGGCAAGCCGGCGATGGATGCCGAGGCGGACGTGGCGTACAAGTACCTGATCATGCCGGTCCGGCTGAGCGGCTGACCTGCTGAAAGCGGCCCAGGCCGTGCGCCGCCTGAGCGGCTGACCCCACAGGTGTGCACCCGCGTCCGGGCGTAGGCTCGGACGCGGGTACGAAACTGCACACGACGCAAAAGGAATCTCTGATGGAGCTCGGTCTCGTCGGCCTCGGCAAGATGGGCGGCAACATGCGCGAGCGCATCCGCCGCGCAGGCCACACCGTCATCGGTTACGACCGCAACCCGGATCTCGCCGATGTCCACAGCCTCGAGGAGCTTGTTGCCAAGCTCAAGGGTCCCCGTGTCGTGTGGGTGATGGTGCCGGCGGGCGCCGCGACGCAGTCCACCATCGACGAGCTGGCCGCGCTCCTGTCCCCCGGTGACATCGTCGTCGACGGCGGCAACTCCCGCTGGACGGACGACGAGAGGCACGCGGTCGAGCTCGGCATCAAGGGCATCGGCTTCGTCGACTGCGGTGTGTCTGGCGGAGTGTGGGGCCTGGAGAACGGCTATGCGCTGATGTACGGCGGCGACGCCGAGCACGTCGCCAAGGTGCAGCCGATCTTCGACGCGCTCAAGCCCGAGGGCGAGTTCGGCTCGGTGCACGCGGGCAAGGTCGGCGCCGGCCACTTCGCGAAGATGGTCCACAACGGCATCGAGTACGCCATGATGCAGGCCTATGCCGAGGGCTGGGAGCTGCTCGAGAAGGTCAGCTCGGTCACCGATGTCCGTGAGGTCTTCCGCTCCTGGCAGGAGGGGACGGTCATCCGCTCCTGGCTCCTCGACCTTGCGGTCAACGCGTTGGACGAGGACGAGCACTTGGACAAGCTGCGCGGCTACGCGGAGGACTCCGGCGAGGGCCGGTGGACCGTGGAGGCCGCCATCGACAACGCGGTACCGCTGCCCGCGATCACCGCTTCGCTGTTCGCGCGGTTCGCGTCCCGCCAGGACGACTCCCCGCAGATGAAGATGATCGCCGCCCTGCGCAACCAGTTCGGCGGGCACGCGGTCGAGAGCAAGAAGTAATCCACAGGCTGTCGGCAAGGCCCGTCGCCGGCGACGGGCAGCCGGCGGCAGGCAGTAAGCAGTAAAGGCAAGCCGGGGGAGGTCGGCGTCGATATGCACGTGACGCATCTGTCGCTGGCCGACTTCCGCTCGTACGCCCGGGTCGAGGTCCCGCTCGACCCGGGCGTCACCGCGTTCATGGGGGCGAACGGGCAGGGCAAGACCAATCTGGTCGAGGCCGTCGGCTATCTCGCGACCCTCGGCAGCCATCGGGTCGCGTCCGATGCGCCGTTGGTGCGGATGGGGGCGGACCGGGCTGTCATCCGTGCGGCCGTCACCCAGGGCGAGCGGTCCCAGCTGATCGAGCTGGAGCTCAATCCGGGTCGGGCGAACCGGGCTCGGATCAATCGGTCCTCGCAGGTCAGGCCGCGGGATGTGCTCGGGATCGTACGCACCGTGATGTTCGCGCCCGAGGACCTGGCGTTGGTGAAGGGCGATCCGGGCGAGCGGCGGCGCTTCCTGGACGAGCTGGTCACGGCGCGTTCGCCGCGGATGGCCGGGGTGCGGTCGGACTACGAGCGCGTACTCAAGCAGCGCAACACGCTGCTGAAGTCGGCGGCGATGGCGCGGCGGCACGGCGGGCGGTCGATGGATCTGTCGACGCTCGACGTGTGGGACCAGCATCTGGCGCGCGCGGGAGCGGAGCTGCTGGCGCGGCGGCTGGATCTGATCGCGACGCTCCAGCCGCTCGCCGACAAGGCGTACGAGCAGCTGGCGCCGGGGGGCGGGCCGATCGCGCTCGAGTACCGAGGGTCGGCGGGCGGGGACGTGCACACCCGTGAGGAGCTGTACGAGCAGCTGATCGCCGCGCTCGCGGAGGTGCGCAAGCAGGAGATCGAGCGGGGCGTCACGCTCGTCGGACCGCACCGCGACGAGCTGCTGCTCAAGCTGGGCGAGATGCCGGCGAAGGGGTACGCGAGCCACGGTGAGTCCTGGTCGTACGCGCTGGCCCTGCGGCTCGCCTCGTACGACCTGCTCAGGGCCGAGGGCAACGAGCCGGTGCTCGTCCTCGACGACGTCTTCGCCGAGCTGGACGCCCGGCGGCGCGAGCGGCTTGCGGAACTGGTGGCTCCGGGTGAGCAGGTGCTGGTGACGGCGGCTGTGGACGACGATGTTCCGGGGGTGCTGGCGGGTGCTCGGTACGCCGTCGCGGACGGGGCGGTGGAGCGCGTATGAGCGAGAACGAGGCGGTCGGCGTTCCTGAGCCGTCCGGGGTGGACCTGGCCCGGGTCGCGCTGCGCGCGGCCAAGGAGCAGGCCCGGGCGCGGTGCGCGGCCGCGCAGGAGAAGCGGCAGGCCAGGCGGGGTGGCGGACTGCGCTCCGGGGCGCGTGCGGACGGCCGGGATCCGCTGCCGCTCGGCGCGGCGATCAATCGGCTGATCACCGAGCGGGGCTGGGAGACGCCTGCGGCTGTGGGCGGCGTGATGGGGCGATGGCCGCAGATCGTGGGCGAGGACCTGGCGAAGCACTGTGTGCCGCTGCGGTACGACGAGGACCCGGACGAGCGGGCGCTGACGGTCCAGTGCGACTCGACGGCGTGGGCGACGCAGCTGCGGCTGCTGGCGCCGCGGCTGGTGGCCCGGCTGAACGAGGATCTGGGGCAGGGGACGGTCCGGCTGATCAAGGTTCTCGGCCCCGGCGGCCCCGCGCGCCGGTACGGGGCGCTGCGTGCCCCGGGGAGCACGGGCCCCGGCGACACATACGGCTGATTTTTTGCCCTACCCGGCCCTCCCCGAAGCGGGGGTCCGGCCCGGGCCCCTGCTCGCACCGGCTCCGCGGCGAGGAATCCGGCCGACTCCGGCCCTGGGCCGGCCGCGCCGGGCCGGTACGGATGGCTGGGCGGGCACGGACCGGTCCGGGCCCCCGGCCCCGAGCCCGTTTCGCTGCGTCGACGCAGGCCGAGCCCGGTCGACGCCGCACCAGCGCGGCGCTTGGCGGGGCCCGTGCCCCACCCCGGGCTCGCCCGTTGAGCTCCCCGGAACGGACGTGGCTCATGAGGCGTCCCTCACCGTAGCCGGAGGTTGACAGGCCGAAGCGCTCAATGCCCGCGTGAGCCTCTTGGAGCCCCTTCCCGAATATGGGGAGTCGGTCGGCGCCCGTTCAGGGCGGCACATGCGGACTCAGGCACCGGCAAACCCCCATTCGTGTCGGCGGTACCGGTAGACTGGCAGAGAATCCCGCCCGATGGACGGGACACGTCGATTAATGCCGAACGACGCAGCCGCTCCCGCGTTCGCGGAGAACGGCTCGTGCTGTGCCAGAAAGGGCGCTTCGTGGCCGATTCCGGCAACCCCAACGAGAACATTCCTTCCACTGCTGCCGACGGGAACGGCGAGACCACCTCGTCGTACGACGCCAGCGCGATCACCGTCCTCGAGGGTTTGGACGCGGTCCGCAAGCGGCCTGGCATGTACATCGGCTCGACCGGTGAGCGCGGTCTGCACCACCTTGTGCAAGAGGTCGTCGACAACTCCGTCGACGAGGCGCTGGCCGGCCACGCGGACACGATCGACGTCACGATCCTGGCCGACGGCGGTGTACGCGTCGTCGACAACGGCCGCGGCATCCCGGTGGACATCCACCCGGTGGAGAAGAAGCCGGCCGTCGAGGTCGTCCTCACCGTGCTGCACGCGGGCGGCAAGTTCGGCGGCGGCGGCTACGCCGTCTCCGGTGGTCTGCACGGCGTGGGTGTGTCCGTCGTCAACGCGCTGTCCACCAAGGTCTCCGTGGACATCAAGCGCGATGGGTACCGCTGGACGCAGGACTACAAGCTCGGCGTGCCCACCGCCCCGCTCGCCCAGCACGAGCGGGTCGAGGACTCCGGCACGACGGTGACCTTCTGGGCCGACCCGGACGTCTTCGAGACCACCGAGTACTCCTTCGAGACGCTCGCGCGCCGCTTCCAGGAGATGGCCTTCCTCAACAAGGGCCTGACCCTGACGCTCACGGACGAGCGCGAGTCGGCCAAGGCGACGATGAACGCCGACGACCCCGACGCCGAGGCGGCGGAGGAGCAGCCGGCGAGGACGGTGACGTACCACTACGAGGGCGGCATCGTCGACTTCGTGAAGTACCTCAACTCCCGCAAGGGCGAGCTGATCCATCCGACCGTGATCGACGTGGAGGCCGAGGACAAGGAGCGGATGCTCTCGGTCGAGATCGCGATGCAGTGGAACTCCCAGTACACCGAGGGTGTGTACTCCTTCGCGAACACGATCCACACGCACGAGGGCGGTACGCACGAGGAGGGCTTCCGCGCCGCGCTGACGGGACTGGTCAACCGGTACGCGCGCGACAAGAAGCTGCTGCGCGAGAAGGACGACAACCTCACCGGTGAGGACATCCGCGAGGGTCTGACGGCCATCATCTCCGTCAAGCTCGGCGAGCCGCAGTTCGAGGGCCAGACCAAGACCAAGCTGGGCAACACGGAGGCGAAGACCTTCGTGCAGAAGGTCGTGCACGAGCACCTCTCCGACTGGTTCGACCGCAACCCCAACGAGGCCGCGGACATCGTCCGCAAGTCGATCCAGGCGGCCACCGCCCGGGTCGCGGCCCGCAAGGCACGCGACCTGACCCGCCGCAAGGGCCTGCTGGAGAGCGCTTCTCTGCCGGGCAAGCTCAGCGACTGCCAGTCGAACGACCCCACCAAGTGCGAGATCTTCATCGTCGAGGGTGACTCCGCCGGCGGCTCCGCCAAGTCCGGCCGGAACCCGATGTACCAGGCGATCCTGCCGATCCGAGGCAAGATCCTGAACGTCGAGAAGGCGCGGATCGACAAGATCCTGCAGAACACCGAGGTCCAGGCGCTGATCTCGGCCTTCGGCACCGGAGTCCACGAGGACTTCGACATCACCAAGCTCCGCTATCACAAGATCATCCTGATGGCGGACGCCGATGTCGACGGCCAGCACATCAACACGCTGCTGCTGACGTTCCTCTTCCGCTTCATGCGGCCGCTGGTGGAGGCAGGGCACGTCTTCCTGTCCCGCCCGCCGCTCTACAAGATCAAGTGGGGTCGGGACGACTTCGAGTACGCGTACTCGGACCGTGAGCGCGACGCACTCGTCGAGCTGGGCAAGCAGCAGGGCAAGCGGATCAGGGAAGACTCGATCCAGCGCTTCAAGGGTCTCGGCGAGATGAACGCCGAGGAGCTGCGCATCACCACCATGGACATCGAGCACCGCGTCCTCGGCCAGGTCACCCTGGACGACGCCGCGCAGGCCGACGACCTGTTCTCGGTGCTGATGGGCGAGGACGTCGAGGCGCGACGCTCGTTCATCCAGCGCAACGCCAAGGACGTCCGCTTCCTCGACATCTGAGTCGGTCTCAGCTGACCGCACGAAAGGACTGAAGACCAGCAATGGCCGACGAGAACACTCCCTCGACCTCCACCACGGGAACCGAAGAGGAAGACCAGCAGCTGCGGATCGAGCCCGTCGGGCTCGAGACCGAGATGCAGCGCTCGTACCTCGACTACGCGATGTCCGTCATCGTGTCCCGCGCGCTGCCCGACGTACGGGACGGCCTCAAGCCCGTCCACCGCCGCGTCCTGTACGCGATGTACGACGGCGGCTACCGGCCCGAGAAGGGCTTCTACAAGTGCGCCCGCGTCGTCGGTGACGTCATGGGTACGTACCACCCGCACGGCGACTCCTCCATCTACGACGCGCTGGTCCGCCTCGCGCAGCCGTGGTCGATGCGGATGCCGCTGGTCGACTCCAACGGCAACTTCGGTTCCCCGGGCAACGACCCGGCCGCCGCCATGCGGTACACCGAGTGCAAGATGATGCCGCTGTCCATGGAGATGCTCCGGGACATCGACGAGGAGACCGTCGACTTCCAGGACAACTACGACGGCCGTAACCAGGAGCCGACGGTCCTGCCGGCCCGCTTCCCGAACCTGCTGGTCAACGGCAGTGCCGGTATCGCCGTCGGTATGGCCACCAACATTCCGCCGCACAATCTGCGCGAGGTCGCGTCCGGTGCCCAGTGGGCGCTGGAGCACCCGGACGCCAGCCACGAGGAGCTCCTCGACGCGCTGATCGAGCGGATCAAGGGCCCGGACTTCCCGACCGGTGCGCTGGTCGTGGGCCGCAAGGGCATCGAGGAGGCGTACCGCACCGGCCGAGGCTCCATCACGATGCGCGCGGTCGTCGAGGTCGAGGAGATCCAGAACCGCCAGTGCCTGGTCGTGACCGAGCTTCCGTACCAGGTCAACCCGGACAACCTCGCGCAGAAGATCGCCGACCTCGTCAAGGACGGCAAGGTCGGCGGCATCGCCGACGTCCGTGACGAGACCTCCTCCCGCACCGGCCAGCGCCTCGTCATCGTGCTCAAGCGCGACGCCGTCGCCAAGGTCGTCCTCAACAACCTGTACAAGCACACCGACCTGCAGACGAACTTCGGCGCCAACATGCTGGCGCTGGTCGACGGTGTGCCGCGCACGCTCTCCCTCGACGCCTTCATCCGCCACTGGGTGACGCACCAGATCGAGGTCATCGTCCGCAGGACGAAGTTCCGGCTGCGCAAGGCCGAGGAGCGCGCCCACATCCTGCGCGGTCTGCTCAAGGCACTCGACGCGATCGACGAGGTCATCGCGCTGATCCGGCGCAGTGACACGGTCGAGGTCGCGCGTGAGGGCCTGATGGGCCTGCTCGAGATCGACGAGATCCAGGCGAACGCGATCCTGGAGATGCAGCTGCGCCGGCTGGCCGCCCTGGAGCGCCAGAAGATCGTGCAGGAGCACGACGAGCTGCAGGCGAAGATCAGCGAGTACAACCAGATCCTCGCCTCGCCCGAGAAGCAGCGCGGCATCGTCAGCGAGGAGCTGTCCGTCCTCGTCGAGAAGTTCGGCGACGACCGGCGCTCCAAGCTGATCCCCTTCGACGGTGACATGTCCATCGAGGACCTGATCGCCGAGGAGGACATCGTCGTCACCATCACGCGCGGCGGCTATGTGAAGCGTACGAAGACGGACGACTACCGCTCGCAGAAGCGCGGCGGCAAGGGCGTGCGCGGCACGAAGCTGAAGGAAGACGACATCGTCGACCACTTCTTCGTCTCGACGACGCACCACTGGCTGCTGTTCTTCACCAACAAGGGCCGGGTCTACCGGGCCAAGGCGTACGAGCTTCCCGACGCCGGCCGGGACGCCCGTGGCCAGCACGTCGCCAACCTGCTGGCCTTCCAGCCGGACGAGCAGATCGCCGAGATCCTCGCGATCCGCGACTACGAGGCCGCGCCCTATCTGGTCCTCGCCACCAAGGCCGGGCTGGTCAAGAAGACCCCGCTGAAGGACTACGACTCCCCGCGCTCGGGCGGCGTCATCGCGATCAATCTCCGGGAGACGGAGGCCGGCGGCGACGACGAGCTGATCGGCGCCGAGCTGGTGTCCGCGGAGGACGATCTGCTGCTCATCAGCAAGAAGGCGCAATCGATCCGGTTCACCGCGACGGACGAAGCCCTGCGGCCCATGGGCCGTGCGACGTCCGGCGTCAAGGGCATGAGTTTCCGTGAGGGCGACGAGCTGCTCTCGATGAATGTGGTCAGGCCCGGTACTTTCGTGTTCACTGCCACCGACGGCGGGTACGCGAAGCGGACCGCTGTCGACGAGTACCGCGTCCAGGGCCGCGGTGGCCTCGGAATCAAGGCCGCCAAGATCGTGGAGGACCGCGGTTCGCTCGTGGGCGCGCTGGTGGTCGAGGAGAGCGACGAGATCCTCGCCATCACGTTGTCCGGTGGTGTGATTCGTACGCGAGTCAATGAAGTCAGGGAGACGGGCCGTGACACCATGGGCGTCCAACTGATCAACTTGGGCAAGCGCGATGCCGTGGTCGGTATCGCCCGCAACGCCGAGGCCGGTCGCGAGGCCGAGGAGGTCGACGGGGTGGCGGGCGCCGAGGACGGTGTCGCGGTCGACGAGTCGGTCGAGGCTGCCGAGACCGCCGTCGAGACTGGTCGGACCGGCGAGGGCACGGAGCCCTCGGCCGAGTAGCACGAGGAGTAGAGCGTGAGTGGAGCCACGGGTGCCGGATCGGCCGCCGGCGGAGCAACTGCTGGACCGAACGGCACCCCTGGCTCCGCCACGGACTCCCAGGGGGTTACGGTGACGGACACCCGGGGGCCGCAGCCCCCGTACGAGACCTACGGCGGGGAGCAGCCGGTGCAGCAGGGAACGCAGCCGTACCACCCGCCCCAGGCGTACCCCTCGCCCCATGGTGGCCCGGGTACGCAGGGGGGCCAGCAGCACGCCGGTCCGCCGGGGCAGCCGGGGCAGGCCGGAGGGTCTGCGGCCGCCGCCGTCCGCCGGCCGCGCACCGGCGCGACCACCCAGCCGCGGACCCGCAAGGCGAGGCTGCGGGTGGCCAAGGCCGACCCGTGGTCGGTGATGAAGGTGAGCTTCCTGCTCTCCATCGCGCTGGGCATCTGCACGATCGTCGCGTCCGCCGTGCTGTGGATGGTCATGGACGCCATGGGCGTCTTCTCGACGGTCGGCGGCACGATCAGCGAGGCCACCGGGTCGAACGAGAGCAACGGTTTCGATCTGCAGTCGTTCCTGTCGCTGCCACGCGTGCTGATCTTCAGCTCGGTGATCGCCGTCATCGATGTGGTGCTGGTCACGGCGCTGGCGACGCTCGGCGCTTTCATCTACAACATCTCCGCCGGGTTCGTGGGCGGCGTCGAGCTGACGCTCGCCGAGGACGAGTAGACGAAGCCCTGGGGGGTGAGGAACCGATTTTGGGACTGCCCCCGACGTGCGCTAACCTTCAGGAGTCAGCGCGCAGCGCGGCGGGGCTATAGCTCAGTTGGTTAGAGCGCATCCCTGATAAGGATGAGGCCACAGGTTCAAATCCTGTTAGCCCCACCAGCTCCAAGACCCCCAACCGATCATGGTTGGGGGTCTTTGACATTTCCGGCCGACATCAGGCGATGGGTGGATCTTCGCGAAGGCCGGCGAGCATGGCCGCAGCCTCGCGCTGATCGTCATCCACAACGTGTGTGGAGATGTCCATGGTCATGCTGATCCGGCTGTGCCGGAGGATCGACAGGGCGCTGTTCTCGCGCTGCGCCTGCATGACCGGGGTGAACTTGCCGGCGCTCGAAGTCGACGTCCTGTCGGCGGAGGCCGAGGACTGCGCTCCGCCGGAGCACCAGGACCAGGACCAGGATCAGGACCAGGACCAGGATGCAGGCCGCGTAGAGTCTGTAAGCCCGAGCCGCCCGCAGAGACTCGATGGCCTCGCGTGCGGACCAGGGATCGCCCTCGGAGACAGCCATGAAGGACCTCAAGTTTGAGCAGAAGCGCTTGCTGTCACGCCTTGAGGCGGCCGATCAGCTCACGGCGCTCGCGGCCGCGCTGAGGCAAGGTGGGGATGCCGAACCGGAACTCGGCCCCGGGAGCCTGAGCCTGCGGATCCCCGACGACCTTCGCAGCGAGATGGAGATCGAGGTCGGTAACGGGGAGATCGAGTTGGAGATCGAGTTCAAGTGGCCGACCGCACCGACCCGGACAGCGGCGCCATCGCAGGCGGTGGCAGGCACCGAGGGTGCCGCGAGAAGGCGGAAGAGCGCGCCCGCCAAGCCCGGGCGGAGCAGCACCGGCACCATCAGGAGCAGAAGCGCGAAGCGGTCCGCCACAAAAACGCCCTGAGCCGCGCCAAGGCCCTCGGGCCGGCCACCACCGAGGGGCAGGCCCGCGCCCAGGACGATGAGGCTCGGTGGGACGCATCGCCCAGGTCGGCGGCGTTCACGGACAGGCCGACGACGGACTGAGGGTGACGCAGGCCGTACCGAGGGTGGCATCAGCCAGTTGACACCAACAGCGGCGAATCGGGGCGTCCCCGGGCGACCTTTCGGCGGTCGCCGTCAAGTAGGCCCCGGCTGTGTCCCCCCGTATATCAGGGCCGTGTGACCGACCTGACAAGGATGACGCCACTGGTTCACATCCTGTTGGCCCACAGTGTCGATCGGCCCGGACGGAGACTCTCCGTCCGGGCCGATTTCGTGTGACGACGGCGGGAGTTGGACCTTTCCAGGGCGTGAGCCGGCCCGGGCTCAGGTCACCGAACGGTATCGATCGGTGTGTATAGTCGGGCGCCAGAAGTCCTCATACGTCAAGGAAAGACGAGGTCGCGCGGTGAAGAAGCTTCTCCTGGTCGCACTGGCCGCCATCGGCGGGCTCCTCGTGTACCGCCAGATCCAGGCGGATCGCGCCGAGCAGGATCTGTGGACGGAGGCGACCGACTCCGTGCCCGCAGGTTCGGGTGTGTGAGACGCCAACACGTCTGAGTGACTGAGCCCCGGCCGCCGAGCGGCCGGGGCTCAGTGCTGCTTGCGCGCGCCGGCCTCCTCCCGGGTCGTGGGCTGCTTGCGCGTGCTGCGGTGGTCGCTGCCTGTTGCGGGACCGTGACACCGAGACCCTTGAGTTCGCTTACGCAAATCAATAGGTTGCGTGGGCAAAGTCGCGGACTCGTACGAGGGGGCAACGGGTGACAGCACGACTGCGGCGCCGCGCGACGGCGGCGCTCATCATCGGCGGGGCGGTGCTCGCACTGACAGCAGGACCGCTGCCGGCCGTGGCGGCGGAGGGCGGCGCGGCGGCCGCGGGCACGGCGGCCGCGCCGCGTGTGGACGGGACGAGCAGCCTGGTCATGGTGCTCGACTCCTCCGGCTCGATGGCCGACGACGACGGCACGGGACGCACGCGCATGGATGCCGCACGACAGGCTGTCGGCACCGTCGTGGACGCGCTCCCGGACGGCCACCCGACCGGCCTGCGGGTCTACGGCGCGGACCAGCCGAAGGGCTGCACCGACACGCGCCTCGTCCGGCCCGTGCGGGCACTCGACCGGGCGGCCGTGAAACAGGCCGTGGCGTCCGTGCAGCCCAGGGGGGACACTCCCATCGGACTCTCGCTCCGGAAAGCCGCCCAGGACCTCCCGAAGCCCCCCGGCGGGGCGATCGGCACGCGCACGATCCTGCTGATCTCCGACGGCGACGACAACTGCGGTACGCCGCAGCCCTGCGAGGTCGCCGAGCAGCTCGTGAAGGACGGCATCGGGCTGCGCATCGACACCGTCGGCTTCCAGGTCCGCGGAGCGGCCCGCAAGCAGCTGGAGTGCATCGCCGAGGCCGGCAACGGGCGTTACTACGACGCGCCCGACGCCGAGGCGCTGGCGCGCCAGCTCCAGCGTTCCGCCCAGCTGTCGGCGGACGGCTACCGCTTCCGTGGTGAGCGGGTCGAGGGCACGCCGGAGCGCAGCGGGGCGCCCTCGCTCGCGCCCGGGCAGTACCTGGACACCATCGGGCCAGGGGAGAAACGGCATTACGCCGTCGATCTCGACGACGCCTCCACGGTGAACTTCTCCGCGACGGCGGTGCCGCAGCCCGGGGCGGCGGTCGACAGCTTCGACGCGCTGCGCACCAGGATCGCGTACGGCACTGACACATCCGGCGGTTCCTGCGAGTCCAGCACCGAGCACTTCTTCCAGAAGGAGGGCGCGACGACACTGACGTCGGCCGTCGCCCGCGTGCCGAGCGAGAAGGGCTTCGGGAGCTGTGACAAGGAGGCGCGCTACTGGTTCGTCGTCGAGCGTGAGAGCAAGAAGGGCTCGGACGCCGCACGCTGGCCGCTTGAGCTGACATACGGCGTCGAGAAGCCCCTCGCCAAGGGCGTCAGGCCCGCAGAGTCGCAGCCCGAGTACGGAAAGGGCGGCAAGGAGGCGGCCCTGCCGCTCGGTGACCCGAAGGACGTGGCCGGCGGCACCGGGTTCAACGACGCCAGGGAGCTCGGCCAGGGTGTGTGGCGCGACCGCGTGCTGCCCGCGCAGACCCTCTGGTACAAGGTGCCCGTCGGCTGGGAACAGCAGCTGCGCTACGACGTCGAGTTCGCCAACGAGCCGACCCTGGAACGGGGTTTCTCCTCGACCCTGTCGTACGGGGCCACCGAGGTCTACACGCCGGCGCGGGCGCCCGTGGGCGGCGGCACCGCCGAGTTCGTCCCCCAGACGGTCTACAACGGGCGTCCCGCCGCGCTGAAGATGGGCACGGTCCCGGTCTCCTGGACCAACCGCCACGAGACGCACCCCAACGTCATCCCCGTGCACGACAAGGGCGACTTCTACATCGCCGTCACGCTCGGCGCCCAGGCCGCCGCAATCGCGGAGAACCCGCAGATCGGCGTGGTGCTGCGGGTGGCCGTGCTGGGTGACGAGAAGGCCGGGCCGCAGCACGATGCCCCGCTGCGGGCGAACAAGGCGGACAAGGGCCGCGATTCGGCCACGCGCGCAGACAGCGGTGGGACCGGCGGGGCAGGATGGACCGGCACTGCGACCGCCGCGGCGGCGGGCGGTGCGGTCGTCCTGATCGCGGGGCTCGTCCTCGTACGTGCACGGGCGACGCGGCACAGGGCGGCCACGGGCACGGACACGACAAGGGGAAGTGCGAGATGAGGCACCGCAGCAGGGGCCGGGTGACGCTGGCCGGGGTGGCGGCGATGTGCGCGGTGGCCGCGCTGCCGGGCGGGACGGCCTGGGCGGCCGGTGAGCCCCACCCGTACGCCTTTGACACCGACGCTCAGCCGATCGAGGGCGCGGACAGCACGGCGAACGCCAAGGCGCTGACGAACGGCACGACATACCGTTCCTCGATCGGCCCGGACGGGAAGCTCAACTACCGGGTGAACCTGGACGCCGAGAAGAACGCGTATGTGTCGGTGGTCGCCGTCCCCCGTCTGGGGACGAAGTTCGCCTACGGCGACGGCATCAAGGTCAGCCTGCAGGACAGCCAGGGACGCACCTGCAACAGCGACGACGCCGTGGCCGGATCGGCCGCGTTCGCCAGGCCCTTCGCCGCCTACGCGCATCGCACGATCGAGAAGGACAGCTCGAGCTGCCAGGAGGCCGGCGCGTACAACGTGCTGGTCGAGCGCATCGGCTCGGTCACCTCCACCCCCGAGGACTGGGAGCTGGAGATCCGCCATGTCACCGAGCCCGCGCTGAGGGGCGGCGGGCCGACCGGGGCACCCAGCGCGTGGCCCTCCGCCTCGCCCGGTCTGCCCGGTGGCGGCTCGGAGGAGAGGGCCGGCGGCACGAGCTTCAACGACGCCGCCGAGATCTCCGAGGGCGAGTGGACCAGCCGGATGAAGGCCGGCCGCACCTACTTCTACCGGGTGCCGGTCGACTGGGGGCAGCAGATCTTCGCCACCGCGGCCATCGGCAGCGGATCCGGCGACGACTACGTGGGCAACGCGCTGACCATGCAGCTGTACAACCCGGTGCGCGGCTTCGTCGCCGCCGGCAGCACGTCGTACGACGGCAAACAGAAGCAGGCCGCGCTGGACCCGCTCCCGCAGGTGGCGTACGAGAACCGCTACGACAGCAGCGCCAAGGTCAACGGTATGCGGTTCGCCGGCTCGTACTACCTCGCCGTCAGCCTGAACCCCGAGCTGGGAGAGAAGTACGGAGAGGATCCCCTCGGCGTGACCCTGCGGGTCAACATCGAGGGCGACGCGAAGGCCGCGCCCGCGTACGCGGGACCGCTCGGCGACTTCGGTGTCTCGGAGGGCGAGAAGGCGGAGAAGAGCAGCACGATGAAGCTCGTCGGCGCCGCAGGCATCGGTGCGGGGACCGTGCTCGTGCTCGGGCTGGGGGCCTGGACGCTGCTCGCGCGGCGGCGCATGGCCGGGGCGCCGCCGCAGGTACCGGCCGACGGGATCGCGCATTCGCAGGCGCAGCCGCAGTCCCAGTACGGACCGCCGGCCACCTGGTGACCGGTGCGGTCAGGCCTGGGTGAGCGCCCAGATGCCGACCGCGAAGCACACCAGAGCCACGAGCAGCACCGGGATCGCCACCTTCGGGGGCGGTCCCGGCCGCTTTTGGGGAGCGAAGGGGACGGGCGCGTGGGCGACCGGCGGCGCCTGGACGGGAACCTGCGGGCCGTGAGCGGTGTATTGACGAGTAGGAGCCGATTCGTACGGAACAGCAGCCGTCTGGGCCTGGAAGAAGTCCGGTGCGGCGGCGTGATGGGGGGAGGCCGCGTGCGCGGGGACGGGGGGCTGAGTCGGGGACTGCTCCGGTGGCGGGGCGAGATGGAAGGACCCGGTCTCCGAGGCGAAGGCCATGGACGGCCCCGCCGCCGGCTGATCGTGTCCGGTCGGCTGTCCGGGCTGTGGTCCTGCCTGTTGCCCGGGCTGCCGGCCGGCGTCCTGTCCGGTGTGCTGGGTGTACGGATCGGGCTGTACGGGCGGCACGTGCGCGCCCTGGGTCCGCGGGTCCGCCAGTGGGGCGGCCGGCGCGGCCGAGGCCGCGGGAGCGGAGGGCACCGGGCCGTCGGGCCCGAAGCCGGGCGGCAACGGGCCGAGCTGGTCGAAGACCTCGACCGGCTCGTCGTCGAAGCCGGGCTCGGGGAGCAGTTCGACGGCGGAGGTCAGCGCCTTGCGCGCGCCCGTGGCCGTACGGAACCTGGCCTGCGGATCGGGCTGCAGCAGGCCCGCGATGACCTGCCACAGCGGCTCCGGGATGCCCTGCGGGGCGCCGGGGGTGCCGTGCGCGGCAAAGTACTCCACCAGGGCGTGGGAGTCGGGTTTCTGACCCTGGAGCAGATAGAGCGCGACCAGCCCGACCGCGAAGAGGTCGGCCGGGAAGTCCGGCTCCGCGCCCATCATCTGCTCGGGCGCGAAGTAACCCGGCGTCCCCACGACATAGTTCGTCTCGGTCAGCCGCGGCTCGCCCTTGCGCATCGAGATACCGAAGTCGGACAGCCGCAGATGCGGCCGCCCTGTCCCGGTGGCCTCCAGCAGGATGTTGGCCGGCTTGATGTCGCGGTGCACGACCCCCTCCGCGTGCACCGCGGCGAGTCCGGACAGCAGCTGGTCGAGCAGGGTGCAGACGAAGCGCGGCGGCAGCGGGCCGTAGTCGCCGATGACGTGCGCCAGCGACCCGCCACTCACCAGATCCATGGTGAACAGGACCTTGTCGTCGTCCGCGGCCCAGCTGGCCGGGGCGAGGACATGAGGGTGATCGATGCGCAGCGCCTGCTCGCGGACGAAGCGCAGCAGCGTGTGCGCATCGCTCTGCTGAAGGACCTTGGCGGCCACA
Organism: Streptomyces sp. NPDC001970; assembly: GCF_053594115.1. Lineage (NCBI taxonomy): Bacteria > Bacillati > Actinomycetota > Actinomycetes > Kitasatosporales > Streptomycetaceae > Streptomyces > Streptomyces sp. NPDC001970. The sequence goes on along the minus strand of NZ_JBSFDW010000009.1, from coordinate 64,165 downwards.
TAGCGCCGCCGCCGGTGGTCCCAGGCGCGCCAGACCGCGCCGACACCACCGCGACCGATGGGGTCGATCAGCTCGTACCGACCCGCGAAGACCTCACCCATTGCGCTGCGCCCGCTCCCAGTTCCCTGTTCCGGCGTCCTGCTGCCTCGTGCCCCGTCCGGCGTCCTGCCGACCCGTTCAGTTCTGGTGCGACTCGTAGTGGGCGACCGCCTCCGCGGTGCGCCCGGCGCCGTACACCCTGAGGAACTCTGCCAGTTCGGGGTGCGTCGGGGCGAGTGTGTCCGCCGCATCGATGATGTCGCCGGCCGCGGCCACCGACCGCAGCAGCGACTGGATCTCGCGGACCACCCGGCGCACCGTCGGCGCCCCCGAGCTGGTCGTGGTCTGACCGGTGCCGGTGAGCACGGATCCGCCTTGCGACTTCTTGATCTCGTCCATCCGGTCCGTGGCCTCCGCAGCGCTGATGCTCCCGTCGGCGACCTGCCCGGCCAGCTCCTGCAGGGCCTGGACGCGCTGGACGACGGCAGGGTTGCCGATCTTGGCCCGCTGGCCGCTCATCAGCTGGGAGAGCATCGGAGCCGACAGCCCGAGCACCGCCGCGAGCCGGGCCTGGTTCAGCCCCAGATCGTCGATCAGCCGACGGAAGAGCGCCCCCAGCGGCTCCCCGTACCAGCTGCGCTGGAGCTCTCTGGCTCTGGCGGTGGTCTCCTGCTGTGTTGCATCCATGTGCGTCTCCCCATCGCTTCCCCATGCGTCGGCTTCGCTGCTGCGAACCCGACGAGCATCCTACGGAGAGTGGTCGAATACCGGGAGTCCCAATCCTTTTGCGAGATCCCGGGGGTGACCGGGTACTCTGGTCTGCGTTCCGGGGCCTTAGCTCAGTTGGTAGAGCGCTGTCTTTGCATGGCAGATGTCAGGGGTTCGACTCCCCTAGGCTCCACCGGATGAATGCCCCTTTGACCTGCGGAATCGTCGGTCAGAGGGGCATTTCTGTGCCGCAGTGTCCGTGCCGGCTGCGTACCGGCCTTGCGGCATCGCCGCCCTGATGGCGGGTCGGCTCGCCGAAATTCGGGCCACAGGACCGCCTCCGCCCTGAGTTGCGCGTCCGGTCCTGCGCCGGTACCGGATGCGCACAACCCGTGCGGCACAAGGCCTTCACGGCCCCGGCAGGGCTCCTGCCCACGGCCCGGACGGGCGCCTCGACGAAGAGAAGGCCCAGAGCGCTCAGGGCCGTACGGGTGGTGTTCATCCGAAGATCTGTCGACCCGTGGCGTAGATCCCACGATTCCCGAGATGCGTACACATCATGAGGAAGGTATGTAAAACGCCCTTACCCGAAAGCGAGGGGTCATGGCCGCCGTCAAGGTCAAGAAGTTGTGGACCGCCTTCATCTCCCTGCTCATCGCACTGCTCGCCCCGCTGGGCTTCGCCCCCTCCGCATCGGCCGCGCCGCAGCCGGCCGGCCGGCAGCCGGAGAGGCCCAGCGCCCAGGACCGGCCGCGCACCGCGGCTACCGAAAACGGGAAGCAGGTGAGAGTGGTCCGGCCCAGGCAACCCCGGGACCGCTCCCTGCCGCCGACGATCAAGCAGCGCATCCGAGCAGAGGCCCACGGCGCCTCACCGTCCGTACGCCATCGACCCGCCGCGCCCGAATCCGAAGCCGACGCGCAGGACCCCGGCTCGTCGACCGACGCGAACTCCCGGTCGACGACCGACGCGAAGCTCGCTCCGGCGGCGGCATGAGGCGCCGGGAAGCCCTCGTCGCTCCCGGCGCCCGCTGCCCCGGTCGCCCCGTCCAGGTTGCTGCGCCCACCTCGGTCGCCACACCCGGACCCGCTGCTCCGCCCGGTCAGGCCGCCTCAGCCGCCCACGTACGGACTCCCGTGGCCACTCACGTACGGCACCCGGTGGTGTCCCGCGCACGGCATCCGGTGAGGTCCTGCGTACGGCGGCACCCGGTGGTCTCCCGCGCAGGGCACCCGGTGACCTGCTGCCCACGGCGCCCAGCCACGGTCGCAGCCACCCGCGTACGACGCCCGGTCAGCGACGGTCCTCCCGGTTCGCGTCATCCTCGGACTCCGCCTGCTTCGCCTGAACCTCCGGGTCCAGCACCCCCTGGCCGCTTCCGTCGACCGACGCAAGCGGAGCGCCCGGATCCGAGACCTCGGTGGGAGCCGGCGGCTCGACCAGCCAGTCCGGGTTGGCCTGCTTGTCCCACCACTTCCAGGCGGCGAAGAGCCCGGCGGCCAGCACACCCAGGACGGCCGCACCCATGGCGGCCCGGCCGCACTTGGCCCGCCGCTCGTTCCTCCTGGCCAGCTTCCGAATCTCCTTCGCCGTAACCTGACCGCCCAGCGCGGCCAGGGCAGCTGCAGATCGGGCCACGGCCTCCTGCCCCACGGGCTGGGCCACCGCCACGGCGCTGTCGATCCGCGGCTTCGTGTAATCCGCCGCCTGACGCGCGGCACTCCGGGTCATGACGGCGGCCCGGTGAGCTGCGTCGTCGACCTTCGGCGGCACATGCGGGGCCACACGAGTCCTGTACTGAACACGAGCTTGACGACGGGCCTCGTGCGCGGCCCTGGACATCTTCGGCGCGAGGTACTCACGAGCCTCGTGTGCGTACTGAGCGGCCTGGTCCTTGGCCGTGTCGGCGTAGGGCGCCACCACTTCCGCGGCGTGCAGCACGCTTTCCTTCGCCGTACCGGTCGCGGCGCGCACGCTGTCCATGCGGGTCACGGGATCCTCCTCCTCGGTGGCGTTCGCGGGGGTCCGGGATGTTGTTCTCCCATGCAAGGCACAGTTCGCCTTTCCACCCATTTCGAAATCATGCCCGTTACGCGCGAGCTCGGCATGCGGGACGGGCATCCGGGTCACGGTTTCTGTACCGGCGGCACTTCCGTGCAAGGATCGGAAGACGCCAGAGAAGACTTAAGGAAGGCACACCGTGGCCGAGCAGCTTTACGCCACCCTCAAGACCAGCCAAGGCGACATCAACATCCGGCTCCTGCCGAACCACGCGCCCAAGACGGTCAAGAACTTCACCGAACTCGCCACCGGTGAGCGCGAGTGGACGCACCCGGCGACCGGCAAGAAGTCCACGGACAAGCTGTACGACGGCACGGCCTTCCACCGCGTTATCGGCGGCTTCATGATCCAGGGCGGTGACCCGCTCGGCAACGGCACGGGCGGCCCGGGGTACGAGTTCGCCGACGAGTTCCACCCCGACCTCGCCTTCGACAGGCCGTACCTGCTGGCCATGGCCAACGCCGGCCCGGGCACCAACGGCTCGCAGTTCTTCATCACCTTGGCGCCGACCGCCTGGCTGACCCGCAAGCACACCATCTTCGGCGAGGTCGCCGACGACGCCAGCAAGAAGGTCGTGGACGCCATCGCGACCACCCGCACCAACCCGCGCACCGACCGCCCGGTCAACGACGTCGTGATCGAGTCCGTCGTGATCGAGACCCGCGAGAGCTGACCTCGCGAGCCGACCTCGCACGGACCGACCGTGCGAGGCGTTCCCGCACGGGAACCTTTCCGCCCCGCCCGTCCGTAAGACGAGCGGGGCGAAGCACTGTCAGGAGACGAGGGGACCTCATGGATCAGGCGCCAGGAAGCCCGGGCCCGTCCCAGGACGCGCCGGGACCGCCCAGCTGCTACCGCCACCCGGGACGCGAGACCGCCATCAGCTGCACCCGCTGCGAGCGGCCGATCTGCCCGGAGTGCATGGTCAGCGCCTCGGTCGGCTTCCAGTGCCCCGAGTGCGTGCGCAACGGCTCCGGCACGGGACACGCCCCGACCGCGAACCGGCCCCGCACGATCTCAGGAGCCACGGTCGCCTCCGGTGACCCCCGCCTCGTCACCAAGATCCTGCTCGGGATCAACATCGCGGCCTTCCTCGCCGTCGTCTCCACGAGCGCCCTCGTCGACCAGCTCGACCTGATCGGACTGGCGTTCAATCCCCAGCTGGCCCAGGTGGTCGGCGTCGCCGACGGCGAGTGGTACCGCCTGGTCACGGCGATGTTCCTGCACCAGGCGATCTGGCACATCGCCTTCAACATGCTGGGTCTGTGGTGGCTCGGCGGGCCGCTGGAGGCCGCGCTCGGCCGGCTCCGCTATCTGGCCCTGTATCTGCTCTCCGGGCTGGCGGGCAGCGCCTTCACCTATCTGCTCGCCGCTCCGAACCAGCCCTCGCTGGGCGCTTCCGGAGCGATCTTCGGCCTGCTCGGCGCCACCGTCGTGCTGATGCGCCGCCTGAACTACGACATGCGACCGGTGATCGCACTCCTCGCGCTGAACCTGCTCTTCACCTTCACCTGGAGCGGCATCGCCTGGGAGGCGCATGTCGGCGGCCTGGTCGCCGGTACCGTCATCGCCTTCGGCATGGTGCACGCCCCACGTGAGCGACGGACCCTCGTGCAGCTCGGCACGTGTGCCCTCGTTCTGCTGGCGATCATCGTGACCGTCGTCCTGAGGACCCAGTCGCTCACGTGAGCGCGAGCTTTCCCCAAAGTTGTCCACAGCGTGTGCCGGATCTTGTGCATCCCGTGGAGAACAACTGTGCCCCTTGTCCCTGAGCTGGGTCTTCCCAGTCGGGACAAGGGGCGAGTCGTGAGGGCGGATGTCGCTGGAACGGCCGCCATAGTCACACCGGCGTCAATGCTCTCTGAGTTATCCACAGATCGTCAGACCTTTACCCACCGCTGTGGACAACGCTGTGGATAAACTCGGGGCAGAGCTTGACAACCGCTACTGCGCGGTTACTTCCACTGCGTCGACACGGCGAAGCCGCCGGCGATGAAGCCGAAGCCGACGACGATGTTCCAGTTGCCGAGGGCCTCGATGGGCAGCCGGCCGTCGGTGACGTAGAAGACGACGATCCAGGCCAGCCCGATGAGGAACAGCGCCAGCATCACCGGCGCGACCCAGTTGCTGCTCGACAGCTTGATGTTGGTCGCCTGCTTCGCGGCCGGGGGCGGCGTGAAGTCGGCCTTCTTGCGGATACGTGACTTCGGCACGAGGGACTCTCCTGTCGATGCGCTGCGTGACCGCGCAGGTGAACTATGGCTGGCGTCGGGTTGGGAGCGAGGGGGATCACGGCCTCCCCCGGGCGTCCGTTAGCGTAGTGCTTCCGCGGCCACCGTAGGAGTAAGGGTACGTTGAGCAATTCCGCCGACTCCCCCCACGGGCCGGTCCGCCGCTTCGCATGGCGGCCGGTCCGGCTGCTGACGGCTGCCGTTTTCGCGCTCGCCGGGCTGATCTTCGTCACCAGTTTCAACACGGCCAAGGGCACCAACCTCCGCACCGACGACTCGCTGCTGAAGCTGTCCGATCTGATCCAGCAGCGCAGCGAGAGGAACGCCGAGCTCGACGAGTCCACGGCGGCGGTCCGCAAGGACGTCGACGCCCTCGCGCGCCGCGACGACGGGTCCACCAAGGCCGAGGACGAGAAGCTCCACGCCCTGGAGGAGGCTGCGGGCACCGAGAAGCTCAGCGGCCAGGCCGTGTCCGTCACCCTCAATGATGCTCCGCCGAACGCCCAGGCGGCCCCTGGCTACCCGGAGCCGCATGCCAATGACCTCGTGATCCACCAGCAGGATCTGCAGGCGGTGGTCAACGCGCTCTGGCAGGGCGGCGCCGAGGGCATCCAGGTCATGGACCAGCGGCTGATCTCCACCAGCGCGGTCCGCTGTGTGGGCAACACGCTGATCCTCCAGGGCCGCGTCTACTCCCCGCCGTACAAGGTCACGGCGGTCGGCGACCCCGGCAGGCTCAAGCGTGCGCTGACCGCGTCGCCCGCGATCCAGAACTACCAGCTGTACGTCGAGGCCTACGGCCTCGGCTGGAAAGTCGACGAGCACGAGGCGGTGACTCTCCCCGGCTACTCGGGCACAGTGGATCTCCACTACGCGAAGCCTGTGAGGTAGCTCCCGGGGAGGGATCGGCCGGTGTCGGTGCGGCGGGTGCGACTGGTGCGACTGATCGTCAGGACGTTCAGCGAGCTGTGCATCACCGTGGGTACCGTGATCGTGCTGTTCGTGGTGTACGTGCTGTTCTGGACCGGTGTGAAGGCCGCGGACGCTGCGGACGGGCAGATCGACTCGCTCCAGGAGGAGTGGGTCCGGCTCCCTGTCGAGTCCCCGGCTCCGGCGGCCGGGGAGCCGGCGCCTCCTGCTCCTTCTGCAAAGGAGTACGTGAACGGGAAGCCGTTCGCCGTCATGTACATCCCCCGTTTCGGTGCGGGCTGGGACTGGCCGGTGCTGGAGGGCACGTCGACCGGGACGCTGAAGAAGGGCCTCGGCCACTACGCCCCCACCGCCCGGCTCGGTGAGACCGGGAACTTCTCGGTGGCGGGACACCGGCGCACGTACGGCGACCCGTTCAAGGACTTCCCGGAGCTCCGTCCCGGCGATGCGGTGATCCTCAACGACGGGACGACCTGGTTCACGTACCGGATCGAGCAGAGGCCCTATCGGACCGTCCCGGGGGATGTGGCCGTCATCGACCCCGTGCCGGGCCGGTCGGGCTTCGACGGGCCGGGCCGTTATCTGACGCTGACCACGTGTGATCCCGAGTGGGGCAGCAGCCACCGGCTCATCGTCTGGGCGCACCTCGATGCCACCCAGCCTGTGACGGACGGCAAGCCGGAAGCTTTCCACAGCTGACCCACGGGCCCCCGGCGCCCTTTAGTCTGGTTCCGTACCGAACGGAAAGGGACAGCATGTACGGCTGGATCTGGCGTCATCTGCCGGGCAACGCATGGGTGCGGGCGCTCATCTCGCTCGTGCTGGCCCTCGCGGTCGTCTATGTGCTGTTCCAGTACGTCTTTCCCTGGGCGGAGCCGCTGCTTCCGTTCAACGATGTGACGGTGGACGGCCAGTGAGCGCGCGGATTCTCGTCGTCGACAACTACGACAGCTTCGTCTTCAACCTCGTTCAGTACCTGTACCAGCTGGGCGCGGAGTGCGAAGTCGTGCGCAACGACGAGGTGTCCACCGCGCATGCGCAGGACGGCTTCGACGGTGTGCTCCTCTCGCCGGGCCCCGGAGCGCCCGAACAGGCGGGGGTGTGCATCGAGATGGTCCGACACTGTGCGGCGACCGGTGTCCCTGTCTTCGGTGTGTGTCTCGGCATGCAGTCGATGGCGGTGGCGTACGGCGGAGTCGTCGACCGGGCGCCCGAGTTGTTGCACGGCAAGACGTCGCCCGTGCTGCACGAGGGCAAGGGCGTCTTCGCCGGGCTGCCCTCGCCCTTCACCGCGACGCGCTACCACTCGCTGGCGGCGGAGCCGCAGACCGTGCCGGACGAGCTGGAGGTCACGGCGCGCACGGAGGACGGCATCATCATGGGGCTGCGCCACCGTGAACTGGCCGTCGAGGGCGTGCAGTTCCATCCCGAGTCGGTGCTCACCGAGCACGGACATCTGATGCTCGCCAACTGGCTGGAGCAGTGTGGCGACACGGGCGCGATCGGCCGCTCGGCAGGGCTCGCGCCGGTGGTGGGCAAGGCTCTGGCGTGAACGGCGAGGGGGGATCGCCGTGGCTCCGGGCCGAGGGTGCGCCGACGCAACCCCAGGGGCCTCAGGAGCCGCAGGAGTGGTACGACCCCGAGGGGTACCAGCGCGACTGGTACGGGCAGCAGGCGCAGCCCCGGTACGCTCCTGGTCCCGCGCCGGCGCCGGTCCCTGAGCCCGTGCCGGAGCCCGCGTACGTGCCTCGGCCCGGGCGCGCGTACGCACATCCGTCCTCGTCCTCGACCTCGACCTCGTACGAGCCGCCCTCGCCGCCGGCGCCCGGGCCTGCGCCCATGTCTGCGCCTGACGACGAGACCGTCGCGCTTCGGAGCGCCGACACCCGCCAGGCCGACCCGGGCGCGCCCGAGCGGCCCACCGGAGGCCGTGCGGAGCGCCGCAAGGCGGCCAAGGCCCGCGGCCGGCGGCGCCGAGGGGCGACGGCACCGGTGGCGGCAGCGTCGTCGGCGAAGGCCGCTGAGGGCGGCGCACCGCTCTCCCGTGTCGAGGCGCGCCGGGCGGCCCGCGCACAGAAGGACAGCCCGGCCGTCGTCGCCAGCCGGGCCTTCGGCGAGCTCTTCATCAGCATCGGTGTGCTGATGCTGCTCTTCGTCACCTATCAGCTGTGGTGGACGAACGTCCGCGCCGGACAGGAGAGGAACGAGGTCGCCAACAAGATCCAGGACGACTGGGCGAACGGCCGGGCTCCTGGCGCCTTCGAGCCGGGCCAGGGCTTCGCCATCATGCACATCCCCAAGCTCGATGTCGTCGTCCCCGTCGCCGAGGGCATCGACAAGCACCAGGTGCTCGACCGCGGAATGGTGGGCCACTACGCCGACGGGAAGCTCAAGACCGCCATGCCGTCGGAGGAGCAGGGCAACTTCGCGGTCGCCGGCCACCGCAACACCCACGGCGAACCGTTCCGCTACATCAACCGCCTCACGCCCGGCGACCCCATCGTGGTGGAGACGCAGGACGCGTACTACACGTACGAGATGGCCAACATCCTCCCCCAGACCTCGCCGTCCAACGTCGGAGTGATCGGCCCCGTACCGCCCGGCTCGGGCTTCACCAAGCCCGGTCGGTACATCACACTGACAACTTGCACCCCGGAGTTCACGAGTACGTACCGAATGATCGTGTGGGGCAAAATGGTCGAGGAACGGCCGCGCAGCAAGGGCAAGCCGGACGCGCTCGTCGACTGACGGAGCTCGTACTTCAGACGAAAGTAAACAGGGACAGGGACAGGGACAGGTGCAGTGGCACGTGCGCGCAGCCGGATTGCCGGCGTCATCAGTGTCTTCGGCGAGCTGCTGATCACCGCAGGGGTGCTGCTGGCCCTCTTCGTCGTCTACTCGCTGTGGTGGACGAACGTCCTCGCGGACCGCGAGGCGGCCAAGGACGGCGACCTGGTCCGTGACCGCTGGGCGGGCGGACCGGGCGCGCTGGACACCAAGGACGGCATCGGCTTCCTCCACGTACCCGCCATGAAGAACGGCGAGGTCCTGGTCAAGAAGGGCACCGACCCGAAGACCCTCAACGACGGCGTCGCGGGTTACTACACCGACCCCATCAAGTCGGCTCTCCCGTCCGACAAGCAGGGCAACTTCACGCTGGCTGCGCACCGCGACGGCCACGGTGCCAAGTTCCACGACATCCACAAGCTGAGGGAAGGCGACTCGATCGTCTTCGAGACGAAGGACACCTGGTACGTCTACAAGGTCTTCAAGGACCTCAAGGAGACGTCCAAGTACAACGTGGATGTGCTGCAGCCGGTCCCGAAGGGGTCGGGCAGGGCCAAGCCCGGCCGCTACATCACGCTGACGACCTGCACGCCCGTCTACACGTCCGACTACCGGTACATCGTGTGGGGCGAGCTCGAGCGTACGGAGAAGGTCGACAGCGACCGTACGCCACCGGAGGAGCTGCGCTGACTCCGACTGAGCTCCTTGAAGGAGCTCAGTCGCCCTAGAATGGCCGAGGCCCGAAGCCGCAACCTCAACGTGCGGCTTCGGGCCTCTCCGTTAATGGGGGTGCGGTGGGCTACCGCAGGATCGGGAGCGGCACCCCGGTGCTCCACTTTTCGAGGTGGGCGCGGTCGACGAGGGTGATGCCGTAGGTCTCGGCGATGGCGCGCGCGTCGGGTGCGAAGGAGGTCGTGGCGACGAAGAGAGCCACGTCGGCCCCATGCTGGACGAAGGATGCGCCGAGGAACTTCTGCAGCTCGCCGCTCCACACCGGACGGTAGGGCGCGAAGCTCTTGCACTGCACGACGACACTGCGGCCGTCCGCGGTCAGCGCGGTGACATCGACGCCTCGGTCGCCCGGGCCGCCGTGAACCACGACGTCCGTGCAGCCGTCGCGGCGGAGCAGGACGGCGACGTGGTGCTCGAACTCCCGCCAGTTCATGGCGTCGATGGAGGCCATGACTCCGGTGTACGGGCGCGGGCCCTGGGCGTGTTCCACGTGCCTGAGCCGGCGGTGGTGGTCGCAGAGCTTCCGCTCGATCTTCTCTACGTCGTCACGGAGGGAAATCAGCTCCTTCCGATGCTCGCCGGAGGTCTCGATGAGGGCGTTGAACATAGGGACGACGGTCTTGCCGAGGATGTGGGTGATGCGGCGGTCGATGCGGGCGTCGAGGGACTCGGGATCCCTGTGGGCAAAGTTATCCACAGGCTGAGTGCGTGCCACGTGCTCTGTGTCGAGCAAGTAAGTACGCACCTGACGTGCGACTTCGCTGTCGCGGAGCAGCATGGCGACGTTGAGCACTGTCCGTCGGGAGTAGAGAGCCAGCGCTCTCGAACGCGACTGAATGCCACTGACCTCCTTGAAGGAGGTCAGTTCTGTACCTGACAGAACTCGATACCCGCTGGCCTCCAGTTCGTCTCTGTGGTCCACAACCACAGACTCGATGGCTTTGACCCCGACCTGGAAGTACGCCGCCACCATTGCCGTCGTCACATGCATGCCGTCCGGCAGCAGCGACAGCACCTTGACCCTGTCCAGCACTTCCGTTCGCTCCACGATGCCCGCTCGCAGCGACCTCGACTCCAGCAGTACCGCATCGTTGATCACGTTCATGTCCTCTCGGGTCGCCCGGTGCTGGCACGGGTGAGGTGAGGGCTCATCCCCCACTTTCCCCCACCCGATCAACGAATCAGGACATATGAAGACACGATCGATATTCGCTGCTGTGTACGTGTCGGAGTGCTGCACGGAGAAGATCGACAACGCAGGAGCCCCCGGCGTCCGTGTGGACGCCGGGGGCTCCTGTGGTGGTCGCGGAGACGTCAGCCGTCAGCCGCCGCCACCGATGAATCCGTTCCCGCCGTCGTTGCCGCCCCTGCCGTCGATGGTCTGCACGTTGACCGCCTGGCCCAGGGTGGCCGGCTGATTCGGCTGCGGGTCCTGGAAGATGACCCGGGCGTTGTCGTCGTTCGGACCGTTGATGTTGCCGATCTGCAAGTTCCGCGAGGCGAGCTCCTGCTTGGCCTGGCCGAGGGTCTTCCCGCGCAGGTCGGGCACCTGTGTCTGTGGCGTCTGCTGCGGGCCCTTGGAGACCGTCAGCGTGACCGTGGTGTTCTTCGGCCGCTTGGAGTTGGGCTGCGGGTCCTGGGCGACGACCTGGCCCGCGGGCTTGTCGGAGTCGACGTCCGCCCGGGCGACGACGAATCCGAGTGTCTCCAGCTGGGCTTTGGCGGCGTCGAACTGCGAGTCCACCACGGGCGGAACGGTTTCCATCTCCTGCTTGGCGATCTGCAGGGTGACCTCGGCCCCCTTCTCCGCCTTGCTGCCGCCCTTGGGGTCCTGCTCGATCACCGTGTCGGGGGTCTCCTCGGACTCGACCGCCTTGGTCTTGACGACGAAGCCCGCCTTCTCCAGCGCCCTGGTGGCGTTCTCTTCCTTCAGGTCCGTGACGTCCGGCACCTCGATGAGTGGCGCGCCCTCCGAGACGATGACATTGATGGTCTCGCCCTCGTTCATCTTGGCGCCCTCGGTGGCTTCCGGGGTCTGGCTGCAGACGTTGCCCTTGGGCTCGTCGCAGCGGTCTTTCCCGGCCTGGACGACGTTGACCTTGGCGTTGACCCCGAGCCGCTTGGCTTCGTCGAACGGCTGTCCGACGAGGTTCGGGACGTCGATCTTGCCGCTTCCGCCGCCGTCCCCGCCGAACACCGACTTGCCGATGAGGATCGCGCCGACGAGCACCAGGATGCCCGCGAGCACGAGGAGGATCGTCGAGGTGTTGGACTTCTTCTGGCGTCGCCGGTCCGGGCGGTCGTCGTAGCCGTATCCGCCGTCGTCCGGGTTCATGGGCGGCAGCATCGACGTCTGGCCGGCCGGGTCGGCCTGGCGCAGTGCCGTCGTCTGCTGGTCGTCGCCGTGGCCGTGGTGCTGGGCACCGTATCCGCCGCCGTAGCCGACCGAGCCCATGGCCGCGGTCGCCGCGACCGGCTGGCCGTCGAGGCAGGCCTCGATGTCGGCGCGCATCTCGTCGGCGGACTGGTAGCGGTAGTCGGGGTCCTTGACCAGTGCCTTGAGGACGATGGCGTCCATCGAGGGCGTGATCTCGGGGTCGAAGACGCTGGGAGGCTGAGGCTCTTCCCGTACGTGCTGGTAGGCAACCGCGACCGGGGAGTCCCCGACGAACGGCGGCCGAACCGTCAGCAGCTCGTAGAGCAGGCAACCGGTGGAGTAGAGGTCGGACCGGGCGTCGACCTGTTCGCCCTTGGCCTGCTCCGGGGAGAGGTACTGGGCGGTGCCGATCACGGCAGCGGTCTGGGTCATGGTCATGCCCGCGTCGCCCATGGCGCGCGCGATGCCGAAGTCCATGACCTTGACCTGGCCGGTGCGCGTCAGCATGACGTTCGCCGGCTTGATGTCGCGGTGGACGATGCCGTTGCGGTGCGAGTACTCGAGTGCCTGGAGGATGCCGATGGTCATCTCCAGCGTGCGCTCGGGCAGCAGCTTGCGCCCGGAGTGCAGCAGCTCTCTGAGCGTGGAGCCATCGACGTACTCCATCACGATGTACGGGATGGAGACACCCTCTACGTAGTCCTCGCCCGTGTCGTACACCGCGACGATCGCGGGATGATTCAGCGAGGCGGCCGACTGGGCCTCACGGCGGAACCGGGCCTGGAAGGACGGGTCGCGGGCGAGGTCGGCCCGCAGCGTCTTCACGGCAACGGTGCGGCCGAGCCGGGTGTCGTGGGCGAGGTACACCTCGGCCATGCCACCGCGGCCGAGCACCGAGCCCAGCTCGTACCGGCCGCCGAGGCGACGCGGCTCTTCCATAACTGTTCCAGCCCTCTCCGTCAGTCCCGACCGCACCCGTGTGTGTGGTCCGGCGGTGTGCTGTTCGCGCATACGCTACCGGCCACACCGGGCCTGTTCCGCCCTTGGCCGGGACCTGATATGCGACCGGTATCGCATTGTGCGGTTATGCGGCAGGAAGACACCAGGACAGTGACGTGCGTCACTCCTTGCTGTCGAGCACCGCCTGCATCACCTTCTTGGCGATGGGCGCGGCGAGTCCGCCACCGCTGATGTCGTCACGAGCCGTGCCCGCGGAGTCCTCGACGACGACGGCGACGGCGACGGGCGAGCCGTTGTCGGTCTTGGCGTACGCGATGAACCAGGCGTACGGGCGCTTGCTGTTGCCGACGCCGTGCTGGGCGGTGCCGGTCTTGCCGCCGACCGTCGCGTCCTCGATCTGCGCCGAGGTGCCGGTGCCGGTGTCGACGACCTTCTCCATCATCTGCTGGAGGAGCTGCGCGTTCTTCTCCGAGAGCGGGCGGCTCATCTCCTCGGGCTCGGTCCTGCTGAGCTCGTCCAGGTTGGGCGCCTCGAGGCGGTCGATCATGTACGGCTTCATCAGCTTGCCGTCGTTGGCGATCGCGGCGGTGACCATGGCCATCTGGAGCGGGGTGGCCGCGGTGTTGAACTGGCCGATGGAGGAGAGGGCGTTGCCGCCGCGGTCCATGTTCTTGTCGTAGACGGAGCCGGAGGCGCGGACCGGCGTGTCGATCTCGGGGTTGTTGAAGCCGAACTTCTCCGCGGTCTCGACCATCTTGTCCCGCGTGACCTCGTCGCCGAGCTTGGCGAAGACCGAGTTGCAGGAGACTTCCATGGCCCGGTTCAGGCTGGCGTTCTCGCATCCGCCGGCGTGGTTGACCATGTTCTTCGTGGACAGCGGGATCTTGTACGGCTCGGGAGTGTCGGTCGGCGCGTCGATGTCCGTGACGACGCCGTGCTCGAGGGCCGCTGCGGCCGTGACGACCTTGAAGGTGGAGCCGGGCGGGTAGGTCTCGCGCAGCGCGCGATTCAGTTTCGGCTTGTCCTTGTCCTTCTCCAGCGCCACCCAGGCCTTCTCGTCCTTGGTGGAGTATCCGGCGAAGGTGGACGGGTCGTACGACGGCGTGGAGGCGAGCGCGAGGATCCTGCCGGTGCGCGGGTCGATGGCGGCGACCGCGCCCTTCTTGTCGCCGAGGCCCTCGAACGCGGCCTTCTGGGCCTTGCCGTTGAGGGTGGTGACGACGTTGCCGCCCTTCTTCTTGTCGCCGGTGAACAACGCCATCGTGCGGTCGAAGAAGAGCCGGTCGTCGTTGCCGCTGAGGATGCCGTCCTCGAGCTTCTCGATCTGGTTGGCGTCGTAGGCCTGCGACGCGTACCCGGTGACGGGGGCCCACATGGGGCCGTCGACGTAGGTGCGCTTGTACTTGAAGTCGGTGTCGTCCGTCAGGACGGAGCCGGTGATGGGCTTGCCGTCGACGATGATGTTGCCGCGCTCGTAGGCGTAGCGCTCGATCTGGACACGGCGGTTGTACTTGTGGGTGTTCAGCTCGTCGGCGCGGACGTACTGGAGCCAGTTGTCGCGGATGAGCAGGGCGAGGACCAGGAGTCCGCAGAAGATCGCGATTCGGCGCAGGGGCTTGTTCACGGTCGGACCACCTGGGTCATCTCGGCGTCGGGATTCGGTGCGGGTGCGGGTGCGGGGCGTCGCGCGGTGTCGCTGATCCGGATCAGGATGCCGATCAGGGCCCAGTTGGCGATCACGGACGAGCCACCGGCCGCGAGGAAGGGCATGGTCATGCCGGTCAGCGGGATGAGGCCCATGACGCCGCCGGCGACGACGAAGACCTGGAGGGCGAAGGCGCCGGAGAGGCCGATGGCGAAGAGCTTGCCGAAGGGGTCGCGGGCTGCGAGGGCGGTGCGGACACCGCGCTCGATGATCAGGCCGTAGAGCAGCAGGAACGCCATCACTCCGGCAAGTCCGAGCTCCTCGCCGACGGTGGCGAAGATGAAGTCGGAGTTGGCGGCGAACTGGATGAGGTCGGAGTTGCCCTGGCCGAGGCCGGTGCCGAGGGTGCCACCCGCACCGAAGGACATCAGCACCTGCGCCATCTGCTGGCAGGCGGCCGAGCCCTCGTAACAGGCTCCGAAGGGATCCATCCAGGCGGTGACACGGGCCTGGACGTGACCGGCGAAGGACGCGACGGCGACGGCGCCGACCGCCGACATCAGCAGACCGATCACGATCCAGCTGGTCCGCTCGGTGGCGACGTACAGCATGATCACGAACATGCCGAAGAAGAGGAGTGACGTTCCGAGGTCGTTCTCGAAGACCAGGACGAGCAGGCTCATCGCCCAGATCGTGAGGATGGGACCGAGGTCGCGGCCGCGCGGCAGATAGAGCCCCATGAAGCGGCGGCTGGCGAGCGCCAGTGCGTCGCGCTTCACCATCAGATAGCCGGAGAAGAAGACCGCGATGACGATCTTGGCGAACTCACCGGGCTGGATGGAGAAGCCGCCGACGCGGATCCAGATCTTGGCACCGAAGACATTGGCCCCGAGGCCGGGGACGAGCGGCAGGAGCAGCAGGACCAGCGACGCCGCCATCGAGATGTACGTGAAGCGCTGGAGGACGCGGTGGTCCTTCAGGACGAGCAGTACGCCGACGAAGAGCGCGATGCCGAGCGCCGAGTACATCAGCTGGTTCGTGGCCTGCGGCGCGAAGTCGTCGCGCGCCAGCAGTCGCGGTGACTGGTCCAGCCGCCAGATCAGGACCAGGCCCAGCCCGTTGAGCAGCGTCGCGAGCGGCAGCAGCAGCGGGTCGGCGTACATCGCGAACTTCCGCACCACGAGATGGGCGATGCCTGCCATGAGGCCGAGCCCGAGCCCGTAGCCGAGCATGCCGGGCGGCACCTCGCCGTCGAGCGCGAGGCCGACGTTGAGGTACGCGAACACCGGGATGACGACGGCGAAGACGAGCAGCGCCAGCTCGGTGTTGCGGCGGCTCGGCAGTTCGATCGCGCCGATGGTGGTCGTGTTGGTGACAACGCTCATGGTGGAGAAAGGCCCCCTACGGGTTTACCGCTTACCGCTTACTGCTTGCCGCAGTTCGAGGCCAGCTTCTGTTCCTCCTCCGAGAGGGTGGGGCCCGGAGAGGGAGTTGCTGCGGTCGGCTTGGTCTTGGCGGACTGGGTGGTGGGCTGGGTGCCGGTGGTACCGCCGGCCTGGCCCTCACCGGTCGGCGCCCCGGCTGCGCGGTCGGCGGCGCGGCGCTGCTCGTCCTTCTTGCAGGCGGAGGCCTGGGTGGCGAGCTCCTTGATCTTGTCGCGTGCGTCGCCGAGGCTGCCCTCGGTGATCGTCTCCTCGACCTGCTTCTGCTGGTAGGGCGGCAGGTACTTGAGTTCGATCTCGGGGTGGTCCTTCTCGACCTTCGAGAGCGAGACCCAGGCCAGGTCCTGGCTGATGCCCCGGTAGAGCGCGATGTGCTTGTCGTTGGCGCCGACGTAGTACTGGGTCTGGGTCCAGCGCCAGGCGCCGTACAGGCCGCCGCCGACGACGGCGAGTGCGAGCACGGTGAAGAAGGATCTCTTCAGCCACTTGCGGCCGGAGCGCGGCTTGATGAAGTCGTCGTCGGTGTACGCCCCGAAGCCGCCCTGGGGCGGCATTCCGCCGTAGCCCATGTCGTCGCCGCTCCCGGGCGGGCCGAAGCCGCCGCCGGGGGCCGGCGGGGCGGGGCGGCCGAGGCCGGAGGCGCGTCCCGCGGGGGTCTGCATGGCCCCGCCGTCGTTGTGCTGGGCCTGGTTCTCGGCGACCGCGCCGACGATGACGGGGGTGTCGCTGAGCTGTCCGGCGAGGGTGTCGCCGCCGTCGACGTCGAGGACGTCCGCGACGATCACCGTGATGTTGTCGGGGCCGCCGCCGCGCAGTGCGAGCTGGATCAGCTCCTGCACGGTCTCCTGCGGGCCCTGGTAGCTGGCGAGGGTGTCCTCCATCGTCTGGTGGGAGACGACGCCGGACAGTCCGTCGGAGCAGATGAGGTAGCGGTCGCCGGCCCTGACCTCGCGGATGGAGAGGTCGGGCTCGACGTGGTCGCCGCTGCCCAGCGCGCGCATCAGCAGGGAGCGCTGCGGGTGGGTGGTGGCCTCTTCCTCGGTGATCCGGCCCTCGTCGACGAGGCGCTGCACCCAGGTGTGGTCCTGGGTGATCTGCGTGAGCACGCCGTCGCGGAGCAGGTAGGCGCGGGAGTCGCCGACGTGGACGAGGCCGAGCCGCTGGCCGGTCCACAGCAGTGCGGTCAGGGTGGTCCCCATGCCCTCGAGCTGGGGGTCCTCCTCGACCATCGCGCGCAGCTGGTCGTTGGCCCGCTGCACGGCCGTGCCGAGCGAGGTGAGGATGTCCGACCCCGGTACGTCGTCGTCGAGCTGGACGAGCGTGGAGATGACCTCGGAGGAGGCGACCTCACCGGCGGCCTGGCCGCCCATGCCGTCGGCGATCGCGAGAAGGCGGGGGCCGGCGTAGCCGGAGTCCTCGTTGCCCTCCCGGATCATGCCCTTGTGCGATCCGGCGGCGAAGCGCAGTGACAGACTCATGCGCACCTCGCCCGTCGGCTCGGGGTACAGCCGGTCTCGAGCCACACTGCCCACCCTCCGGTCGGGAGCCGCCCGTCCCGGCCCGCTGCCGGGACTGCTGCGGGGTCCGTCGTGCGGACCTCCGCGGCTCGCTCGCTCCGCTCGCTCATTGTCGTACTACTTCCGCAGCTCGATGACGGTCTTGCCGATGCGGATCGGCGCGCCCAGCGGAATCGGTGTCGGGGTGGTGAGCCGGGTCCGGTCGAGATACGTGCCGTTGGTGGACCCGAGATCCTCGACGATCCACTGGCCGTCACGGTCGGGGTAGATCCTGGCATGACGGCTGGACGCATAGTCGTCGTCCAGCACGATCGTGGAGTCGTGCGCGCGGCCCAGCGTGATCGTCTGGCCCTGCAGGGCGACCGTGGTGCCGGTGAGGCTGCCCTCGGAGACGACGAGCTTGGTGGGCGCCCCCCTGCGCTGCCGCGCGGACTGCTGGCGCTGCTGCGGTGGCGCCGCGGTCTGGCGGGCGGCCTGCTGGGGCCGTGCGCCGTCGCCTCGGCGCGAGCCGCGCTGTGTGACGCGCGTACCGAACAGGTCGCTACGGATGACCTGGACGGCCACGATGACGAACAGCCACAGTACGGCCAGGAAACCCAGCCGCATGACCGTCAGGGTCAGCTCTGACATTGCCCCCGCTTCACCCTTCGGCTTGCCGGTAAACGATGGTGGTGCTGCCCACGACGATCCGCGAGCCGTCGCGGAGCGTAGCGCGGGTGGTGTGCTGCCCGTCCACCACGATGCCGTTGGTGGACCCGAGATCCTGGATCGTGGAGGGCGTTCCGGTCCGGATCTCACAGTGGCGGCGCGAAACGCCGGGGTCGTCGATCCGCACGTCGGCTTCGGTGCTGCGGCCCAGCACCAACGTCGGGCGGGAGATCTGGTGGCGGGTGCCGTTGATCTCGATCCAGCGGCGCACCTGGGCGCCCGGCATGGCGCCGGGCGCCGTGGTTGCGGGGCGGCCGACGGTGGACGCGGGGGCCGGCCGGTTCATCCCGGGCGGCGGTGCGGACGGCATGGGAGGCGCGCCGGCAGGAGGGTAGCCGTAGCCACCGCCCGCGGGGGGACCCTGCGGTGCGGCTCCGGGGCCGGCGGGCGCGGCGCGGTCCGGCGACTGTGACGTACTCGACGCGAGCGTGCGGCTGCGGACCCGGTACAGACCGGTGTCGAGGTCGTCGGCCTTCTCCAGATGAACCTTGATCGGGCCCATGAAGGTGTACCGCTGCTGCTTGGCGTAGTCCCGGACCAGGCCCGAGAGCTCGTCGCCGAGCTGGCCCGAGTAGGGGCTGAGGCGCTCGTAGTCCGGCGTGCTGAGCTCCACGATGAAGTCGTTGGGGACGACGGTCCGCTCGCGGTTCCAGATCGTCGCGTTGTTGTCGCACTCACGCTGGAGGGCGCCCGCGATCTCGACGGGCTGGACCTCGGACTTGAACACCTTGGCGAAGGTGCCGTTGACCAGACCTTCGAGCCGCTGTTCGAAACGCTTCAGGACTCCCATGGGGCACCTCCTCCGTCATTGCCGTCCTGGTACTGCTTACTGATCGTATCCACGCGTCGGGAAATCGGCTGGTTCCCCTTGTCTGCCCCGTCGATGAGTGTCACCTCTCACACGGATCTCCACACGGATCGTAGAGGCGGCTTCCTGACAGTGTCCCGCACCCGGGGAGTACCCCGGGTGCGCGGGGGGAGATGCCTGCCTCCGTGAGGTGCTTGCTCCGCCGACCAAACGGATGTGAATCGACCCTCGGCAGCGTGCTAATGTTCTGCATGTCGCGAGGCGCTCGCACCAGGCAGGTGAGGGACCGGCGGCAACACCCAATGCGCGGGTGGCGGAATAGGCAGACGCGCTGGATTCAGGTTCCAGTGCCCGCAAGGGCGTGGGGGTTCAACTCCCCCCTCGCGCACAACAAGTGAGACGGGTCTCCGTCAGGACGAAAGTCCTGGTGGGGGCCCGTTTTTCATTGTCCGGTGCCGCCCGGCGCTGTCCCGACCGTTGCGCGGCTGTTGTGCGACCGTTGTGCGGACTCATTGCCCTGGGCTCGTCAGGCCCTACTCGTCGGACCCTTCGCGTCGGCCCTTCTCGTCGACCAGCCGTTGGCCGGACTCCACTTTCGTCGCGTGCGCGTGCGACGAAAGTGGGCCGCGGACGGTTTCAGGCGCTGAATAGGGTGCCTGCCGTGGACGCGACTTCGAACATACGGGCCTGGGTGCGGGCAGGCTGGCACTGGCTCGCGGCGCCGGAGCTGTGGTCCCGGCGCAGGCTCGCGGGCGAGGCCGTCCTCGCGCTCGTGCTGGGACTGATGAGCGCCGGGCTGGCCGAGCTGCTGGGGGCGTCGGGGCCGGCCGTCGCCGCTGAGGGGGCCGCGACCGTGGTGTTGTCCCTGATGCGACGGAGACTGCCCGTGAGCGTCCTTGTGGTGACGTCCGGACTGGCACCCGTGGTCGACGGGTTCGCTCCGCTGACGATGGTCGTGGGCTGGTCGGCGGGGCGGCGGATTCCCGGGGCCGGCAGGGCGCTGGCCGCATTCTCCGGTGCCTATGCCGTCTGCGTCGGCGCCACACTGATCGACGTCGGGCCGCAGGACGTCGGCGTGGCCGTCGTGCTGCTCACGACGCTGTTCTTCCTGGCGACGACGGTCGTGCCCGGCCTTGCCAGCCGCTACTGGACCCAGCGCCGGACCCTGCTGCACACCCTCCAGGAGCGCAACGTCCAGCTGCTTCGGGAACGCGCGATGATCGCCGGGCAGGCGAGGTTGCGCGAGCGGCAGCGGATCGCTCAGGACATGCACGACAGCCTCGGTCATCAGCTGGCGCTCATCGCCGTGCACACCGGCGCGCTGGAGGTGGATCGCGAGCTGACCAGCCGGCAGCGGGAGGCCGTCGGAGTCCTGCGGGAGGCGTCGGTGACCGCGATGCACGAGCTGCGCGAGGTCGTGGGGATCCTCCGGGACGGGGTGGAGGGGCCGCAGCCCGCCGTGGACGAGTCCGGACGGGCGGCACGGGGGACGGCAGGTGTTGCGGGGCTGGTCGAGGCGGCCAGGGCCGCGGGCAACAGCGTGGAGCTGCGGTGCACGGGAGAGGCCAGGCCACTGGCGGCGGCCGCCGACCACGCGGCCTTCCGTATCGCTCAGGAGGCACTGACCAACGCCTTCAAGCACGCACCGGGCGCGCCGATCGTCGTGGAGCTGCGCTACGAGCCCGATTCCTTCGTCGTGGAGATCGTCAACGAGACGGCGGCCGCCGGTGCCGTGGAGGCCGTGGGCGAGGCCGTCAGTGGCGGTCAGGGGCTGACCGGGCTGCACGAACGCGCCCGGCTCGTCGGGGGCATGGTGCACGCCGGGCCCGTCGGCGGCGGCTTCCGGGTGGCCGGCGTACTGCCGTACGGCGTCGTCGAAGCCGCGCCCATCGTCGATGCGGTGGACGACTTCCGGCAGCAGTCGCCGTCCGTCCCGCTCAGGAACGGTGTTCCGGTCATGGACTGGACCGTCTCGGAGAGGGAGTTGGCAATGGGCGGCGGGAGCAGGAGCAGGAGCGGCGGTTGGGCTCTGGGGTGCGGGATCGCGGTGGCCGCCGTGGTGCTGCTCGTGGTGGCGAGCCTTTTCGGGCTCTTCTTCCTGATGGGCTCGCTGAGCAAGGGGATGATCGACCAGGAGCAGTACGACGCCGTCGAGGTCGGCATGGCGGAGAAGGACGTACGCGACCGGCTGCCGGACGGCGACACCGTCGCGACGACGGGTCTCCGCGGGAAGGGCCCGAAGGAGCCGGAGGGGTCGTCCTGCCTGGTGCTGATGTCCTCCGAGATGGGGGACAGCCTGGAGACCGAACCGGTGTTCCGGTTCTGCTTCAAGGGCGGCAAGCTGGTCGAGAAGAAGGCGTACGACGTCAAGCTGTAGGGAAGCAGGGGGAGTTTCTGTGACCGGTTCTCCGGGGGCTGCGGGGGGTGCGGGTTTGCCGGGGTCTTCGGGGTCTCCTGGGGCGGCGGGTCCGCCGGGGGCATCGGGGGTGTCGGGGCCGGCAGGTTCGCCGGCGTTGCCGGAATCGCCGGGTTCGCCGGGTTTGCCGATCAGGGTGGTGATCGCCGACGACGAGCCGCTGATTCGCGCCGGGATCCGCATGATCCTCATCTCCGACCAGGAGATCGAAGTCGTGGCGGAGGGGGCGAACGGCCGCGAGGCCGTCGACCTGGCCCGCGCCCACAGCGCGGACGTGGTGCTGCTCGACATACAGATGCCGGTCATGGACGGCCTCACGGCCCTGTCCGAGCTGCGGAGGACGGTTCCGGAGACCCGGGTGGTCGTGCTCACGACTTTCGGCGAGCGGGAGAACGTCCTGCGGGCGCTGGAGCACGGCGGTGCCGGTTTCCTGCTGAAGGACACCGCCCCCGCGGAACTGATCCGCGCCGTGCGGGCCGCGGCCGCCGGTGACGCTTATCTCTCGCCCGGAGCGACGCGGCATGTGGTGGACCAGCTGGCCTCGGGGCGTGCCGCGGCGCGCAGCGAGCAGGCCCGGGCGCGGGTGACCGCGTTGAGCGCGCGCGAACGTGAGGTGCTGGCCTTGCTCGGCGAAGGGCTGTCCAATGCGGACGCCGGGCGCCGGTTGCATATGAGCGAGGCGACCGTGAAGACGTACGTCAGCAGGATCCTGGCCAAGCTGGAGTGCGACAACCGGGTGCAGGCGGCGCTGCTGGCGCGTGACGCGGGGCTCTGAGGGCGGGGGCCGAGCGGGCTGCGAGCGCTGCGGGGCTGCGAGGGTTGTGGAGCTGTGAGGCAGAAGCGGAGGGCTACGGGCGGCCGTGGCCATCGCGCCGTGGGATGTTTCACGTGGAACACATGCGGCTGCGTGGGCCGTCGGCGGGAGCGGCAGATCCGCCCCGCCGACGTTGTGCCGATCCCGCCGATGGGCTGGCCGCCGGTTACGCGGCCAGGCGCGCAGCCAGCTCCTTCGCCTTCTGCGTGGCCTGGTCGAACGCCTTGGCGCGGGAGGCTTCGGCGAGCGGGACGAGCTCGGCCATCTCGGGCTTGGCGGGTGCCAGCGTCAGCTCAGGAACGATGAAGTCGACCTCCGCGCCGAGCATCGCGGTGAGGACCTTCTCCATGTAGTTCTGGACGAACTCGAAGTCCTCGCGCGGAGTGCCGGGGGCGTACGAGCCGCCGCGGCTGGCCACGATGGTGACCGGCGTGCCCGCCACAGGGCCGTCGGGGCTGCCTGCGTTGTGACCCACGATGATCACCTGGTCCAGCCATGCCTTGAGTGTGGACGGGATCGTGAAGTTGTACATAGGGGCGCCGATCAGTACGGCGTCAGCCGCCGCGAGCTCGTCCGCGAGCTCGGCGCGCAGCGCGTCGTCCGCGCCCGCGGAGACGGCGCCCATGTCGAGGTGCGGCAGAGGGTTGGCGGCCAGATCGCGGTAGACGACCTTGCCTTCGGGGTGCTCCTCCAGCCAGGACTTCACAAACGTGGCGGTGACATCGCGCGATGCGGAGCCCTGAGGGAAGACGGCGGAATCGATGTGCAGCAGCGTGGCCATGTGGTTCTCCAGATATGCAGATGCGCAGGAGCGCAGAGGGTGGGCGCGACGGCAGAGCGAGCGCCAAGAGTTTCGTGCGTAACTATGAATAGCACAGTAGCTTACTTTTCTTCACCTACCCACGGGAGGGCAGTACGCTGGGGTCATGGCGGATCACGGCGAGCACGGGTGCAAGCAGGTCGATCGGTCGATCACGCACGTCTTCGAACTGCTCGGCAAGCGCTGGACCGGCCCGATCGTGTCCGTGCTGATGCAGCAGCCGGTGTACTTCGCCGAGCTGCGCAGGGCGATCCCGGGCATCAGTGAGCGCATGCTGTCCGACCGTCTGACCGAGCTGGCAGCGGCCGGGCTGGTCGTGCGTGACGTCGACGAAGGACCGCCGCTGCGCGTCTCGTACCGGTTGACGGAGGCCGGTTCGGCGCTGGAGCCCGCGCTCGAGGAGCTGGGGCGGTGGGCCAAGTCCTATCTGCCGGGCGGTGTGCGAGGCGAGGGTCGGCCCTGTTGACGTCTGTCTGCCGACTGCTGACTGTGGACGTGTCGACCGCCGACGTGCCGACCGCAGACCTGCCGTGATGACTGTGCCGGCGGGCGGGACAGCCCGCGGACGGCCCGCGGGGTGGCTGTTCGCGAGGTTGTCCACAGGGGGAGACGGCTGCCTGACGTGGCTGTACCGTCTTGGGCAGTTGATGTTGTACGACGTCGGGGGAGGCGGTCCCGCCATGGGTGAGGTCGAAGCGGTCGTGCCGGTCCAGCGGTCTGCTTCCGGGGACGTACGGGTTCCGGACGTTGCCGGATTCGCCCGGCGAGGGGCGACGGGGAGTGAGCCGGAGTCTCCCAGGGAGGCGGGCAAAGCGCTGCGGGGCCGGGTGCCGCGCTCGTCGCACGACACTCTGCTCATCGGCGCGAAGCGGCCGGGCGCCGTGCAGGCCGTCGAGGAGTCCAGCCGTGGCCGGGTGCCGGAGCTCGCTCCGATCCGGGTCGGGCGGATGGCCGCGTCTCCCTTCGCGTTCCTGCGTGGTGCAGCGGGGCTGATGGCCCATGATCTGGTCGCCACTCCCGTCACCGGCATCGCGGCGCAGATCTGCGGCGACGCGCATGCGGCGAACTTCGGGCTGTACGGGGACGCGCGCGGGCGTCTGGTCATCGATCTGAACGACTTCGACGAGACCGTCGTCGGCCCCTGGGAGTGGGACCTCAAGCGGCTCGCCGCCTCGATCGTCCTGGCCGGCCGTGAGGCCGGTGCCGACGAGGACACCTGCCGCAAGGCGGCCTTCGACGTGGTCGGTGCGTACCGCCGGACGATGCGGCTGCTGGCCAAGCTCCCGGTGCTCGACGCGTGGAACGCGATCGCGGACGAGGAACTCGTCTCGCACACGGACGCGCGGGACCTGCTCGGCACGCTCGAGCGCGTCTCGGAGAAGGCCCGGAGCAACACCAGTGCACGGTTCGCCGCCAGGTCGACGGAGGCCGGGCCCGACGGTGGCCGCCTCTTCGTGGATGCCCCGCCTGTGCTGCGCCGGGTTCCCGACGAGGAGGCCGCCGCCGTCGCCGCATCGCTCGGGGAATACCTGGAGACGCTCTCCGAGGACCGGCTGCCGCTGCTTGCGCGGTATGCCATCCACGACGTCGCGTTCCGGGTCGTGGGCACCGGAAGCGTCGGGACCAGGTCGTACGTGGTGCTGCTGATAGACCACCGTGGCGAGCCGCTGGTGCTCCAGGTGAAGGAGGCGCGGGCCTCGGCACTGCTGCCGCATCTGCCGGCCGCGGGCTTCGACAGGGCCGAGCCGATGCACGAGGGCCGCCGGGTCGTGCTGGGGCAGAAGCGGATGCAGGTCGTCAGCGACATTCTGCTGGGCTGGACGACGGTCGACGGCAGGCCCTTCCAGGTGCGGCAGTTCAGGAACCGCAAGGGCAGCGTGGACCCGGCTGCACTCGCGGCCGACCAGGTGGACGACTACGCCCGGATGACGGGCGCTCTGCTGGCCAGGGCGCATGCGCACAGCGCCGACCCTCGGCTCGTCGCGGGGTACTGCGGCAAGAACGAGGAGCTCGACGAGGCCGTGGCCGGCTTCGCGGCGCTTTATGCGGACCGGACGGAGGCGGACCACGCCGAGCTGGTGGCCGCCGTGCGGAGCGGGCGGATAGCCGCCGAGCTCGGCGTGTGACGGGCCAGGGGCCCGGCCACCCGGGGTGGACGGTGCTCTGCCATACGCTGGGCGGGTGACCCAGGATCCTCCCGGGGCGCCGACGACCCGGACCGACGACGAGCAGGACGACCACCGCGTGGACGAACAGAGCAGCGTGGACGAGCAGGGCGTGCAGGGTGCGCACGACGCGTCCGAGGTGAAGGACGCGCAGGGCGACCCGGATGCCGGGGACAGCCGGGGTGCGCAGGGGAGCCAGGCTGCTCGGGCAGCGGGCGGTGAGCGGCCCGAGGCACGGCTGGAGCGAGCCGTGCGCGCGGCCGAGCAGGCGCTGATCGAGTTCGAGATCGCGGTGGAGACCTTCCGCGTCGAGGTGGAGAACTTCTCGCGGCTGCACCACCAGAAGCTCGGCCCGATGTACTCGCGGCTGGACGAACTCGACGCCCTGATCGCGGAGGCCCGCGCCGCCCGTACCGGCGACCCCGAGGATCTGCGCAGGGCACAGGAGGCGCGGGCCATGGTGATGCCGATGCCCGGCGTCGACGAGCTCTTCCACGACTGGCTGGACTCGGACGGTCTCTCGCCCGAGGCCGCGGCGATGCTGACAGACCAGTCCGTGCGGCCGCCCAAGCGCGTGCGGCCCAGCGACGAGGCGCGCAAGCTGTACCGGGAGCTCGCCCGCAAGGCGCACCCGGATCTGGCCCAGGAGGAGAAGGAACGGGCACGTCGGGAGGAGTTCATCACGCGTGTGAACGCCGCCTACGGGCGCGGGGACGAAGCCCTGCTGCGCGAGCTGTCGCAGGAGTGGGACGCCGGACCGGTGCCTGAGGCTTCCCGGCTCAGCGAGAGCGAGGAGCTCTACGCCCGCCTGGAGTGGCTGGCGCAGCGCAAGGAGCTGCTGACCGCGATCGCCAAGGAACTGGAGGACAGTGCGATCGGTGCGATGCTGAGGATGGCCCCCGATGACCCCGACCGGCTGCTGGACGAGATTGCCGAGCAGCTGCTGGCACAGGTCGCACAGCGTGAGGCCGACCTTGCCGGCCTGCAGTAGGTTTCCCATGGACGCCCGTCGTGCGCGGTGCGCGCCCTGTAGGTACGAGAGAAGGCCAACCCCATGAATTTCGCCCCGCTGCCCTCGGTGGACGTCGCGTCCGTTCCGGCCGACTGTCTGGTGCTCGATGTCCGCGAGGACGACGAGTGGGCGGCCGGTCACGTCGAGGGCGCGCTGCACATCCCGATCACCAACTTCGTGGCCCGCTTCGGTGAGGTCACCGAGGTGCTGGCCGAGGGACGCCGCGCCTATGTGATGTGCCGGGTCGGCGGTCGGTCCGCGCAGGTCACCCAGTATCTGGTCCAGCAGGGCCTCGACGCCGTGAACATCGACGGCGGGATGCAGGCCTGGGAGGCCGCCGGGCGCCCGATGGTCACCGAGGACGGCAGCCCTGCCTACGTGCTGTAGACGTCGGGGCTAAGCACCCAGGGGGTGGGCGGCGAGCAGGTCGCCCAGGGCCTCCTCATGGGCTGCCGCCGGGCCGAGCGAGAGCTCGAGCTGCTTGGCCCAGGCGTGATAGCGGTGAAGCGGATAGTCGGTGTCGGCGCCGAAGCCGCCGTGCAGATGCTGCGCGGTCTGGACGATGCGGCGCACGCCCTCGGACGCCCAGATCTTCGCCACCGCGATGTCCCCGGCGGGGGGCAGCGCCCCGCCCGCTCCGGTGCCGATGCGCCAGGCGGCCTGCCAGAGGGTCGCCTCCATCGCGCGCAGATCGATGTAGCGGTCGGCCGCCTGTACGGCCACGGCCTGGAACGTCGCGACGGGGAACCCGAACTGCTCGCGCTTGCCGGTGTATTCACTCGTCATCGACAGCACTCGCTCACCGAGGCCGAGCGCCAGCGCACAGGTTCCGGTGGCCAGCAGCCCCCGCAGCCACTCCCAGGCTCCTTCGGCATCGATGAGCGCGGCACGTTCGATCCGTACGGAGTCCAGCCGGGCCTCGGCGAAGAGCTCGCCACTGGTGGAGAACTGCTCGGCGAGGGTCAGACCCTCGTGGCCGCTGGGCACGAGAGCGAGGACCGCTCGCCCGTCACTGGTGTGCGCGGGGACGGCGAGCAGATCGGCGCACTGAGCCCAGGGCACGCCTGTCTGCATCCCGTCGAGCACCCAGAAGTCGCCGTCCTGGCGGGCGGTGACGGCGAGCTCGGCAGCGTCATGGCCGGTGCGGCCGTTGGCCGCGGCAGTCAGCACCAGCTCGCCCGCGCCGACGCGGGGCAGGATCCCGCTGCCGAGCGCTTCGCCGCCGAAGCGCTGCACGGCCATGGCGACCGCGCTGGTCTCCAGTAGCGGCACACGGGCCAGGACCTTTGCCGATTCCCGCAGCACAAGGCAGAGCGCGATCGGGTCCAGGCCCGCCCCACCGTGCCGCGGGGCGATCACGAGGCTCAGCAGGTCGGCGCCCGCGAGCCTTGCCCACAGCGGCCGGTCGAACTCCTCGGCCACCGCACCCGGGCTGAGCGCGGGGCTCGGCACCCCGTCGGGCGCGACGCCCGAGAAGACCGCCCTCGCCGCTTCGACGGCCGCCTGCTGCTCCTCGGTGAAGGTGAAGTCCACTGCCCTGTCCTTCCGCGCACCGGCTCTGCCCCTGTCCGTCGGATCGGAGAATCCGACCGGCCCGACAGATCTGACGGATCGTCAAGATAGAACAGGTTCTAGCGGAAGGGAATGGTGCCGGCAGTGCCGGCCGGTATGCCGGGAAGCGACCTCCTCCGCGTCAGCGGTCGAAGTCCAGCTCCACCTCGGACGTCATTGGATGCGACTGGCAGGCCAGCACATAGCCCGCCTCCGTCTCCTCCTGCTCCAGTGCGAAGTTGCGGTCCATCCGCACCTCTCCCGAGACGAGGAACGCCCGGCAGGTACCGCACACACCGCCCTTGCAGGCGTACGGCGCGTCGGAACGGGCCCGCAGCACCGTCTCCAGCAGCGACTCCCCTTCCTGCACCGGCCAAGTGCCCGAGCGGCCGTCCAGCGTCGCACTCAGCGTGCTGTGCGCGGGCGCGGCGACCGGCGCCGGGGCAGGCGCCTCGTCCACATGGAAGATCTCCTCGTGGATACGGCTGCGGTCCACACCCAGGCCGCGAAGCGCCCGCTCCGCGCCCTGGACCAGTCCGAACGGTCCGCAAAGGAACCATCCGTCCACGTCCGGCACGGGAAGCAACGCGGGCAGCAGCCCGGTCAGCCGCTCCCGGTCGAGCCGCCCGGACGGCAGACCGGCCTGCTGCTCCTCCCGGGAGAGCACGGTGACCAGCTGAAAGCGGTCCGGATAGCGGTCCTTGAGGTCGGCGACGTCCTCCAGGAACATCGTCGACGCCGCCGTGCGGTCACTGCGGATCAGACAGAAGCGGGCTTCCGGCTCCCGCGCCAGCAGCGTCGCCGCGATCGACAGCACGGGGGTGATTCCGCTGCCCCCGACGATCCCCGCGAAGTGCCCGGGACGCGGCTCCAGGACGAACCGGCCTATCGGCTGCATGACCTCGACCGTGTCCCCGACGGAGAGCTCCTTCAGGGCGTACGTCGAGAACTCGCCACCGTCGACCAGCCGGATCCCCACGCGGAGCAGGGGATCCTCGCCGGCGGGGGCGGCGGGAGTGCAGATCGAGTACGTACGCCGGATCTCCTCGCCGTTCGCCCCCGTACGGCGGAGGGCGATGTGCTGGCCGGGGGTGTGGCGGAAGGCGTCGCGCAGCTCGGAGGGGACCGCGAGAGTGACGGCCACCGAGTCGTCCGTGAGCCGCTCGACCTCGCTGACCCGGAGCGGATGGAACATCTACAACTCCTTGAAGTGGTCGAACGGTTCGCGACAGGCCGTGCAGCGGCGAAGTGCCTTGCACGCCGTGGAGGAGAACCTGCTCAGCAGCTCCGTGTCCGTGGATCCGCAGTGCGGGCAGCGCACGGTGAGCGTGAGGGGGACCGGGCCGTCCTTGGCGCCCGGGCGTGGCGGGGCTATGCCGAACTCCGCGAGCTTACGGCGGCCCTCCGCGCTGATGTCGTCCGTCGACCAGGCAGGGGCGAGCACCTTGACGACCGACACCTCCGGTATGCCGTGGTCATGGAGCACCTGCTCGATGTCCGAAGTCATCGCCTCGATGGCCGGGCAGCCGGTGTAGGTGGGGGTCAGCGCGACCTCGACCCTGCCGGGGCCGAGTACCTGGACGCCGCGGAGCACACCGAGCTCCTCCAGCGTCAGCACGGGCAGCTCCGGGTCGGGCACCGACCCGGCCAGCCTCCGCAGCTCGGCTTCCAGCAGCGTGTCGGTCACCATGACGCCCCCGGGTGGCTGCGATGCAGGTGCTGCATCTCGGCCAGCATCCGCCCGAAGGGCTCGGTGTGCAGGCCCTGTCGCCCTGCCCCTGCCGACCAGGCACCCCGGTCCGCCGTGCCCGGGACGGTCAGCGTGGCACGCTCCAGCACGGCCGTGACCGACTCCAGCCACCCTGTGCGCAGCGACTCCCAGTCCACGTCCAGCCCCTCCACCGGCTGGAACATCTCGCCGGTGAACCGCCACAGCGCGTCGCAGGCACGCTGCATCCGCTCATGGCTCTCGGCCGTTCCGTCGCCCAGGCGCAGGGTCCACTGCTCGGCATGGTCCTGGTGGTAGGCGACCTCCTTGACCGCCTTCGCCGCGAGACCCGCGAATTCGCCGTCGACCGCCGCCAGCTGTCCGAACAGCAGATGCTGGAACGTCGAGAAGTACAGCTGCCGGACGATGGTGTGCGCGAAGTCGCCGTTCGGCTGCTCCACCAGCTGGAGATTGCGGAAGGCACGTTCCTCACGGAGATACGCCAGCTCGTCCTCGTCGCCGACGAGGGAGAGCAGCGTCCGGGCCTGTCCCAGCAGGTCAAGGGCGATGTTGGCCAGGGCGACCTCCTCTTCCAGGACCGGGGCGTGGCCCGCCCACTCCCCCAGCCGGTGCGAGAGCACCAGAGCGTCGTCGCCCAGCGCGAGTGCGGCGGTCACAGGTGCTTCACCCCCTCCGGGATGTCGTAGAAGGTCGGGTGGCGATACGGCTTGTCGGCGGCCGGCTCGAAGAAGGGGTCCTTCTCGTCCGGGGAGGAAGCGGTGATCGCCGCGGACGGCACCACCCAGATCGAGACGCCCTCGTTGCGCCGGGTGTAGAGATCCCGGGCGTTGCGCAGCGCCATCTCGGCGTCCGGGGCGTGCAGGCTGCCCGCGTGGGTGTGGGACAGCCCGCGGCGCGAACGCACGAACACCTCCCACAGCGGCCAGTCGGTCGAGCTGCTCATGCCGTTGCCTCCACGTGCGCCTCGTCGCGCTTCTCGTTCGACTCGTCCGACCTGCCGGCGGCCGCCTTCGCGGCGTACGCCGCAGCCGCCTCGCGAACCCATGCGCCCTCCTCATGGGCCCGGCGGCGCTGGGTGATCCGCTGCTCGTTGCACGGTCCGTTGCCCTTGAGGACCTGCCGGAACTCGTCCCAGTCGATGGTCCCGAAGTCGTGGTGACCCCGCTCCTCGTTCCACCGGAGATCCGGATCGGGGAGGGTCAGGCCCAGGGCCTCCGCCTGCGGGACGCAGATGTCCACGAAGCGCTGGCGCAGCTCGTCGTTCGAGTGGCGCTTGATCTTCCAGGCCATGGACTGCGCCGAGTGCGCCGATGCGTCGTCCGGAGGGCCGAACATCATCAGGGACGGCCACCACCAGCGGTTCACCGCGTCCTGCGCCATCTCGTGCTGGGCGGGGGTGCCCTGCGAGAGCGCGAGCAGCAGCTCGTACCCCTGGCGCTGGTGGAAGGACTCCTCCTTGCAGATCCGGACCATGGCGCGCGCATACGGCCCGTAGGAGCAGCGGCACAGCGGCACCTGGTTGGTGATCGCCGCGCCGTCCACCAGCCAGCCGATCGCGCCCACGTCGGCCCAGGTCAGCGTCGGATAGTTGAAGATCGACGAGTACTTCTGGCGGCCGGAGTGGAGCTTGTCGAGGAGCTCCTCACGGCTCGTACCCAGCGTTTCCGTCGCGCTGTAGAGATACAGGCCGTGGCCCGCCTCGTCCTGCACCTTGGCCATGAGGATCGCTTTGCGGCGCAGGGAGGGCGCGCGCGTGATCCAGTTCGCCTCCGGCTGCATGCCGATGATTTCCGAATGCGCGTGCTGGGCCATCTGGCGCACCAGCGAGGCGCGGTAGTCATCGGGCATCCAGTCGCGAGGCTCGATGCGCTCGTCGGCGGCCACGGCAGCGTCGAACCGCGCCTGGTGCGTCGTAGTCGCAGTTGTCTCCGCAGTCACTGCCGTCATCGGGCCCCCTACCGACCGATCGTTCGGTTGAATGACTTCAATGGTGAGTCTGAGGGCCGTAAGGTGTCAACCCTGTGGATAACCGCGGTGGACCGAAGTGACCATGGGGATCGGGGCGGGATGGACTCGTACGGCAACGAGGGAGCGAGGCGCGAGGAGGCGCCTGCGGGCGACGAGGGCGCCCAGGGCGGCATAGTGAGCCTCTCCCTGCCCTATCAGGTCGTGGCCGCGATCGCCCTCGCGGTCATCGGTGTGCTCGGCTGCACCCATCTGGCCATGGTCTTCCTTCATGTCGCGCCGTCGAACACCGTGACCAAGCAGCACGGCAAGGCGGTCGACGGGTGGATCTACCCCGAGTTCGAGCAGAACTGGAAGCTGTTCGCCCCCAATCCCCTGCAGCAGAACATCGGGGTCCAGGTCCGGGCAGAGGTCACGGACGGTGACGGCGTCCGTAGTACGAGCAAGTGGATCGACCTCTCGGCCGAGGACGCCGAGGCGATCAGCGGGAACCTCCTCCCCAGCCATGTCGACCAGAACGAACTCCGCCGCGCCTGGGACTTCTACGCCAACTCGCACACCGACGACAACCGGCCCAACGGCCTTCGCGGCCAGCTCTCCGAGCGCTACATACGCCGCATCGTGATGATGCGCCTCGAGCACCACGACCTCGGCGGAAAGGTCGAGCGCGTCCAGCTGCGGTCGGTCACCCGCTCCGTCAAGGCCCCGGCGTGGAGCAAGGAGAAGACGGACACCCGGCCCTACTTCCGGGTGCTCCCCTGGTGGAAGGTGACCGACGCGGATCTTCCCCTGGAAACGCGGAACGACGGCGCAGCAGACACGGAGGCGGCCAAGTGACCCAGGCCCTCGACGCGGAGATCCCCGACCGTGAGAACCGTGAGAGCAGCGAATACCGCGACAGCACCGAGAACCGCGACAGCATCGCGAACCGGGACCAGACCGTGAGCCGCGAGAGCGCCGGGAGCCGTGTGGGCCCCGAAGACCGCGCGCGCCACGACCGCCGGACCATGGACCGCCGTCTGGCCCACGCCATTCAGCGCGTGACAGCGACCGCCCTCGGTCCGTACCAGAGTGCGATCGTCCGCATCGGCTTCGCGGCCACCTGGCTGCTCTTCCTGCTGCGCGAGTTCCCGAACCGCCGGGAGCTGTACGGGCCCGAGGGCCCGTGGGGCTGGGACATGGCTCAGCAGCTGATTGCCAACAATCATGCCTTCACCGCGCTGATGTGGTCCGACAGCACGGTCTGGTTCGAGGTCGTGTACATCGTCGCCGTGCTCTCCAGCGCGCTGCTGATGCTCGGCTGGCGGACCCGGGCCATGTCGGTGCTCTTCATGACAGGTGTCCTGTCGCTGCAGAACCGGTCCATCTTCATGGGCGACGGAGGCGACAACGTC
This sequence comes from Streptomyces sp. NPDC001970, assembly GCF_053594115.1. NCBI lineage: Bacteria > Bacillati > Actinomycetota > Actinomycetes > Kitasatosporales > Streptomycetaceae > Streptomyces > Streptomyces sp. NPDC001970. The sequence goes on along the minus strand of NZ_JBSFDW010000009.1, from coordinate 31,354 downwards.
ATCCACCTCATGGCGATCTATCTCGTCCTCACCCGCTGCGGGCAGGTGTGGTCCCTGGACGCCCGCCGGGCCCTTCGTGCCCGGCGCGAGGCTGCGCGCGGTCAGGCCGGTCCCGTACGTGACTGGGCGGGCCCGGCGCTCTGGACGGTGCTCGGCGTGGTCCTTCTCGCAGGGACGGTCCTGGACCGGGTCGGCGGGGAGTGGTGGTTCATCAGCCTGTTCTGGGCGCTGTGGATCCTCCACGGCGTCTGGTGGTTGGTGAATCGCCGCGCACCGGGCAGCGAGCTGCGCACGCTGCTCGACGTCCTCGCCAACCTCATCCACAACGCCACCCTCGCCGTGATCATGGCCGAGGTCTGTCTGATCTACGCCACCGCCGGGTGGTACAAGATCCAGGGCTCGCGCTGGCAGGACGGCAGCGCCCTGTACTACCCGCTCAATCTCGACTACTTCACCCCCTGGGCCGGGCTCTCCGACATCCTGGCCGGCAGCGGGGTGATCGTGATGCTGGTGACATACGGCACGGTCATCGTGCAGGTCGCCTTCCCCTTCACGCTCTTCAACCGCAAGGTGAAGAACGTCCTGCTGGTGGCGATGATGCTGGAGCACGCCGGCATCGCCGTGCTGCTCGGCCTGCCGTTCTTCTCGATGGCGATGATCGCCGCGGATGCGGTGTTCCTGCCGACCGTGTTCCTGGTGTGGCTCGGCGGCCGTGTGGCGCGCGGGCGGGACAGGGTGCTCCGGCGCGGGCGGGAGCGGGTCCCCGATCAGCGCGGTGCGCCCGAGGAGCAGGCCGCACGTACCCTCGTCGGGTGAGCAGCGAGACCCAGGAACCGGTTCAGTACGACGACGGCTACAGCCCCGAGGTCGGTGTCGGGCCCCATCCGCGCCCCTGGCCGGAGGGGGGACCGTACGACCCCGAGTTGCTCGCCCACGGGGACCGGCGCAATGTCGTCGACCGTTACCGGTACTGGACGCGGGAGGCGATCGTCGCCGACCTGGACACCCGGCGTCATGACTTCCACGTGGCCGTGGAGAACTGGGGCCACGACTTCAACATCGGCTCCGTGGTCCGCACCGCCAACGCCTTCCTGGCGAAGGAGATCCACATCGTGGGGCGGCGGCGCTGGAACCGGCGCGGCGCGATGGTCACCGACCGCTACCAGCATGTGCGCCACCACGCCGACACGGAGTCACTGACGGCCTGGGCGGCGGCCGAGGAACTGCCGATCATCGGGATCGACAATCTGCCGGGCGCGGTGCCGCTCGAGCGCACCGAGCTGCCCAGGCGATGCGTGCTGCTCTTCGGCCAGGAGGGCCCGGGGCTGACCGAGGAGGCGCGCAAGCATGCCGCGATGGTGTGCTCGATCGCCCAGTTCGGCTCGACCCGCTCGATCAACGCGGGCGCGGCCGCGGCGATCGCGATGCATGCGTGGGTGCAGCGGTACGCGGAGATTCCTGATCAGGCGGGCTGAGGCCCGCCGCCTCGAGCCGCAGCGGCGTGGCGTCGGCGGTCGCGACGCCGCGTGGGCCTGTGGCCCCGCCGTGTGCGGCGCTCCGTGGCCCGCGGGCGCGGGCCACGGAACACCGTGCGCCGTCAGGCCTGGCGGCGCACCTCCACCACGCGGAAGCGGTTCGACACGAAGGCGCCGTCGCACAGCGCGGCGTTCGCCGCGGGGTTGCCGCCCGAGCCGTGGAAGTCGGAGAAGGCCGCCGTCTGGTTCACATAGACCCCGCCGGTCAGGTTGAGCGACAGCTGGGCCGACTCCTCCAGGCAGACCTCCTCGACGGCCCGCTCGGCCTCCGGCGAGGTCGTGTACGCCCCGACCGTCATCGCGCCCTTCTCGCGGACGGTGCGGCGCAGCAGCTCCACCGCGTCGGCCGTCGAGTCGACCGCGACCGCGAACGCCACCGGGCCGAAGCACTCGGCCAGATACGCGGCCTCGTCCTCGGGCTTGGCCCCGTCCAGCTTCACGATCACCGGCGTACGCACCACGGCGTCCGGGAACTCGGGGTTGGTGACCTCGCGCGAGGCCAGGGCCACCTCGCCGAGGTTGGTCGCCGCCTCCAGACGGGCCTTCACATCGGGGTTGACCAGGGCGCCCAGCAGGGCGTTCGCCCGGGCGTCGTCGCCGAGCAGGCCGGCGACGGCGGCGCCGAGGTCGGCGACCACCTCGTCGTACGACTTCCGGCCCGCGTCCGTCGTGATGCCGTCACGCGGGATCAGCAGGTTCTGCGGGGTGGTGCACATCTGGCCGCTGTACAGCGAGAGGGAGAAGGCCAGGTTGGACAGCATCCCCTTGTAGTCGTCGGTGGAGTCGACGACGACCGTGTTGACTCCGGCCTTTTCGGTGTACACCTGGGCCTGGCGGGCGTTGGCCTCCAGCCAGTCGCCGAAGGCGGTGGAGCCCGTGTAGTCAATGATCTTGATTTCGGGGCGGATGGCGAGGGTCTTCGCGATGCCCTCGCCCGGGCGCTCGGCGGCCAGCGCGACCAGGTTCGGATCGAAGCCCGCCTCGCTCAGCACCTCGCGAGCGATCCGCACCGTGAGTGCCAGAGGAAGCACGGCGCGGGGGTGCGGCTTGACCAGGACCGGGTTGCCGGTGGCGAGGGAGGCGAACAGGCCCGGGTACCCGTTCCACGTGGGGAACGTGTTGCAGCCGATCAGCAGCGAGATGCCGCGCGGGGCCGCGGTGAACGCCTTCCGCAGCTCCAGGGGGTCGCGCTTGCCCTGCGGCTTGGACCAGTCCGCGGCGGCAGGGGTGCGCATCTGCTCCTCGTACGCATACGCCACCGCCTCCAGGCCGCGGTCCTGTGCGTGCGGGCCGCCCGCCTGGAACGCCATCATGAATGCCTGACCGCTCGTGTGCATGACAGCGTGAGCGAACTCATGGGTGCGGGCACTGATGCGGGACAGGATCTCCAGGCAGACCAGGGCGCGGGTCTCGGGACCGGCCTCCCGCCACGCCGCCATGCCCGCGCGCATCGCGGGCAGCAGCACGTCGAGGTCGGGGTGGGGATACTCGATGCCCAACTCCGGGCCGTAGGGCGACACTTCGCCGCCCGTCCAGCCGTCGGTGCCGGGCTGGTCCAGCTCGAAGCGGGTGCCCAGCAGGGACTGGTAGGCCGCGAGGCCGTCGGCCGCACCCGTCTCGCCGTACGCCTTGGGGTGCTCGGGGTGCGGCGACCAGTACGCCCGGGAGCGGATCGTCTCGAGGGCCTGGTCGAGCGTGGGCCGGTGGGTCTCGGTCAGCTGCATGGAAGACCAACTCCTCGTCGAGCTGGGCAGGGAATCGCGGACAGAGTTAGAGTAACCGAACGATCGGTCGGGACAAGAGGGGTCCGTAGAAACCTGTGGGCAACTCGTAGGGGAGGATCACAGCCATGACCGCCACAGAGGCCATCCAGAGGGACGGCGCCATCGCGCCGAGCCGTGCCGTCGCGGTCGTGGGCGCCGGGACCATGGGGCAGGGCATCGCCCAGGTCGCGCTCCTCGCCGGCCATCGGGTGCGCCTCTACGACGTCGCCCCCGGTCAGGCGGAGGCGGGCGCGAGTGCCATCCTCACCCGCCTGGAGCGGCTGGTCGAGAAGGGGCGGCTGGACGAGGAGGCGCGTGGCGCCGCGGAGCTCCGGCTGGAGCGGGCGACCGACCTCAAGGAGCTCGCCGGCAGCGCACTGGTCGTCGAGGCCGTCGTCGAACAACTCTCTGTGAAGCAGGAGCTCTTCGGCGCCCTGGAAGCGATCGTCGCCGAGGACTGCATCCTCGCCACCAACACCTCCTCCCTCTCCGTCACCGCCATCGCGGGCGCCCTGCGCCTGCCCGGCAGGTTCGTCGGACTCCACTTCTTCAACCCGGCCCCCCTGCTCCCTCTCGTCGAGGTCGTCAGCGGCTTCGCCACCGACGAGGCCGCGGCGGCGCGCGCGTACGAGACCGCCAGGGCCTGGGGAAAGACGCCCGTGCGCTGCGCCGACACCCCTGGGTTCATCGTCAACCGCATCGCCCGCCCCTTCTACGCGGAGGCCTTCGCCGTCCACGAGGAGCGGGGTGCCGACCCTGCCACGATCGACGCGGTCCTGCGTGAGTGCGGCGGCTTCAGAATGGGCGCGTTCGAGCTCACGGACCTGATCGGGCAGGACGTCAACGAGGCGGTCACCCGCTCCGTGTGGGAGGCGTTCTTCCAGAACCCGAAGTTCACGCCGTCGCTCGCCCAGCGACGGCTGGTCGAATCCGGGCGCCTGGGTCGCAAGGCGGGACAGGGCTGGTTCGCGTACGCGGACGGTGCCGAGCGCCCCGCACCGCACACCGCTCCGGCGACCGAGCCGCCCTCGCACATCACCGTGGAGGGCGATCTGGGCCCGGCACGCGAGCTGCTCGAGCTGTGCCGCGAGGTCGGCATCACCGTGCGCGAGGAGGAGGAAGACCAGGGGACCCGCATCCTGCTGCCGAGCGGTGGGCAGCTGGTGCTCGCCGACGGTCAGACGTCCGCCGAGTTCCGGGACGTCGTCTACTTCGACCTGGCGCTCGACTACCGGGCGGCGACCCGGATCGCCCTGTCCGCCTCCGAGGTCACGGAATGGGAGACGCTCCGGCAGTCGATAGGCCTGTTCCAGGCTCTCGGCAAGAGCGTCAGCGTCATCGGCGACGTACCGGGCATGATCGTCGCGCGTACGGTCGCGATGCTGGTGGACCTCGCGGCGGACGCCGTCGCCAAGGGCGTCGCGTCCGCCGAGGACATCGACACGGCGATGCGGCTCGGCGTCAATTACCCGATCGGCCCGGTCGAATGGGGCCGCAGGCTCGGTCGTGCTTGGGCGCACGAGCTGCTCGACGAGCTCCACGCACGCATGCCCACCGGCCGCTATGCGCCGTCCCTGGGTCTCTACCGCCAGTCCTATGTCCAGATGAAGGGCGAGTAGGTCTCATGACGACAGCCAAGCGCGACACCTACACCCCGGAGACCCTGCTCTCCGTCGCCGTCCGCGTCTTCAACGAGCGTGGTTACGACGGCACCTCCATGGAGCACCTCTCCAAGGCCGCCGGTATCTCGAAGTCGTCGATATACCACCACGTCGCGGGCAAGGAGGAGCTGCTGCGCCGCGCGGTGAGCCGCGCGCTCGACGGGCTCTTCGGGATCCTCGACGAGCCCGGGGCGGTGCGCGGGCGTGCCATAGAGCGCGTCGAGTACGTGACCCGGCGCACGGTCGAGGTGCTCATGGCCGAGCTGCCCTACGTCACCCTGCTGCTGCGCGTGCGCGGCAACACCAGGACCGAGCGCTGGGCCATGGAGCGGCGCCGGGAGTTCGACCACAAGGTCGCCGACCTGCTCAAGGCTGCCGCGGCCGAGGGCGATCTCCGGGCCGACATGGACATGCGGCTGGCGACCAGGCTGCTCTTCGGCATGGTCAACTCCCTGGTGGAGTGGTACCGGCCGCAGGCCGGTACCGGCTACGACCGGGAGCAGGTCGCCGACGCCGTCGTACGGCTGGCGTTCGACGGGCTGCGTACAGCGCCGTAGCGCTGTGTGCGCGACCACGTAGGCGCGCGCGTCGGCCACGGGGCACGGCCGCCCTCGCCCCGTGGCGCGCTCAGCGTGCCGGATCGGGGTCCAGGTCCGTCTCCTCGAAGACCAGCAGGGTGCGGGTGGAGAGCACCTCGGGGATCGACTGGAGCTTGGTCAGGACGAGTTCGCGCAGCGTGCGGTTGTCCGGCGTGTGGACCAGCAGCAGCACGTCGAAGTCGCCGCTGACCAGGGCGATGTGTGCGGCCCCCGGCAGCGCCTGGAGCTGCTCGCGCACCGTGCGCCAGGAGTTCTGCACGATCTTGAGCGTGATGTACGCGGAGGCGCCGTGCCCGGCTCGCTCGTGGTTCACGCGGGCGCTGAAGCCCCGGATCACGCCGTCTTCGATGAGCCGGTTTATGCGCGCGTACGCATTGGCGCGGGAGACGTGCACCCGTTCGGCCACGGAGCGTATCGAGGCGCGCCCGTCCGTCTGCAGGATCCGCAGGATGTCCCGGTCGATCGCGTCCAGAGGGCGGGGCGGCGGGCCCTGGGCGGCTCCGGGCACGGCTTCGTACACCGTGCGGTCCTCGCCGTCGGCCATTTGTTCAGCTGTCACGTCCCCCCGCCTCTCTGTTGTGGACGACCTGTTCCTATCCCAAGCTGTGGAGAACCGTTTGTCCACAGGCTGAAGGTGCCTGTAGCCAAAATGCGCCCACGACCGAACAATCGGTAGGTGAGGCGCCTCACACTCCGCGCCCTCATGGGTCCTTATGCCCGCTCCCACGAGGAGGTGCTCGCGTTGAAGAAGAGCAGCATGACGGTCGAGGAGCGGCCGGGTGCCGCTGACCGGCCCACCCCGCCGCCGGCGTGGAAGCCGCGCACCGACCCTGCGCCGCTGCTTCCCGACGCCGAGCCGTACCGCGTGCTCGGTACGGACGCAGCTGCCGCGGCGGACCACCAGCTGCTGCTGCGGCTGTACGCCGAGCTGGTGCGCGGCCGCAGGTACAACGCGCAGGCGACCGCGCTCACCAAGCAGGGCAGGCTCGCCGTCTATCCGTCGAGCACCGGCCAGGAAGCGTGCGAGGTCGCGGCCGCGCTCGCCCTGGAGGAGCGCGACTGGCTCTTCCCCAGCTACCGGGACACCCTCGCTGCCGTGGCCCGTGGCCTCGACCCCGTCCAGGCGCTCACGCTGCTGCGCGGCGACTGGCACACCGGGTACGACCCGCACGAGCACCGCATAGCGCCCCTGTGCACCCCGCTCGCCACCCAGCTGCCGCACGCCGTGGGCCTGGCGCACGCCGCGCGTCTCAAGGGCGACGACGTTGTCGCGCTCGCCATGGTCGGCGACGGCGGCACCAGCGAGGGCGACTTCCACGAGGCGCTCAACTTCGCCGCCGTGTGGCAGGCCCCCGTCGTCTTCCTCGTGCAGAACAACGGCTTCGCGATCTCCGTCCCGCTCGCCAAGCAGACGGCCGCGCCCTCTCTCGCCCACAAGGCGGTGGGGTACGGAATGCCGGGCCGACTGGTCGACGGGAACGACGCGGCGGCGGTGCACGAGGTGCTGAGCGAAGCCGTCGCGCGGGCGCGGCGCGGAGAGGGCCCCACCCTCGTCGAGGCCGTCACGTACCGCATGGACGCGCACACGAACGCCGACGACGCCACCCGCTACCGGGCCGATGCCGAGGTGGAGGCCTGGCGTGAGCACGACCCGATCCGGCTGCTGGAGCGCGAGCTGACCGGGCGCGGGCTGCTCGACGAGGACACCGTACGGGCGGCCGCAGAGGCCGCGGAGACGATGGCCGCACAGCTGAGGGAGCGGATGAACGCCGACCCGGTGCTCGATCCGATGGATCTGTTCGCGCATGTCTACGCCGAGCAGACCAGCCAACTGAGGGAGCAGGCCGCACAGTTGCGCGCCGAGCTGGACGCCGAGGGCGGGGAAGGCGCGCACGGCGCGGAGGGTGACGCACGATGAGCACGGCAACTGCGGGGCGGGCCAAGCCCGCCACGATGGCGCATGCCCTCCAGCGCGCGATGCGGGACGCGATGGCCGAGGACCCGTCCGTCCATGTCATGGGCGAGGACGTGGGCACTCTGGGCGGTGTCTTCCGGGTCACCGACGGGCTCGCCAAGGAGTTCGGAGAGGACCGCTGCACGGACACGCCGCTCGCCGAGGCCGGCATCCTCGGGACGGCCGTCGGCATGGCGATGTACGGGCTGCGGCCCGTCGTGGAGATGCAGTTCGACGCCTTCGCCTATCCGGCGTTCGAGCAGTTGATCAGCCATGTCGCACGGATGCGGAACCGCACGCGGGGCACCATGCCGATGCCGATCACGGTGCGTGTTCCGTACGGCGGCGGGATCGGCGGCGTCGAGCACCACAGCGACTCCTCCGAGGCGTACTACATGGCGACTCCGGGGCTCCATGTCGTCACGCCCGCGACGGTCGACGACGCGTACGGGCTGCTGCGGGCGGCGATCGCCTCCGACGACCCGGTGATCTTCCTGGAGCCGAAGCGGCTGTACTGGTCGAAGGCTGACTGGTCGCCGGACGCCCCGGCGGCGGTGGAGCCGATCGGGCGCGCGGTGGTACGGCGCAGGGGTCGCAGTGCCACGCTCATCACGTACGGCCCGTCCGTGCCAGTCTGCATGGAGGCTGCGGAGGCGGCACAGGCGGAGGGCTGGGACCTCGAGGTTGTCGATCTGCGCTCGCTCGTGCCTTTCGACGACGAGACGGTGTGCGCCTCGGTGCGGCGCACCGGGCGGGCCGTGGTCGTCCATGAGTCGACGGGCTTCGGCGGGCCGGGTGGGGAGATAGCGGCCCGGGTCTCCGAGCGCTGCTTCCACCACCTGGAGGCGCCGGTGCTGAGGGTGGCCGGTTTCGACATTCCGTATCCGCCGCCGATGCTGGAGCGTCACCACCTGCCGGGTGTGGACCGGGTGCTGGACGCCGTGGCGCGGCTGCAGTGGGAGGCGGAGAACTGATGGCCCAGGTGCTCGAGTTCAAGTTGCCCGACCTCGGTGAAGGTCTGACCGAGGCGGAGATCGTGCGCTGGCTGGTCGACGTGGGCGACGTCGTCGCCATCGACCAGCCGGTCGTCGAGGTCGAGACGGCCAAGGCGATGGTGGAGGTGCCGTGCCCGTACGCGGGCGTGGTGACCGCGCGCTTCGGCGAGGAGGGCGCGGAGCTTCCCGTCGGGGCCCCGCTGCTGACCGTCGCGGTCGGCGCGTCGGAGTCGGCGCCCGCGGGCTCCGGGACGTCGCCCGCGTCCGGCGCCTCGGGCACTTCTGCGGCCTCCGGGGACGAGTCCTCCGGCAATGTGCTGGTCGGGTACGGCACGGGCGCCCCGGCGGCCCGCCGTCGCCGGATCCGGCCGACGGCTCTGTCGGGCGCCGCGTACGCCCCGGCGTCCGGCGGCGGGGCTGCTCCTGTGGCGGGCCGGGCAGGAAGCCGTGCTTCGTCCGGCGCTGCCCAGGCGGCCGCGTCGGGGGACCCGTCGGGTGGCGGGCACAGCTTCCCGGAACCCGTGTGGGACAGCGCTGTGGAGAGCCCGGCGCCCGACGCCGTCCTCGGCGAGGAGTTCGCTCAGGCCGCTCCCGTCGGCCCTGCCGAGCCCGGCCGCGAGGGGCCCGTGGCCGTGATCTCGCCGCTGGTGCGGAGGCTGGCCAGGGAGCACGGGGTCGATCTGCGTCTGTTGCACGGGTCCGGGCCCGACGGGCTGATCCTGCGGGCCGACGTGGAGCAGGCAGTACGGTCCCTGGCCGGCGGCGCCGCGCCGCAGCAGATCGCGCCCACTTCGGCGCCCACGCCGACATTCGCGGCGGCGCCCGTCTCCGCGCCCGCGGCCGGCCCCGTCGTCGCAGACGTCGAGCGGATCCCGCTGCGCGGGGTGCGTGGGGCCGTCGCCGAGAAGCTGTCCCGCAGCCGTCGGGAGATACCGGACGCGACCTGCTGGGTGGACGCGGACGCGACCGAGCTGATGGCCGCGCGCCGGGCGATGAATGCAGCAGGCGGGCCGAAGATCTCGCTCCTCGCCCTGTTCGCCCGGATCTGTACGGCCGCCCTTGCCCGCTACCCCGAGCTGAACGCCACGGTGGACCTGGAGGCCAGGGAGATCGTGCGTCTGCCCGGGGTGCATCTCGGCTTCGCCGCCCAGACCGAGCGCGGTCTGGTCGTCCCCGTCGTCCGGGACGCCCACCGTCGCACGGCCGAATCGCTCACCGAGGAGTTCGCCCGGCTCACCGAGACGGCCCGGCGGGGCAGCCTCACCCCGGCGGACCTCACCGGCGGCACGTTCACGCTGAACAACTACGGGGTGTTCGGGGTCGACGGGTCCACGCCGATCATCAACCACCCGGAGGCGGCCATGCTCGGAGTCGGCCGCATCGTGCCGAAGCCCTGGGTGCACGAGGGCGAGCTCGCTGTCCGACAGGTCGCGCAGCTCTCGCTCACTTTCGACCACCGGGTGTGCGACGGCGGTACGGCAGGCGGCTTCCTCCGGTATGTGGCCGACTGCGTGGAGAATCCGGCAGTGCTCCTGCGCACGCTGTAGCCCGGAGCGGCTCGGGGCAGTCCGCGTGGTCCCGAGCCGTCCCGAGCGGTTCCGAGCCGTCCTGAACCGTCCCGAGCGGTTCCGAACGGGTGATCGCGGCCCATACTGCTGGGGTGACTGCGCAAGCGGAGTACGACGCGATCGTGCTCGCCGGAGGTGCCGCCAAGCGGCTCGGCGGAGCGGACAAGCCCGGAGTCGGAATCGGCGGCCGGGCGCTGCTCGACCGCGTGCTCGCGGCGTGCCGGAGCGCGGGCCGCACCGTCGTCGTGGGCGACCGGCGGGCGACCGTGCGCCCCGTGATCTGGGCGCGTGAGTTTCCGCCCGGCGGCGGGCCGCTCGCCGCGCTCGACGCAGGGGTGCGGGAGACCGAGGCGGGCACGGTTGTCGTGCTCTCGGCGGATCTGCCGTTTCTGGGGGACACGACGGTACGACGGCTGCTCGAGGCCCTGGACCCGGGCGGGCCGGAAGCCGCGCTGCTCACCGACGCGGAGGGCCGGGACCAGCCGCTCGTCGCCGCGTACCGGACGGAGCCGCTGCGCCGAGAGCTGGGTCGCATCGCCACCGAGTGCGGGGGACTCGCCGGGCTGCCGTTGCGGCGTCTCACGCAGGAGTTGGAGCTCGACCGTGTCGCAGCGGGGCCGCTCGACGCCTTCGACTGCGACACCTGGGAGGACATTGCCGCGGCCAGGGCCCGTATCAGGGAGCATGGGAACGTGCTGGATGAATGGATCACCGCAGTCAAGACCGAACTGGGCATCGAACTCGACGTCGACACCGGCGTCCTTCTCGATCTGGCCCGGGATGCCGCGCACGGTGTCGCGCGGCCCGCAGCACCACTCACCACGTTCCTCGTCGGTTATGCGGCGGCCAAGGCGGGCGGCGACAGTGCCCAAGCCGTAGCCGAAGCGGCGCGCAAGGCTGCCGCACTCGCCGACCGCTGGGCGGCGGAAGCGGACGAGGCCGGCAGCTGATGGCCACACAGGATCGCGAATCCGACGCTCCGGGCGTGCCCGGACAGGCTCATGCAGGAGGGTCCGGTACGGGTCCGGGCGCCCGTGGTCGCGTAGCCGCCCCAGCCCCGGTCACGGCCACAGCACCGGGCACGGCCGCGGCCCGCGACCACGCCGACGACGGCGTGGAGGACGCTCTCGCCCTCGTGGGCCGGCATCCAAGCCACGGCCAGGGGCGACCGGCCACCGAGCGGCACGGCGCAGCACCCTGGGGCGAGGCGCGTGCCCTCGCGGCGCGTGTCGGCCGCGAGGCTTCTCCCTGCACCCGGCACGAGCCGCTCGACCGGGCCCTCGGGCAGGTGCTCGCGGAACCGCTCACCGCGCTCACCGATCTGCCGCCCTTCGACACCTCGGCCATGGACGGCTGGGCGGTCGCGGGACCGGGCCCCTGGGAGGTCCGGAGCAGCGGCAGCGGCATCCTCGCCGGGCACAGCGAACCGGAGGCGCTCACCGACGGCTCGGCCGTACGGATCGCCACCGGGGCCCGGATCCCGACCGGAGCCACCGCCGTCATCCGCAGTGAGCACTCCCATAGCGACGGGAGCGGCCACCTCCACGCCCAGCGACAGGTGACCCACGGTCAGGACATCAGACCCCGCGGCCAGGAATGCCGGTCCGGGGACCAACTCCTGCCGGCCGGCGTCCCGGTGACTCCGGCCGTCCTCGGGCTCGCCGCGGCCGCCGGGTACGACCAGTTGCTCACCGTCCGTCGGCCGCGCGTCGAAGTGCTGGTGCTCGGCGACGAGTTGCTCACCGAAGGGCTTCCCCGCGACGGGCTCATCCGTGACGCCCTCGGGCCGATGATCGGGCCCTGGCTGCGTGCGCTCGGCGCCGAGGTGCTCGCCACCCGACGGATCGGTGACGATGCGGAGGCGCTGCACCAGGCCGTCATCTCATCGGAGGCGGACCTCCTCGTCACCACGGGCGGCACGGCGGCCGGGCCGGTCGACCATGTCCACCCGGTGTTGAGCAAGGCGGGAGCCGAGCTGCTCGTCGACGGTGTCGCGGTGCGCCCCGGGCATCCGATGCTGATGGCCAGGCTCGCGCCAGGGCGGTACCTGGTGGGGCTTCCCGGGAATCCGCTGGCCGCCGTGTCCGGGCTGCTCACCCTTGCCGAGCCGCTGCTGCGGGGCATGTCGGGACGGGCGGCAACCGCGGCCCCCTATCGCGCCTCCCTGCGGGACGAGGTGCACGGCCATCCGCACGACACCCGGCTGGTGCCGGTGGTGCACCGTGGCGACCGGCTCGCGCCGCTGCACTACAACGGTCCGGCCATGCTGCGCGGTATCGCCGCCGCGCACGGTCTCGCGGTCGTGCCACCCGGCGGGGCGCGCCCCGGCGATGGGCTGGAGGTCCTCGAGCTGCCGTGGTCGCCGAACGGTGAGGGGCGTTTCACGTGAAACTTTCCGGCCAGGATGCCATGGCCAGGCAGGCCGACGAACAGTTGGTCACCGCACGTGTGACGATGCCGCGCAGGGTCGTCGAGCGTCCGCTGCGCCAGGTCGGAAGACGCCTGCTGATAGCGCTGGGTGTGCTGCTTCTGACGGTCTTGATCGTCTGGCTCGACCGCGGAGGCTACTACGACAACGCCGACGAAAAGGTCGACCTCCTCGACTCCGTCTACTACGCGACCGTCACCCTCTCCACCACGGGCTACGGCGATGTCGTTCCGCGCAGTGACAGTGCACGGCTGGCGAATGTGCTGCTGGTGACGCCACTGCGTGTGCTCTTTCTGATCATCCTGGTCGGCACGACTCTTGAGGTCCTCACCACCCGGACCCGGGATGAGTGGCGGCTGAACCGCTGGAGGGACACCTTGCGTGACCACACCGTTGTCGTCGGTTTCGGTACGAAGGGACGTTCCGCGGTTCAGACCCTGTGCGCGACGGGTCTGAAGAAGGAGCAGGTCGTCGTCGTGGACCCGAGTTCGAAGGTCATCGAGGCGGCGAATGCGGACGGCTTCACGGGCGTGACCGGGGACGCGACCCGCAGCGAGGTCTTGCTGAGCGCCGAGCTGCAGAGGGCGAAACAGATCGTCATCGCCACGCAGCGTGACGACACGGCCGTGCTGGTCGCGCTGACGGCGAGGCAGCTCAACCGTGGGGCGAAGATCGTCGCCGCGGTACGGGAAGAGGAGAACGCACCGCTGCTGCGGCAGTCCGGGGCGGATGTGGTGATCACCAGCGCCAGCGCGGCCGGCCGGCTGCTCGGGCTCTCCGTGCTCAGTCCGAGTGCCGGCAGAGTGATGGAGGACCTGATCCAACAGGGCGCCGGGCTCGATGTCATCGAGCGTCCTGTGACGAAGAGCGAGGTCGGCAAAGGCGTGCGGGAGACGGACGACCTGGTGGTGAGCGTGCTGCGCGGGCATCGGTTGCTCGGGTACGACGATCCTCAGGCGAGCCCGCTGCAGTTGACGGACCGTCTGATCACCATCGCGCGGGCGACGAACGCGCCGCCGCCGGGCGTCGCGCAGTAGCGGCCGGGGGCGTCGGAGTAGCCTCGCGGCCATGTATGCGATCACGATTCCCGAACCAGGTGGTCCCGAGGCGCTGGTGTGGGCGGAGGTGCCCGATGCCGTGCCCGGCGAGGGGGAGGTCCTCGTCGACGTCGTCGCGAGCGCCGTCAACCGCGCGGATCTGTTGCAGCGGCAGGGCTTTTACGACCCGCCGCCCGGAGCGTCCCCGTACCCCGGGCTGGAGTGCTCGGGGCGCATCGCCTCGCTCGGCCCCGGGGTGTCCGGGTGGCGCGTGGGAGACACGGTGTGCGCGCTGCTGGCGGGCGGCGGCTACGCGGAGAAGGTGGCGGTGCCGGTCGGGCAGTTGCTGCCGCTGCCGGAAGGGGTGGACCTGGTCACGGCGGCGGCACTGCCGGAGGTGACGTGCACGGTCTGGTCCAACGTGTTCATGGTGGCGCATCTGCGGCCGGGCGAGACCCTGCTGGTGCACGGCGGGGCGAGCGGGATCGGCACGATGGCGATCCAGCTGGCGAAGGCGGTGGGCGCGAAGGTCGCGGTCACCGCGGGTGGGCCGGAGAAGCTGGCGCGTTGCGCGGAGCTGGGCGCGGACATCCTGATCGACTACCGCGAGCAGGACTTCGTGGAGGAGCTCAGAAAGGCGACGGAGGGGGCGGGGGCGGACGTCATCCTCGACATCATCGGCGCGAAGTATCTGGACCGGAATGTGCGGGCGTTGGCCGTGAACGGCCGGCTGGCCGTGATCGGGCTGCAGGGTGGCGTGAAGGGCGAGCTGAATCTGGGCGCGCTGCTGGGGAAGCGGGCGGCGGTGACGGCGACATCTCTGCGAGGGCGGCCGCTGCACGAGAAAACGTCGATTGTGGCGGCGGTGCGCGAGCATGTGTGGCCGTTGGTCGAGGCCGGGACGGTGCGGGCGGTGGTGGACCGCACCGTCCCGATGCGCGAGGCGGCGGAAGGGCACCGCGTGCTGGAGTCGGGTGCGAACGTCGGCAAGGTGGTGCTGGTGACGGCGGGCGATGCCGCGAACGCCGCCGCGGGAGAGGACACGGGCGTGGCTACGGGCTGAGCGCCGTCGGTGGCCGCGGGCCGGTGTGCGGTGCGCCGGTCCTGAGCCCGGCCTGAGGCTCTGGCACGCACCAGCCGTGCACGTGCGTGGGTGAGTGCCGCTCTTCTCGTCCGTGCCTGCGGGTCCCTCGACCGATGCCCGCGCCGCGCGTACGGGCTTCCCCGAGAACAGCCGTGGGCCCCGTTCCCCTCCGGGAACGGGGCCCACGTGAAGCGTCTAGAGGTACGGGCCCGAGCGGATGGCGCCCGTGTGGGAGCCGTCTTCGTCGGTGGGGGCTCCGGGCGGGAGGGCCCGGCGCATCTGTTCGAGCTGGGCGCGGGCCGCCATCTGCTGGGCGAACAGCGCCGTCTGGATGCCGTGGAAGAGGCCCTCCAGCCACCCGACCAACTGAGCCTGCGCGATGCGAAGTTCCGCTTCGGAGGGAATCGCCTCGTCGGTGAACGGCAGCGAAAGACGTTCGAGTTCCTCGACGAGTTCCGGAGCGAGGCCGTCCTCGAGCTCCTTCACCGAGCCGCGGTGGATCTCCTTGAGTCTGACGCGGCTGGCCTCGTCGAGAGGTGCCGCCCGCACTTCTTCCAGCAGCTGTTTGATCATGCTTCCGATGCGCATGACCTTCGCGGGCTGCTCCACCATGTCCGTCACAGGGACCTCGCGCGATTCGTCGTCGATTTCACCTCCGCCGAGCGCCATCCCGTCCTGTCCCACTACGAGGACGTGGGGGCTCTGCGGTGAGCGTTCATTCCTCGGCATCTCCATGCCGCCATTCTCTCGCACATGTGCTTTCCCCCACGGTGTGCCCCCGTACAAGGGTGATCCACCCTCGTACGGGGGCACAGAGTGGGCTCAGAACCGCGGAATCCGCGCGTCAGGTCGCCGCGCGCCGGGCCAGGGCCCCGCGGGAGCGGGTGACCAGCGCCGCGAGGACGGCCGCGCCCACCGGGACGGCCACGAGCAGGGCCGCCAGGGTCTCCCAGGGGATGACGACCGGCACGTGCGGCGGGGCGCTCATTCCGCCGTAGCCCTCGTCGAGCGCCCGCTCGTACCACTTCATCTGCTCGCGCTGCTCGGTCAGCCGCAGCCCGACCGCGGGCAGCACACCGGCAGCGGAGCCCAGCACCACGCCCATCGCGGCGACCACGCCGCACTGGAAGCCGCTCAGCGTGCGCCGCACCCTCGGCGGGGCCCCGACGGCCGCGAGCGTCTTCAGGTCCGCCTCGGCGTCGGCCTGGGCGAGCCCGGTGGCGATACCGGCCGCACCGATGGTGATCAGCCCCGCGAAGACGGTCAGCGCCAGCAGCACGATGCTGTACTCGCTGGTGTAGCCCTCCTCGATGTGGAGCATGACGTCGGCACCCGACCTGTCGAGCTCACCGTTGAGCTTCTGGCGCTGCTCGGTGGTCGGTGTCCGGTCGGTCGTGTAGTACGCGCCGTACGGGACCGTCGTGACGCCCGCAGCGCCGGCCGCCGCCGGGGGAACGATCATGGAGATGCCGTACGCCGAGATGTTCCCGGGCACCTGGTACGCGGGGAACGTCTTGACCGTTCCCGGCGCCTCCTCGCCCTCCTCGCCCTCCTCGGCCGCCTTGTCGGCCGCCTCGTTGTCGGTGATCAGGCGGATACCGATCGTGCTGTTCTTGTCGACGTTGCGCTTGTCGAACGAGACGACCTTGCCGTCCGCCAGGGCCGTCACGGCCCCCGGGTCCTCGACGGCGAGGGCCTTCAGCAGCTTCGCGTCACCGACGATCACGCCGCCCGGGACGTACACGAAGCCGCGGTTCTCCTGGCAGCGCCAGTCCTCGGACAGCGCCCGGCGCTGGGCCACGCTGAACTTCTTCGCCGGGTCCTCGTCCGAGCGCGTGTAGCTCCACAGCGGGCACTGGTTCGGCTCCGGCACGACGACCTCGTACCGGCCGCAGCCGGGGCTGTCGCTGTACGACATCGTGCACTGCTTCTTCCCGACGGTGATGCGGTCCACGTCGGCCCGGACATCGACCGGCAGGTATTTCTGCACTGCCGCGCGGGTCTGGGCGACATCACGGCCGCCGGGCTCGTCCATCGTCAGGGACACCCCGCCGCTCGGCAGCCGTGCCTCGTACTCGGCGGCGCCCTGGGCGTCCTTGCTCGCCGCGTACGTGGCCACGGCGACCGTCCCCGCGACCGCGGCCAGCACCGCGGCCACCGCGGGAGCCGTGCGGCCCCGGTTGCGTACGGCGTCGCGCAGCGCGAGCCGGGGCGACAGCGGCAGCCAGCGGCCGATGCGGCCGAAAAGGCCCACCAGTGCGGGCGTCAGGGCCACCACGCCCAGCTCGGCGATCGCACTGCCTCCGGCGACGATGATGAACTGTTCCGAGTACACGGAGCCGTACAGCGCGATCGCCGCCCCGAGCAGCACCGCGACGAGCCCGATCGCCGGGAGAACCCGGCTGCTGCGGCGCACGCCCCGGCGGCCGGTGAGCGAGGCCAGGACGGTCTGCCGGGAGGCGGTGACGGCCGGGACGATCGCGGCCAGCAGGCCGGTCATCACGGCGAGCAGGCCGATGCCGAGCAGCTCCAGCGGCCGGATGTCGAAGCTGCCGAAGCGCGCCCCCATGGACTCCTCGAGCAGCGGGCGCAGGGCGAAGGTGAGGGCGAGACCGAGCACCGTGCCCACGACGGCCGCCACGAAGCCGATCACCAGACCGCCCGCCAGGACGATGGCCCGGATGTGACGGCGGTCGCCGCCGTTCGCACCGACCAGCCCGAGCTGGCGGCGCGAGCGCCGGGCGCCCACGGCGAAGGCGGGGCCGGCCAGCAGACAGATCTCCAGCATCGCGAGGCCGACGACGGTGCCGACGGCGGCGAGTGCCGCCGCCTGTGCGCCGGTGCTCTCCTCGTAGCGGCCGCCCCAGCCCTCCCTCTGGTAGAGCGGCACATCCGCTTCTGCGGGCGGACTCAGCTGAACGGCCCGCGAAAGGGCCACCACACCCTTGGCGTTGGCCTCTTTGACCATGTTCCACGTGAAACCACCGGGAGTGTTCACCAGGTAGGTCGTGCTCTTGCCGACACCCGGCAGGTCGTCGGCCACCAGCGCCTTGTCGAGCGGGTCGAGCAGGGCGCCGGGAAGCGCGTTGACCTGGTCGGTCTTGAGCGAATCAGGCAGCTCGTAGGAGCCGGTGATCGTGTACTCACGGTCCAGGCCGCGTGCCGCGAGCTTGGAGCCCACGCTCAGCCCGCTCGACTCGAGGAAGTGGGTCGTCACCGCCACCTCGTCGCTGCCCTTGGGGAACCGGCCGCTGACCAGCGTCATGATGCCCGCGGCCATCGGGTCGGTGGACCTGAGCTCACGGATCTCGGCGTTCAGCAGGCCGTGCGTGGTGCGCAGCTTCCCGGAACCGCTCGAGTCCTCCAGGGTCTTCGCGCCTGCCGGGAAGGCCTTGGAGACATCCCCGTCGCCCTCGGGCCACGGCTTTTCGTCGAAGTTCCCCACCGGCGAGTAGTTGGAGGCGTCGGGGGCCTGTTCGATCGGTGTCCCGCCGGTGCCGGGGTCGGACAGTCGAGCGTCGGCGGCGCCGAGCGAGCGCTCAAGGGTCTGCTCGGTGGAGAGTTCTGCGCTGCGCAGGGTCAGATCGGCGGCGCTCACACCGAGGATCGGCAGCGCGATCATCGCCAGGACGAGGAAGCTGCGTCCTTTGAAGCGCCAGGCGTCACGGCGGGCGATGCGTATCGCGGCCCGCCAGGAGTGGTACCAGTTCGTCACCGTTCGGCCGCCTGCCCGCTCAGCAGGGAGTCCGCCTCGCTGCGGAAGGTCTGGTCGACGACCGAGCCGTCGCGCAGGAAGACCACCCGGTCCGCCCAGGCCGCGAAGCGCGGTTCATGGGTGACGAGGATGCCCGCAGCGCCCGCGTCGCAGCGGGCGCGCAGCAGGGCGAGAACGGATTCACCGGTCTCGGAGTCCAACGCACCGGTCGGCTCGTCGGCGAGGACGAGACGGCGGTCGCCGACCAGGGCGCGGGCGATCGCCACCCGCTGCTGCTGGCCGCCGGACATCTCGTCGGGGAAGCGGTCGGCGAGATGGCCGAGGTCCATCTCCTCCAGCGCGGCGAGGGCTTCGGTGCGGGCCTTGCGGGCGGAGATGCCGTCGAGTTCGCGCGGCAGGGCGATGTTCTCGGCGGCGGTGAGCGCCGGGATGAGGTTGTAGTCCTGGAAGACATAACCGATGCTGCGGCGGCGCAGGGCGGCGAGCGTCTTGCGGTCGGCGGTGGTGATGTCGGTGTTCTCGACGATCACCTGGCCGGAGCTCGGGGTGTCGAGGCCGCCGGCGATGGTAAGTAGCGTCGACTTGCCGGAGCCGGACGGGCCCATGACGGCGACGAGTTCGCCCGGGAACACATCGAGGTCGACGCCACGCAGGGCGTGCACCTCGGTGGCGCCGCTGCCGTGGACGCGGGTCAGCTTCCGCAGTTGCAGCACGGGCTGCTGCTGTGACTGCTGTGGCTGGTGGGATTGGTCGGACATGAAGGGGTCCCCCCTTGGGCGTACGCGCAGGGGCGTACGCGAGCGGATGTGAAGAGAGAGGCGCGCGGAACAGGGACGGAGCCGGAGCTCAGACCCGCCGCCTCCGGCGGTCACGCACGGGCGTCGGCTCCGGTCCCGAGGTCGGCGTCGGCTCCGGTCCCGAGGTCGGCGTCGGCTCCGGTCCCGAGGTCGGCGTTGGCTCCGGAGCCTGGGCAGGCGGGGGTGCGTGCTCCGGACTCAGGGATGCCGTCGCGGAGAGCCGGATGAGCCGGGCTTCGCAGTGGTCGAGCCAGCGGGCTTCCGCCTCGGTCTGGAAGATGAGCTGTTCCAGTACGAGCAGCCAGGCGATCTCGTCGCGGTCGGCAGGATCGGCTTCCAGCGCCTGGGCCTTGAGCCGGGTGTAGTCCTGCATCGCCTTCACGGTGTGCCGGCGCTGGGCCTGGATGACCTCGCGGATGTCGATGGTCGGCGCTCCGACCGCCATGGCGAGCTTGATGGCCAGCTCGTCCCGGGCGGGGCTGGTGCGGTCGACGGGCCGTTCGAACCAGGACCTCAGTTCGCCGCGCCCGGCGTCGGTGATGGCGTAGAGCGCGTGCCCGGCCTCGTCCTCCCCGTCCTGTACGACCATGCCGTCGCGCTCCAGACGGCTGAGGGTCGTGTAGACCTGGCCGACGTTGAGCGGCCAGGTGGCTCCCGTACGGGACTCGAACTCCGTACGGAGCTGGGAGCCGTAGCGAGGACCGCGTTCCAGGAGGGCGAGAAGCCCGTGGCGGATCGACATACTCAGTATGTATACCGGGTATGCCGCTGCGGACAACCGACTTGAGACGGACGTTGCGCGTAGGCCGTACGAGGGACCAGGGGTCTCCGGGAGGGGTTCGGGAGGGGCCTCAGTACCGGCGGAGCCGCAGTCCCATGTAGCCGAGACCCAGCCCCATCAGGGCGAATCCTGCGCCGAGCGTCATGACCGGAATCTGGCGTTCCAGCGGCCGGGAGGAGGAAGGGGGCGCCGCCTTGCCGACGGGGTCGGGTGCGGTGGGTGACGGGGTCGCCGTGGGCGGCGGTACGGGGACCGCGGGCGCGGAGGTGTGTGCGTCGCGCGACTCCCGCTCGCGCTGTTCCCGCAGCAGTCGCTTCCGCATCTCCGTTTCCTTCCGCAACTCGGCCTTCATGCGCTCGCGCTCGCGTTCCCGGGCCTGTTCCCGCTCCCTCTCGCGCGCGCGTTGGAGTGTGGGTTCGCGCTGACGCCGGCTGTCGTGCCCGGCCTCGGGCGACGTGGTCGCGGTCGGGACCGGCGGGGCCGGGGCCGTACGGCCGGGTCGGTCACGGCCCTCGCCGGCCAGGCGTCCGGCCAGCGAGGGCGAAGGGGACGCGGAAGGGGAGGTCTTCGGGGAGCCCTTGGGGCGGGCGTCGGTGCTCGCCGTCGGGCCGCGTCCCGCG
Source organism: Streptomyces sp. NPDC001970 (assembly GCF_053594115.1). Lineage (NCBI taxonomy): Bacteria > Bacillati > Actinomycetota > Actinomycetes > Kitasatosporales > Streptomycetaceae > Streptomyces > Streptomyces sp. NPDC001970. Next base: position 10,817 of record NZ_JBSFDW010000009.1, on the reverse strand, counting down.
CCTTGGCCCGGGCGCGCGTCGTCCTTGGCGCCTGTGTCCGTGCCCATACCTGTGCCTGTGCCCGTGCCCGTGCCCCCCGTACCTGTGCCTGTGCCTGCGCCTCTGCCCGCACCCGTGGTCGTTCCTGTGCTCGTGCCGGAACTCGCATCCGGGCCGGGCCCGTGGCCCTTGTGCGCGACGCCGCCCTTGCCGGGCCGAGCCGACACCCCGGGCTCCTGCGCCCCGGGGCCCTTCGGCGCCCTCCCGTACAGCAGCCTCCCGGGACCGCCGGGCCGAACGGGTGGTGGCGCGGCCGCTGCCCTGGCCGACCGATGCCCCTGAAGTCCCTGCGGCTCCTTGGCGTCCTCGCGGTCCTGCCGGCCCTCAGGGCCACGGCCGTCCTGCTGTACGTGCCGGTCCTGCCGGTCCTGCTGCTGGTCGTCGGCGTGCCCCCGAAACGTTTCTGCGAGGTCCCAGGAGTCGTGGTCATCGGCGTACGCCCCGACCGGCATCGTCGCCAGCACGACGGCCGCGAACACTGCGATGGTCGCCACGCCGCGCGTGCGGAGCTTCGGAGCCACTGGGTGACCCCCTCCCGTGCCGAGTCGCCGAGATGCAGGAATATCGGACTAAGCGTCACATACGCGAGCTTGTCCGGCATCCCGGGCGTGAGGGCCGGGGCGGGGCGCGCAAACGGCCCGGCGCGCCATCCGCGTGCCGGGCCGTTCCGAGGTGAAGGTGACCGAGGTGAAGGTGGCCGACGGGAGGGCGGCCGAAAAGGAGGCCGGAAAAGGCGACTACTGCCCCGGGTCTCCGGTGGCGATCTTCAGCTCGAACGTCTGGCTTCCGGGAACCACGGCCGTGCCCTCTGTCGGGAACTGCTCGATGACCTGGTCCTCCGCGTACTGCGGATGGTCCACCCTGGTTTCCTTGATCTGCCAGCCCGCCGCCTGGATGCACTGCTTGACGGAGATCAGGTCCTTGTAGACGAAGCTCGGAGCCTGGACCTTCTTCGGGTCGTCGCTGTCCTCATAGGCGTCCGTGCACTCTTCCTTGTCCATCGTCCTGTTGCGCTCCGGCGGCTTGTGCTCCGCCACCGCGGTCTGGCTCGCACTCGGGTCGCTGCCGCCGCCGCCAGGGTTCTCTTTGCCGCCCAGGTTCAGCGCGGCGATCAGGCCGCCGATCGCCAGCAGCGCCACCACGGCCGAGCCCACGATCACCGGCATGTTCCGGCTGCCGCCACCACCGCCCGTCGAACCGGCCGTCGGCTGCGGGGAGATGGTGTACGGGGGTGGAGTCGGCGACTGGTACGCCGGGGCAGGGGTCGGGACCTGCTGCGGGTATCCGTAGCTCGGAGCCGGTGCGGGCGTCGGCGTCGGGTGACCGTACGGCCCGGGGACCGGACCCGGCTGGTACGGCTGGTGAACGCCAGGCGGCGCCGGCGTGGACTGGTCGACCGGCGGGAAGACCGCCGAGCCGACCCCCGCGCCGCTGCTGACGGGGCCTCCGGCGACGATGACCGGCGCACCCGTCTGCCCCGCACCGGAGACGCGCATGCACTCGTCGCGCATCGCAGCGGCGTTCGGGAAACGCTCGTTCGGGTTCTTCTTCAGCGCCCGCGCGACCAGCGCGTCCATCGCCGGGGTCACCGAGCGGTTGATGGAGGACGGGGCGACCGGCTCCTCCTGCACATGCGCGTAGGCGATCGCCAGCGGCGAGTCCGCGTCGAACGGCAGCCGGCCCGTCAGCAGCTGGAAGAGCATGATGCCGACCGAGTACAGGTCGGAGCGGGCGTCGACGCCGCGCCCCAGCGCCTGCTCGGGCGACAGGTACTGCGGCGTACCGACGACCATGCCGGTCTGCGTCATCGACGTGACGCCCGACTGCATGGCCCGTGCGATACCGAAGTCCATGACCTTGACGACGCCGCGCTTGGTCATCATCACGTTGCCGGGCTTGATGTCCCGGTGGACCAGGCCCATTTCATGGCTGGTCTCCAGCGCCGCGAGCACATCCGCGGTCACCTTGAGCGCCTTGTCGGCCGGCATCGCGCCGTACTGCTGGATGTCGGCGTTGAGGACCGAGCCGAGGGGCTTGCCCTCCACGTACTCCATGACGATGTACGGCATGAGCGAGCCGTTGAGCTCGTCCTCACCCGTGTCGAAGACCGACACGATGTTGGTGTGGGACAGCTTGGCGACGGCCTGCGCCTCGCGCCGGAAGCGCTCGCGGAAGGACTGCTCGCGGCCGAGCTCGGTGTGGAGCGTCTTGATGGCGACCTGGCGGTCCAGAGCGGAGTCGTAGGCCAGGTAGACCGAGGCCATGCCGCCCTCGCCGAGCAGGTCGCGAAGCTGGTACCGGCCGCCGGCGACCGAACCGCCCGCGTAACGGCCGCCGCCGTGTGCCCCGTCCTGACTCATGTCGTGCTTCCCCCTACGCGCGCCTGGCGGCCGCGGTGATCCGTATTTACGGGCCAAGTCTGCCCGAGGGCACGGACACGTCAAGCCGGGTGCCCGTTCCGTGACCGTACGCACGAGAAGCGTCTCGCAAGCGTTACAGGAAACGCATGGAATTTGCGTGGGTGCAGCGGCAGCGGGTTGGATGGCCGGTCCATCTCGGACCGGGCCGCCGCGCGGAGCCTGTAGCGTGACGTCGCAGAGCACCAAGGCACCCGAGGAACGCCGGCCGCGCAAGCGCTCGGCACGGCAAAGATACGACGGCGAGGACTGATGGCACCCGAACCCGAAGCAAGTGGCGGCGGAGTCTCGGATGCTGCGGACTCCTGGGGCGTCGGCGGACTCGTCGGTGACGGGCGCTACCGCCTGACGCACCGCCTCGGACGCGGCGGCATGGCCGAGGTCTTCGCGGCGGAGGACGTACGGCTCGGCCGCACCGTCGCCGTCAAGCTGCTCCGCGCCGACCTCGCCGAGGACCCCGTGTCCAAGGCCCGCTTCACGCGCGAGGCGCAGTCGGTCGCCGGGCTCAACCACCACGCCATCGTGGCCGTGTACGACTCCGGCGAGGACGTCGTGAACGGCCAGTCCGTGCCGTACATCGTCATGGAGTTGGTCGAGGGCCGCACGATCCGCGACCTCCTCATCAACGCCGAGGCCCCGCCGCCCGAGCAGGCGCTCATCATCGTCTCCGGCGTCCTCGAAGCGCTCGCGTACTCGCACCAGCACGGCATCGTGCACCGCGACATCAAGCCCGCGAACGTCATCATCACCCACGGCGGCGCCGTGAAGGTGATGGACTTCGGCATCGCCCGCGCGCTGCACGGCGCGTCGACGACGATGACCCAGACCGGCATGGTCATGGGCACGCCGCAGTACCTCTCCCCCGAGCAGGCGCTCGGCAAGGCCGTCGACCACCGCTCGGACCTGTACGCCACGGGCTGTCTGCTGTACGAGCTGCTCGCGCTGCGTCCTCCGTTCACCGGTGAGACCCCGCTCTCCGTCGTCTACCAGCACGTCCAGGACGCCCCCGTGCCGCCGTCCGAGGCCTCGGACGTGGCACCGCCGGAGCTGGACGGGCTCGTCGTCCGGGCGCTCGCGAAGGACCCGGACGACCGGTTCCAGAGCGCCGAGGAGATGCGCGGCCTGGTGCAGTACGGGCTGCAGATGCTCCAGCAGCAGGGCAGCCACACCGGTACGTGGAACACCGGCCCGGTCGAGATGCACGACGGCCTCCACACGCCGGCGATGGGCATGACCGCGACGACCGCGATGGGGCACCCGCCGCACGGGGACACCTCGAAGGGCCCGATCCTGCCGCCGCGCAACCCGGACGACGGGGCGTACACCGGCGCGTACGGCCACGGAAACGGCCCTGGCGGAAACGGCCGGGGCGGCCGCGGCAAGGTGTGGCTGTTCCTCGCCCTGGCGATGGTCGCGATCGCGGCGGGTGTGGTCTTCGCGCTGGACCGCACGGCCGACACCGGCAAGAACCCGACCGACCAGACGACCGTCTCGAACACTCCGAACACGCCGGACAAGCCGTCCTCGGCGCCGCCGGAGACGGAGGACGAGGAGTCGGAGGAGCCGGAGCAGACGTCGGGCGGCAACCAGTACCCCTGGACGCCGTCCGACACCCCGACGGACAAGGACACGCCCTCCGCGCCGGAGACCCCCACGGACGGCGGCCCGTCCGGTACGCCTTCCACGACGGAGGGCAACACCACCGAGGGCACGACGGACGGTGGTCAGACAGATGGTGGTCAGACGGACGGTGGCACCACCGACGGCGGGACCACGGACGGTGGTCAGACGGACGGCGGTACGACCGACGGTGGCACCACCGACGGCGGGACCACGGACGGTGGTCAGACGGACGGCGGCAGCACCGACGCCGGGACCACCACGAACGGCAGCGCCCGCTGACACGCCGTTCACCCCGTGAACGCCTCGCACACCGCCTCGTACTCCCGCGTCCACCACACCGCCAGGGCTGACACCGCAGGGAACTGCGGGTCGGCTCTGCGGTCGTGCAGCTGGTAGCGCCAGCGCAGTATCCAGAAGTCGTTGAGCCGCTCCCACCACACCCGGTGCACCGCCGCGGCCAGCTCCGCGCCGTCCGCCCCGGCCGCCCGCCGGTAGGCGCGCGCGTACGCCCGCACCTTCGGCAGCTCCAGTTCCCCCGCCGGCCGTACGAAGAAGATCGCCGCGGCCCGTACGGCCTCTTCGGCGCGCGGCTGCACCCCCAGCCGGTCCCAGTCGACGATCGCGGCGGGCTCGGCGCCCTGGTAGAGCAGATTCAGCGGGTGGAAGTCGCCGTGCACCCAGCCGCCGGCGGTGCCCGGTGGCGGTCGGCGGTCTGCGTGCCGCTCCAGAAGGATCCGGCGCTCCAGCAGCCGGTGCTCGGCAAGGGTGTCGAAGGTGTCGCGGGGGCGGTGGGAGCGGGCCAGGGCCAGCAGCTCGTCGATCAGCGCGAAGGTCTCGTCGGGGTCGGCGCTGAGGTGCTCGCGCTCGTGCGGGTCCGCCTCCATCACCCGTTCCAGTGCGGTGTGCACCCGGCCCAGGAGCGCCCCGAGGCGCCGGGACTCGGCGGTGGTCAGCTGGGCGCCGCCCCGGTGCCGGCCGTCCACCCAGGGGTGCAGGGCGTAGCAGCGGCCGCCGATGACGGCGACGGTGTCGCCCGCCGTGTCCTGGACGGGCGGGGCGACCGGGACGCCGAGGGACTGGAGGCGCTGGGTGGCGCGGTGCTGGCGGACGATGGTGGCGCGGTCGGCGGTCGGCGCGTCGACGTGCTGCTTGAGGAAGTAGGCGCCGCGGGTGGTGGCGAGGCGGTAGCCGCGGTTGAGGAGGCCTTGGGTGACGGGCTCGCAGGAGAGGGGCTCGCCGGGGTGCTCGTACCGGCGCAGGAGTTCACCCAGCGGAGGTGGGGCAGTAGCAGATGAGCGCGGCACCCGTCAGATGATAGATCACGCAGCGTGTCGTGCAGTTCGCTCTTCGGCACAGTCCCATGTGTGCACCGAGGCGAACCGGGGCTTGATGCGCAGGTACACCGGGTCGAACGGCTTCCCGTTCACCCGGCAGGGGCCAGTGTCGCCGAAGTCCTCCACCTCGTCCGCAGTCGGCGTGACGATCTCCGCGGTGCCGGTGAACTGGACGGACCAGAGGGCGTCCGCGTCCGAGTTGAGGTTGTCCGCGCCGTAGGCCACCACGCTGCCGCCGCAGGTCTGGTGGAATCCGAGTCCCGCGTGGACGCGCAGCAGCACGTACCCGTCGGACACGACATGGCGCGCCGGTGCGACGACGGGCATGGCGCGCAGGCTGGTCGCCAGCCTTCCGTACGACACCCGGGAGAGCAGCTCGACGGTGCGCAGTTCGTCGGTGCGCAGGCCGTCGGTGGGGCAGGGGTCGTCGGAGGGCATGAACTCCACGATCCGCCGCCGGGCGAACCGGCGAACAGGGCCGCCCGACCTGCCCGCGGTGGGACCTAGGTCACGAAACGGACCCCTCGGCCCGGCCTTCGGTGGCCCAGCTCGGCACCCGGACCTCAGTGTCCGAGCCTTCAGCGGCCCGGGCCGGCGCCCCGGCCCTCGGTGCCCCGGCCCTCAGCCGTGCACCGCCGCGCATCCTCAGCGCGGTCGCTCCGCCTGCATCCTCGCCACATACGCCGCGGCTTGCGAACGCCGCTCCATGCCGAGCTTGGCGAGCAGGCTCGAGACGTAGTTCTTGATGGTCTTCTCGGCGAGGTGCAGCCGCTCGCCGATCGCGCGGTTCGTCAGCCCCTCGCCGATCAGGTCGAGGATCCTGCGCTCCTGGTCGGTCAAGCTCGCCAGCTTCTCGTCACCCTTGGGGGTGTTGCCGTCCCGCAGCCGTTCCAGGACGCGCGCGGTGGCGACCGGGTCGAGCAGCGACCTGCCCGCCGCCACGTCCCGTACCGCCGTCAGGAGCTCGGTGCCGCGGATCGCCTTGAGGACATAGCCGGAGGCCCCGGCCATGATCGCGTCGAAAAGGGCCTCGTCGTCGGCGTACGACGTGAGCATCAGGCATTTGATGGCATCGTTGCGGGAACGGACCTCGCGGCACACCTCCACCCCGCTGCCGTCCGGAAGGCGTACGTCCAGAACGGCCACGTCGGGACGGACGGCCGGAATCCTGACCAGGGCGTCCGCCGCCGTCCCGGCCTCCCCGACGACCTCGATGTCGTCCTCGACCGAGAGGAGTTCATGCACGCCACGCCGGACGATCTCGTGGTCGTCAACCAGGAATACCGTGATTTTTCCCTCGTCCCGCACTAAATCAGTCTCACATACTCACTCTTCCCGTGCCCGGGGTGACCGGGATAACGTGCCCCTGTTCCGGCGGCCCGCAAGGCCGTGACCAGTGGTTGTTCCCGCTTTTCTCGATTTACTTGGAAATCCAAGCAAAATCGCAGGTCAAATGGGGTTTCGCAGTAATGCGGCCCACTGGGTAACGTGCCTTTGGCAGGGCGCTCGCCGGGGCACCTGTCACGCCTGTTCCCTGCCGAGCGGCACCCACCCCGTGCACGGGTACGGATACAGGCGAGCCGCACTGGTTCCCGGCGGACCCCGGGGGCCGGACAGACGGAGGAGCACGCACGTGACCGTGGAGAGCACTGCCGCGCGCAAACCGCGCCGCAGCAGTAAGCGCGCCGTTTCCGGCGCCGCGAAGAAGCCGCAGACGTCCGAGCCTCAGCTCGTACAGCTGCTCAACCCCGAAGGTGAGCGGGTCGAGCACCCGGAGTACGACATCGACCTGAGCCCCGAGGAGCTTCGCGGGCTCTACCGCGACATGGTCCTGACGCGTCGTTTCGACGCGGAGGCCACCGCTCTCCAGCGTCAGGGCGAGCTGGGTCTGTGGGCGTCGCTGCTCGGCCAGGAGGCGGCGCAGATCGGCTCGGGACGGGCCCTGCGCGACGACGACTACGTCTTCCCGACCTACCGGGAGCACGGCGTCGCCTGGTGCCGCGGGGTCGACCCGACGAATCTGCTCGGGATGTTCCGTGGCGTGAACCACGGCGGCTGGGACCCGAACAGCAACAACTTCCACCTGTACACCATCGTGATCGGCTCGCAGACGCTGCACGCGACCGGCTACGCGATGGGTGTCGCCAAGGACGGCGCGGACTCCGCGGTCATCGCGTACTTCGGTGACGGCGCCTCCAGCCAGGGCGACGTCGCCGAGTCCTTCACCTTCTCCGCGGTCTACAACGCCCCGGTCGTGTTCTTCTGCCAGAACAACCAGTGGGCGATCTCCGAGCCCACCGAGCGCCAGACCCGCGTGCCGCTCTACCAGCGCGCGCAGGGCTTCGGCTTCCCCGGCGTCCGCGTCGACGGCAACGACGTGCTGGCCTGCCTCGCCGTGACGCGGTCCGCGCTGGAGCGCGCCCGCCGCGGTGAGGGCCCGACGCTGGTCGAGGCGTTCACGTACCGGATGGGTGCCCACACCACCTCCGACGACCCCACCAAGTACCGGCACGACGACGAGCGGGCGGCCTGGGAGGCCAAGGACCCGATCCTGCGTCTGCGCACGTACCTGGAGAACGAGGGCTTCGCCGACGAGGCGTACTTCACCGCCCTCGACGAGGAGAGCGACGCCCTGGCCAAGCGCGTGCGCGAGGCCGTCCGTGCCATGCCCGACCCGGACCACATGGCGATCTTCGACAATGTCTACGCCGACGGGCACGCCCTCGTCGACGAGGAGCGCGCACAGTTCGCCGCCTACCAGGCGTCGTTCGAGGACGCGTCCGGGGAGGGCAAGTAAGCCATGGCAGTAGAGAAGATGTCCCTCGCGAAGGCGCTCAACGAGTCGCTGCGCAAGGCCCTCGACACCGACCCCAAGGTCCTGATCATGGGTGAGGACGTCGGCAAGCTCGGCGGAGTCTTCCGGATCACCGACGGGCTCCAGAAAGACTTCGGCGAGGAGCGGGTCATCGACACCCCGCTCGCCGAGTCCGGCATCGTCGGCACCGCGATCGGGCTCGCGCTGCGGGGCTACCGCCCGGTCGTCGAGATCCAGTTCGACGGCTTCGTCTTTCCCGCGTACGACCAGATCGTCACGCAGCTCGCCAAGATGCACGCCCGCGCGCTCGGCAAGATCAAGCTGCCGGTCGTCGTCCGCATCCCGTACGGCGGCGGCATCGGCGCGGTCGAGCACCACTCCGAGTCGCCCGAGGCGCTCTTCGCGCACGTGGCCGGCCTCAAGGTGGTCTCCCCGTCGAACGCCTCCGACGGCTACTGGATGCTGCAGCAGGCCATCCAGAGCGACGACCCGGTGATCTTCTTCGAGCCGAAGCGGCGCTACTGGGACAAGGGCGAGCTCGACACCGAGTCCATCCCGGACCCGCTGCACGCCGCCCGCACCGTCCGCACCGGCAGCGATGTGACGCTCGCCGCGTACGGGCCGATGGTGAAGGTCTGCCTGGAGGCCGCCGCGGCCGCCCAGGAGGAGGGCAAGTCGGTGGAGGTCCTGGACCTTCGCTCGATGTCCCCGATCGACTTCGACGCGGTCCAGAAGTCGGTCGAGAAGACCCGTCGGCTCGTCGTCGTCCACGAGGCCCCGGTCTTCTACGGCTCCGGCGCGGAGATCGCCGCCCGCATCACCGAGCGGTGCTTCTACCACCTGGAGGCGCCGGTGCTGCGTGTCGGCGGTTTCCACGCCCCGTACCCGCCGGCCCGGCTGGAGGAGGAGTACCTTCCGGGCCTTGACCGGGTGCTCGACGCCGTCGACCGCTCGCTTGCGTACTGAGGAGAGGGTCGTGACGACGATGACAGACGCTTCTGCTCGTTTCCGTGAGTTCAAGATGCCCGACGTGGGCGAGGGACTCACCGAGGCCGAGATCCTCAAGTGGTACGTCCAGCCCGGCGACACCGTGACCGACGGCCAGGTGGTGTGCGAGGTCGAGACGGCGAAGGCGGCGGTGGAGCTGCCGATTCCGTACGACGGCGTCGTGCACGAGCTGCGCTTCGACGAGGGCACCACGGTCGACGTGGGCACCGCGATCATCACGGTGGATGTGGCGCCGGGGTCGGGCGAGGCCGAGGAGCCGTCGCCGGCGGCCACCGAGCCGACGCTCGCCGCCGCCGAGCCGGAGGCCGAGGCCAAGCCCAAGGGCCGCCAGCCGGTGCTGGTCGGGTACGGGGTCGCCGAGTCCTCGACCAAGCGCCGGCCGCGCAAGGGTGCGTCCGTACCCGAGCAGGCGCAGGTCGAGCAGGCCGCGCAGGCCGCCGTACAGGCCGAGCTCAACGGGCACGGGACCGCGCCCGAGGCCCCCGTCATCGGCCGGCCGCTCGCCAAGCCGCCCGTGCGCAAGCTGGCCAAGGACCTCGGCGTGGACCTCGCCACGGTCGTGCCGAGCGGACCCGACGGGATCATCACCCGCGAGGACGTCCACGCGGCTGTCGCTCCCGCCCCGGTCGCCGCGCCCGCCCCCGCCGCCGCGCCGGCACAGACGGCCGCAGCTGCTCCGGAGCCCGTCGTCGTGGGAGGCGCCCGGGAGACCCGTGTCCCCGTCAAGGGCGTACGGAAGGCCACCGCGCAGGCGATGGTCGGCTCCGCCTTCACCGCGCCGCACGTCACCGAGTTCGTCACGGTCGACGTCACGCGCACGATGAAGCTGGTCGAGGAGCTCAAGGCCGACAAGGACATGGCCGGGCTTCGTGTGAACCCGCTGCTCCTCATCGCCAAGGCGCTGCTGGTCGCGATCAAGCGCAACCCGGAGGTCAACGCCTCCTGGGACGAGGCGAACCAGGAGATCGTGCTCAAGCACTACGTCAACCTGGGTATCGCCGCCGCCACCCCGCGCGGCCTGATCGTGCCGAACATCAAGGACGCGCACGACAAGACGCTTCCGCAGCTGGCCGAGGCCCTCGGCGAGCTGGTCGCCACGGCCCGCGAGGGGAAGACGAGCCCCGCGGCCATGCAGGGCGGGACGGTGACCATCACCAACGTCGGCGTCTTCGGCGTCGACACCGGCACGCCGATCCTCAACCCGGGCGAGGCCGCGATCCTCGCGGTCGGTGCGATCAAGCTCCAGCCGTGGGTCCACAAGGGCAAGGTCAAGCCCCGTCAGGTCACCACGCTGGCGTTGTCCTTCGACCACCGGCTGGTCGACGGCGAGCTCGGCTCCAAGGTGCTGGCGGACGTCGCGGCGGTCCTGGAGCAGCCGAAGCGGCTGATCACCTGGGCCTGACCGGGCCCGTTCAACGAGGCGGCCCCGCAGGACAGCAACTGTCCTGCGGGGCCGCCTCGTTCGTTCGCTCAGCATGATGGCGACATGAGCGGGGGTGCGGCCACGGTGTGGCCCGCAGGATCAGGTTCACCGGATCGACCATCATCTGCGCGATCAGTGCCCCCGTGGTCAGCTGCCCG
>NZ_JBSFDW010000008.1:212337-272655 GCF_053594115.1 Streptomyces sp. NPDC001970 | reverse complement strand
CCCGAAGAGCCGGGCGGCCACTCCTGCCGAGTCACACGAGACAAGCTGCCATCAGCCACACCCGGCCCTCCCGGGCCGCCTAACAACTTACGGAGCTGCCATGGGGCGAGAGATCGGGGCCCGTACGCTGGTCGCGAATCGGGCAGTCTCTGGACCTGCCCGCAATAGCCCGATGTGGGCCCCGATCTTCGAGGCTCGCCCCATGGTGGCTGCCTAAAGCCGTGGAGCCGACCGGGCCCAGCCACCGCGGGCTACCGTCCACCGCTCGGGTGTGCTCGCTACAGCCGCGCGGCCGGCGTAGCCGGGCCCGGAGCGGGGCGGAGACAAGAGCGTCGGGCCCGGCGGCGAGCCGGGGCCGCGCGCGGCGAGCGGAGCGAGCCGCCTTGAACCCGTAGAGAAGGTTTCTACTCACTCCGCCTGAGTGGCGTCAGGGATGAGGCGGCTTGTGAACCCCTGGGCACGCAACCGCTCGTAGGCATCCTGGATGTCCTGAGGGACCTCCTGACGGATCATGAAGCCCTGGGCGGGGTAGGTCAGGAGGCGCTGCAGCGCTCCGACCAGCATGTCGACGACAAGGCGGGCGTCGCCGATCGACTCGACGTAGTCGGCCAAGGTCATGGGCGCCGACGCACTGACGAACTCGACGTCCGGCCAGAGTTTGCGCGCCGTGGCGTAGGCCCGACGCTCCTCGTACGGCTTGCTCACCAGCAGCACTGACGACACCGGTACGCCTCGCTCCTCCAGCAGTGCGCGTGCGAAGCGGATGTTCTCCCCGGTGTTCCGCGCCCGCGGTTCCACGAGGATGGCGTCGCTGGGAACCCTCAGTTCGATGGCGCGCTCGCGGTAATGCTCGGCCTCCCCGCGGGGCATCCGATCGCGGGTCGTCCGGCTCGTGGCTCCGGTGAAGACGATCAGGGGGGCCATCCCTTGGCGATACAGCTCGGCAGTCGCGTCGGCGACGCCCAGGTCGTGACTGCCCAGACCGATGGCGACGGAGCACGGCTGCGGGCTGTGCCCCATGAGCTGGTAGTCCCAGAGGAGTTGCGCGTCCTTCATGACCGCGTCCGGCAGGTTCATGCGCCGTCCTTCGACTGTGCCGAATCCGGGACCTTGAAGTCGTACTCCCACGCGAACCGCGAGGCCGCGTGAACGCCGACGGCGAACTCGACCACGGTCCCATCCGCCGTGTACGTGGTCCGGTGGAGCTCCATAACGGGTTCCCCTGCCGGCAGTTGGAGGAGCTTGACTTCCTCGGCAGTCGGGACGCGCGCGAACAGGGACTCCTTCATGTGGTCGATCTCGTATCCCGCGTCGTACAGCACCTTGTACCCCCCGCCCTTGCCGGCCGGTCCCGGAGTCGGGTCCACGAGCCGCGTCCCTTCCACATGCTCCGGTCGGTAGTAGCTGGTCAGGGTGTGCGTGGGCTGTTCGCCCTCCTTGACCAGGCGGGCGCGGGCGTAGACCTCGGAGTCTGGTTCCACCCCCAGTTTCTCGGCGATCAAGGGCGACGCGGTGACGCGGCCGACCGTCTGGGTCTGCTCGTTGCGGCGGTAGGCACGGCCGGATGCCACTCGGTCCGCGATGAACGCGACTTCGTCCCCGTCGCGCCACTTCGCCTTGTCGTAGCGAGCGATGCCGAGCCGCTTCAGCGGGGTCTGCTCGCGCACGACCGTGCCGTGCCCTCGGGAAGAGGTGACGAGTCCTTCGGCCTCTAGGGCCTTATAGGCGGCATGCACAGTGGACTTGGAGCCCTCGCCAGCCTCCACGAGGTCGCGGATGTGCGGAAGCTGCTGGCCAGGCGCGTACTCACCACTCCTGATCCGCTCAGCCAGCCTGTCCGCAAGCTCACGCCACTTCGGTGCCATGCAGCCCTCCTCATCGACAGGTCAAGTCAAGCACAGTCCTAGGACATTGACAGTCCTGGGACTGCGCGTCATAGTTCTCGCAAGGGACTCGTAGTCCTAGGACAGCGAAGAGCGTCTGTCCCTCGTGTGCCCGTAGGCCCGAACCCAGGAGTGGCAATGCCGTCCTTCAAGATCGACACTTCGACTGCTGTCGTCTTCGTCGCCGTCGAGCCCCAGCTGAAGGTCATCAACAAGCAGACCGGCGAGATCGCCGTCGACCGCGAGTCCGGCGCGAAGATGATGACGGTCGGCCTGACCGTCGCCGATGAGGGCGAGGCGAACCTCTACACCGTCTCGGTCCCGGAGACCGGCATCCCGGAGGGGGTCGCGCTCGGTATGCCGGTGAAGGTCGTCGGCCTCAAGGCGCGGGACTGGGAGCGGGACGGGCGGCACGGCATCGCGTTCCGTGCCGTCGCGCTGGTCGCCCCGTCCTCGAAGGGCTGAGCGACATGTCGAGGGACACGTTCCTCGTCTTAGCCCTGGTGGTGGTCGTCGCGGCGCTGGTGCTGCGGCGGCTGCGCCCGGCCTGGTACTGGCTGAGCATCGGCGCGGCCCTGGCCGTGGTCCGGGTCGTGGTGCGGTACGCCTCGGTGATGGATGCGTGCGGGCTGACCGTTCCGCCGTCCCGGCTGCGGCTCACCCTCGCCCGGCTCGCCAACCGGCCGGCACCCGCCTCCCGGCCGCCGCGGATCCTGCGGATCCGGCCGACCCGTACCGGGCTGGTACTGCGGGTCAAGCTGCGCCCGGGGCAGGACGCGTTCGACTTCGCGGCATCCACGGACCGGCTGCGGCACTCGTTCGCCATGCACGGCATCACCTCCCGTGAGATCAAGTCGGGTGTGGTCGAGCTGCGCATGACCGGCTACGACGTACTGGCCCGGGTCCAGATGCCCGCGAAGATCGCGCGTGACGGGCTGCGTATCCCGGTCGCACTGCGGGAGGACGGAGCGGTCCACTACCGCAACCATCTGGAGGTGCCGCACTCGCTGAACCTCGGCGCGACCAAGTCGGGGAAGTCGGTCTATCAGCGCCACTTGGTCAAGGAACTCGCCTCGCAGCACGTGGCCCTGGTCGGGATCGACTGCAAGCAGGGTGTGGAACTCGCCCCGCTGGCGCGCCGGTTCTCCGCGCTGGCCGACAACCCGGATGATGCGGCTGGTCTGCTGGAAGCGCTGGTTGAGCGGATGGCCGACACGTACCAGGTGATCCGGCGCGAGCAGAGGATCAGCGCGGACACGGCGGATGCGGAGATCACCGCCGACATCTGGGGCCTGCCCGATCACCTGCGACCGGTACCGGTCGTGCTCCTCGTTGACGAGGTCGCCGAGCTGGCCCTGTTCTCCAACACCGCGGAGAAGAAGCGCCGCGAGCGGATCGTCACCGCGCTGGTCCGCCTCGTCCAGCTCGGCCGCGCCGCCGGCATCTACGTGGAGATCTGCGGGCAGCGCTTCGGCGCGGAACTCGGCGACGGGATCACCATGCTCCGTGCCCAGCTGACCGGCCGCATCTCGCACCGGGTCAACGATGAAGCCTCCGCCAAGATGGCCTTCGGCGACATCTCCCCCGATGCGGTGCTGGCCACGACGCAGATTCCTGTCGAGCGGCCCGGTATGGCCGTGGCCGGTGACTCCACGGGCGGCTGGGTCCGCATCCGCACCCCGTTCACGACGATGCGGCAGGCCGTGAACGCCTGCACCGCCAACGCCCACCGCACCCCCGCGCTGGAGGGCCTGGAGCCCTTCCGGCCGGTGCTGCCAGACCTGGACCCGGTCGAGATCTCGACCCCGGCTGCGGCTCCCGCCACGGCCTGACCCGTCCCTCAGCCCGGTCGGCGCGGCCGCTTCGCGCCACGTCCCTACCCCCGCCATGCCGGAAACGGCTCCGCCGGGGCCCGGGCGACCGGCCCTTCGTGCCTCGCCCGGCCCCGGCCCAACCCCTTCAAGGAGGTGAAGACCCGTGATCCGCTCGATCCGCCTGGACGCCGTACTCGTGCAAGCCGTGATCGCCGGGGCTCTGTCCTTCGCCCACCTGCACGACATCGCCGCCGCTGCCGGACAGGACGGCTGGAAGGCATGGGCCTACCCGATCTCGGTCGACCTGCTGCTCGTCGCCGCCTGGCGACGCCTGCGCATCCTCCGCGCACAGGGCGAGTCGGCCCGGGCCGCGTGGACCTGGTTCGCCGTCGCCCTGGCCGCTTCCCTCGGCGCCAACGTCGCCACCGCGGGCCTGCTCGACCTGGGCGACGTGCCCGACTGGCTACGCATCCTCGTCGCCGGGTGGCCCGCACTCGCCTTCCTCGGCGGCACCCTCCTCGTCCACTCACCCACCGGCCCCGAAGCCCACGATGCCGAGCCTGAGCCGCTGGCGGTTGTCGAGCCGGTGACTGTGCCGGCCGAACCGACGACTGAGCTCGAGCCTGAGCCGGACGCGGTCGAGCCTGCAGACCCCGTTCCGGCCCTGCCCGCTCCTCCGCCGGCGGATGTGCCTCCGGCGCTCGTCGACCACGCCCGCAAGCTCGCCGACGCCCACCGCACTGCGACCGGCACACCGATCGACGCCGCCATCCTGCGCGACCGCCTCGGCCTGCCCGGCCCGATGGCCGACCAACTCGCCGCCCACCTCGCCTGACAAGACCGGAGAACCCCATGCGCAACTCGACCCGCCACGCGCTTGAACGCGCCGCCGAACTCACACGAAAGGGCCGCCTCGTGGAGGCCGTGGCCACGGCGGAAGTCGTGATCAACGCCGCCGACGAGTTCGAGTCGGCCGAGATCCGCCAGTGGCTCACCGACCACGCCGACGACTTCAGCCGAGAGGACTGACCAGCGATGCCTGCCCGCGACTTCTTCCACTCCGTGATGCGGATCGGCCCGGTGCAGATCGGCACGCACCGCGACCGGAACGGACGCCCCAAGCACGCCGCCGTCTGCACCCGCGACGACTGCGGCTGGTCCGCCGACTTCTCCACCCAGACCGCCGCCCATCTCGCCGCCCGCACCCACCGCTGCCGCGCCAACTAACCGCCGAGGGAGCAACCGCCGTGAACGTCGAACTTCCCCTGATCGTCCTGGTCGCCATCTTCGGCTACTTCGGCATCAAGCTCATGCGCCCGCCGACCTGGCTCATCGTCGTGCTCCTTCTCGGCGGCTTCCTCCTCGCCGACACCTTCCTCGCCCCCGCCATCGAATCCGGCACCCGGACCGGCGTCGACGCCGTCAACGGCACCACCAAGTAACCCGCCCAGAAAGGAGAACCCATCATGCTCCGCCCGCGCATCCCGACCATGCCCACCCCAACCGGCATCGTCACCCCGCTCACCCACCCGGCCACGGGCACGGTCGTCGAGCATCAGCACGCCACCGCGTGCGCCTGCCAGCACACCACCCCGGCCCCCGCCCCGGCTCCGGTCCGCTCCTCGGTGCCCGCGATCCGGCTCACCCCGACCGGCCTTCTGGTCGCCGTCGGCGGCGGTGCCGCGGTCGTCCTCGTCGTCGGCGCGGTCCTGGTCTCGCTCGTGCTCGCCGTCGCCATCACCGCGGCCTCGGTCGCCGTCTGCGCCGTCGTCCTGCGCTCCCTGCTCAACGACTCGCGCCAACGCTGACCGGCCCTCCGGGCGGCCCTGAAACCGCCAAGTCTCCGCCGCCCGGACGGGTCCAGCCCCTACCCGACCTCAATCAACCGGAAGGACCCACCATCATGCCCCAGCACCGCCCTGCCCCGGCCCGCATCTGCCCGTCCTGCGACGGCTTCGCCTCCGCCGCCGTCACCCTCGGCGGCCGCGACCGCCACGGCCACCGCCGCACCATCACCGCCCACTGCCGCACCTGCCACGGCACCGGCACCACCCCGCCCCTGCGCCACCTCCTCGACGCCGCCGCCGACGCCGCATTCACCCGCTGATCTCCCGTCGGGGCACCGACCGCCTTCCGCCGGCCGGTGCCCCTTCTTCCTCTCCCCTCTGGAAGGAGGACTCCGCCTTGCCTGCGACCGCGCCGCCCCCGCTGCGTGACCTCGCCTTCCTCGTCTCGCTCGGCACCATGCCCGGACTCATGCGACAGCTCCGGGGCCTCGGCGGCTGCACCACCCCGATCCGCCTCGACGGCCACCGCACCGACATCCACGCCACGACCGGCGAGATCCTGCACCACCTCACCGCCAGCGACCTGCCCGCCGGGAACCTCCTGGTCCGCTGCAACAACCGCCGCACCACCCGCTGCCCGGCCTGCGCCGAGACCTACCGCCGCGACACCTACCAACTCATCACCGCCGGGCTCCGCGGCGGCAAAGGCACCCCCGAGCGCGTGGCCACCCACCCCCGGGTGTTCGCCACCTTCACCGCCCCCAGCTTCGGTCCCGTCCACAACCGCCCCGCCAAGGGCCGCTGCCGCTGCGGCACCCAGCACGCCGAAGACGCCCCGGAACTGGGCACCCCGCTCGACCCCGAGACGTACGACTACGAAGCCGCCGTGCTGTGGAACGCGCACGCCTCCAAGATCTGGGCCCGCTTCTCCATCTACCTGCGCCGCGAAGTCGCCAAGCGCGCCGGACTCACCCAACGCGCCTTCGCCGACCACGCCCGCGTCTCCTTCGCCAAGGTCGCCGAGTACCAGCGCCGCGGCGCCATCCACTTCCACGCCGTGATTCGCCTCGACGGCCCCGACGGCGGCGACACCCCGCCCCCGGCCTGGGCCACCCCGGAACTCCTCACCGACGCCATCCACGCCGCCGCCAAAGCCGTCAACGTGCCCGGCCCGGTCGTCGACGGACGCGCACACACCTTCGCCTTCGGCACCCAGCTCGACATTCGCCCGATCCGCTCCGCCGACTTCGACGGCGGCACCGAACTCACTGAACGCGCCGTCGCCGCCTACATCGCCAAGTACGCCACCAAGGGCGCCGAAACCGCGACCGGCACCCTCGACCGCCCCATCAAGTTCCTCGCCGAACTCGGCCGCAAGTCCATCCCCGAACACGCCCGCCGACTCATCCGCACCGCCTGGACCCTCGGCGCCCGCAAGGACCTGGAAGACCTCCGGCTCCGCGCATGGGCCCACATGCTCGGCTTCCGCGGCCACTTCTCCACCAAAACCCGCCGCTACTCCACCACCCTCGGCGCCCTACGCACCGCCCGCGCCGAATGGCGCCGCCTCCAAGCCGCCCTCGCCCACGGCGACCACGCGGTGCCGGCCGACCAACACGACGAGGACACCACCCTCGTCCTCGCGCACTGGGCCTTCGCCGGAACCGGACTCACCCGCGGCGAGGAATGGCTCGCCGCCTCCCTCGCACCCGACACCACCGAACCGGAAGGAGCCGCAGCATGACCACCGCAACCGCTGAGCTGCTGACCGTGCCCGAGGCCATGGCGCGGCTCAAGGTCGGACGCTCCAAGGTCTACGACCTGATCCGCTCGCGCCGCCTGACCTCGATCAAGATTGACGGCTGCCGTCGGATCCCGGCCGACGCGATCCGTGACTTCGTGCTCGGTCAGATCGAGGAGGCTGCCTGATGGCGACGCAGCGCAAGCGCAACCCCAACGGCGCGGGCACCATCACCAAGCGCAAGGACGGCCGCTATCAGGCCGCTGTCTACGTCCTCCAGCCGGACGGCACCCGCGCCCGCAAGTTCGCCTACGGCAAGACCTGGGCAGAGTGCGACACCAAGCGCCGCGAACTGCTCGACAAGGTGGACCAGGGCGTGCCCGTGCCCACCCGCTCGGCCCGGCTCTCGGAGTGGCTGCCGTACTGGCTGGACAACATCGTCAAGCCTCGGCGCAAGCTGAGCACGTACGACAAGTACGAAGCGCATGTCCGGCTGTACCTCGTGCCCATGCTGGGGTCGAAGCGACTGGAATCCCTCGGCGTCGCCGACGTCCGGCGCTTCATCGTCCAACTGGAGAACAAGACGACTGCGGCCACAGCCAAGGAGTCTCACCGCGTGCTGCGGACGGCTCTCAGCGCCGCCTGCCGCGAGGAACTGGTGACCCGGAACGTGGCTGCCCTCGTAGAGCCGCCGCGTGCCAAGTCCCGGGAGTTGAGCCCCTGGACCCTCGACGAGACCCTGGATTTCCTCGCTGCCGCCCGTAAGGACCCGTTGTACGCGGCCTTCGTGCTTGCCATCGCCATGGGCCTGCGCCGAGGCGAGATCGTCGGTCTCCGCTGGACCGATGTCGACCTGGACAACCGCGTGATCTACGTCCGGCAGCAGACCCAGCGTCGACGTGGCGTGCTCTACGACGACGAGACCAAGAACCGCCGCCGTCGCGCGCTGCCGCTCCCGGCGATGTGCATCCCGCCGCTGCGCTGGCATCGGATGCGCCAGGCGGCCGCGAAGCAGCGTGCGGGGGAGTCCTGGGATGAGAACGGGCACGTCTTCACTATCCGCACCGGTCGCCCGGTCGAGCCGCGCAACGTGTACCGCTCGTTCACCCGAGTTGCCGACTCCGCCGGCCTCCGCGTCGTCCGGCTGCACGATGCCCGGCACGGCTGCGCGACGCTGCTCACCGCGGCCGGTGTGGCGCCCCGCGTCGTGATGGAGATCCTCGGGCACAGCCAGATCAGCATCACCATGGACGTCTACACGCACGTCGTCCACGACACGCAGCGCGAGGCCATCAGCCACATGGACCGGCTGCTCAAGAGGCGCCCCGGCCGTGAGTGACCGCCCTCGTTGATGTCAAAAGCTGATGTCAAAGGCCCCGGACCATGATCGGTCCGGGGCCTTTTGGCTGGTGCCCCCGGCAGGATTCGAACCTGCGACACCCGCTTTAGGAGAGCGGTGCTCTATCCCCTGAGCTACGAAGGCGCGAAGGCGGGACAAGGCGGCGCGCCCCGTGAGCGTTGCGCCACCGCGCACAGTGTAGCGGGTGACGTTCCGGCGGTCGGTGGGTTGATCCAGTTGCGTGGCACCCTCCGAGGTACGTGGCACCCTCCGAGGAGATCTTGACGCGGTCCCGCGCCGCACATAGCGTCGCACGGAACTGAGCGGGCGCTTAGCCCCGCGCGCGACAGTGCGACAGCGCCGACAGCGTCACCGCACGACAGGAGGGCGACCGTGCCGCACCCCCGTTCTGCCTCGGCTGCCCTCGGCGCGCTCACCGCGCCCGGTGCCCCCTTTGCCACCGTCGACGGGGTGTACGCGTCCGGGCCGCGGACGCTGCGGGAGTTCGTCGAGGCCACCTGGGCGTTCGGGGAGCGGCCGTTCCTCGTGGGGGAGAGCGGGACGTACACGTACGGGGAGTTCTTCGCGGCCGCGTCCGCGCTGGCGCGGCGGTTCACCGAGGAGTACGGGCTGCGGCCCGGCGACCGGGCCGTGGTCGGGATGCGCAACCACCCCGAGTGGCAGATCGCCTTCTGGGCCACGCAGCTGGCCGGTCTGGTGGCCGTGCCGCTGAACGCCTGGTGGACCGCGGAGGAGTTCGCGTACGCGCTCGACGACTGCGAGCCCCGCGTCGTGCTCGTCGACGGGGAGCGGCTGGAGAGGGTCGGGGCGTGGGCGCGCGGGCGGGTGCCCGTGGTCGTCTTCCACCATGACGGGCCCGTGGGCGACGGCGTCGTACGGTACGAGGACCTGCCCGAGGCCCACCCGGATCCCGCCGCCGCGCCTCCCGACGTCGACGTACGCCCCGAGGACGACGCCACCATCATCTACACGTCCGGCACCACGGGCCGGCCCAAGGGCGCCGTCGCCACCCAGCTCGCCCAGGCAGGGGCCGCGATGAACCCCCGGTACACCGCCGCCGCCTCCGCACTCGCGCGGGGCGTGATCCCGGGGCAGGGGCCCGCCCCCGTCTGCCTGATGACCTTTCCGTTCTTCCATGTGGCGGCCTTCACGACGGTGTACTCGGTGATGGCCGTCGGCGGGACGCTCGTCCTCATGCGGAAGTGGGACGCGGACAAGGCGCTCGCGCTGATCGAGAAGCACGGAGTGACGCACTACTCCGGGGTGCCCACCACCGCGCTCCAGTTGCTCGGCGCCGCCGAACGGCAGGGGGCGGCCCTGGAGACCCTCACGCATCTCAACACCGGCGGGGCCGCCGCCCCGCCGGATCTCGTCGGGCGGCTCACGGCCCGGTACGGGCAGCGGATCGAGCCCCGCAACGGCTACGGGCTGACCGAGACGAGCGGAGGTGTGACGGCGAACTTCGGCGCCGAGTACCGGGAGTTCCCGGACAGTGTCGGGCGGCCGTCCCCGGCCACCGAGGTCCGGATCGCCGGGCCGACGGGCGAGGCGCTCCCGGAGGGCGAGGTCGGTGAGCTGTGGCTGCGCGGGCAGTCGCTGGTGCGCGGGTACTGGCGCGATCCCGAGGCCACGGCGGCCGCGTTCACGGAGCACGGCTGGTTCAGGACCGGCGACCTCGCGACCGTAGGGGACGGCGGCCGGATCTCGATCGTCGACCGCATCAAGGACGTCGTCATCCGCGGCGGGGAGAACGTGTACTGCGTCGAGGTGGAGGCCGTCCTGCACAGCCATCCGGACGTCGCCGACGCGGCCGTCCTCGGCGTACCGCACCCCGTCCTCGGCGAGGAGGTCGCGACGGTGGTCCAGCTGCGGCCCGGTGCCTCCGTCACCCCCGACGAGCTGCGGGCACATGTCGCGAGGAGCCTCGCGGCCTTCAAGGTGCCGGCCCATGTCGTCGTACGGGACGAGCCGCTGCCCCGCAATCCCACCGGGAAGATCCTCAAGCGGGAGCTCAGGGGCCCGCTGGAGGAGCAGGTCCGGTGCTAGCCGCGGCAGGCCGGGGCCGAGCCGGACCGGGGCTCGGAGGGCTCAGGAACGCGTGACACGCACGCGATAGGTCCCCTCCGGGCTTTCCGACAGCACCGTGATCTGGATCCCGTGGCGCCCGTCCGTGAACGACTCGCCCGGCCGGTACGGCGCGTCCGAGAGCTCGGCGTGCACATTGGGCCGCCGCGTGCAGCCGCCGCTGTCCTCGTCGCTGTCGGAGACGCGCACCGGCCCCTGCCCGGTGTCGATGTCCGTCTCGACGCGGTAGACGAGGACCCCCGGCTCGCAGACCGCCTCGTCGTTTCCCTCCCGGGTGCGGACCTCCACGGCGTAACCGGCGTCCGTGCCGGTCGGCACGACGACGAGCTTGCGGCCGCCCGTGGTGGCGAGCGGCGTGAGGTCGTACTCGGCCACCCCACTGGCGGAGACACAGCCGACCTGGTCGTTGTCGAGCCAGCCGAGCTTCCACTTGTGCCAGCCCAGCAGATCGTTGTTGGCGCCCCAGTCCTCGGACATGATGTCCCAGTGGCCGACGGCGCCGCCGCCCTCCGGCGTGTAGAGGTCGGGCAGGCCGAAGACATGGCCGTTCTCGTGCGGGAGCACCCGGAAGCCGGTCTCGTCGTACGTCCCGGACCCGTCGTCCTGGCGGCTGTAGACGAACGAGGTGTTGGCGAGCGGCACACCGTCCGCGTGCGGCGCCTCGTTGTTCCCGGAGAACGTCACGGACAGGACGGTGTCCAGCGCGGACGGGCCGGCGTTCGGCGTGACGAGGACGTTGACCAGGTCGTACGCGCTGAAGTCCACGTGCGGGTCGGCCATGGTCACCATGTCCTGCACCAGCTGCCGGTAGCCCGGCTCGTACGGCGCGCCTCGCTCTATCCCGTACGCCGCGAAGGGCAGCGGCATCCGCAGCCAGTCCGGCAGCGGGGCCTCGGGGCGGTAGAGGAGGCGCCCGTAGGAGCTGGTCGCGAACCACTGCTGGGTCTGCGGGAAGAACTCCTCGAAACGCTCGCGCGCCGTGCCCTCGCCCTCCGCATCCGGGAAGTCGATCATGATGTTGAGGGCGCGGATCTCGCCCGTGGAGCGCACGTAACCGCTCGGCGTGGGCATGCCCTCGGACATCTGTACGCCGGGGGTGGTCGCGATACGGCACGGGCCGAGCGCCGATTCCTCGGCCGTGGCCACCGGGCCGGCCGAAGCCCGCGAAGGGCCGGGGAGCATGGAGCTCGCCGAGGTCAGGGCGGCAAGGGCAAGAGCGGCGACCGCGCCCAGGAGGCCCTGTCTGCGTATCCGGTGGCGGGTCTCCTGCATGCGGTCGCCTTCGGGTCCGCGGCAGCCGGCCGGTCCTCAGCTGCGCTCCGTTTGATCAGCGTGATTCGGGCGCGGGGCGGGCGCTCGCCGGGTGAGCCGATCGTGGGACACGCCGGGGAAAGGGGAGCCGGCGGGAGGTGAACAGGGCCCCGAGGGCTGTGAGCCAGGTCACACGGAATTTCCGGGGTGAGGCGAAATAACCGGGGACGGACTCCCCGTTTGCAGAAAGGTCCCCCCGAAACGGGGAGTCCGTCCCCGGATCTCGTCCGGCAGGGTCGGAGACCGCAACGTAGACCCACGATCGACGCCATGAGAGGGAGTGGAGCCGTGAGCCCCGCCACCGCCACCGACACCGCAGGGCGGCGCGCCCACCGGCCGCGCGCGGACGCGCTGCGCAACCGGGAGCGGATCGTCTCGGCGGCCCGCGAGATGTTCGTCGAGTTCGGCCCCGACGTGCCGCTCGACGAGGTCGCCCGCCGCGCCGGCGTCGGCAATGCCACCCTCTACCGGAACTTCGCCGACCGGGCCGCCCTCGTCCACGAGGTCGTCCTGGCCGTCCTGAGCGGAACGACGGACCGGGCGGAGGAAGCGGCTGCCGAGGAGGCGGACCCCTTCGCCGCCCTGAGGCGTTTCACCCACGCGGCCGCCGACGAGCGGATCGGCGCGCTGTGCCCATTCCTCTCCGGCGGCTTCGACAAGGACCATCCCGAACTCTGCGCCGAGCGCGAGCGGCTCGAAGAAGCCGTCCAGGGTCTCGTCGACCGGGCCCAGGCAGTGGGGCGGCTCCGCTCCGACATCGCCGTCGGAGACCTGTTGGTCGCGCTGATCCAGCTCACCCGGCCGCTGCCCGGCATCGCATGCCCGGACATCGACCAGTACACCCATCGCCATCTGCAGCTGCTGCTGGACGGACTCGAGGCGCCCGCGCGCTCGGAGCTGCCCGGCACGGCCGCGACCCTGGAGGACCTGCGGCGCCATCCGTGACCAGCACGCCGTCATCCGCATCCCCGACCCGTCATCCGCAGTCCGTGATCCAAAACCCGTAGTCCGCACTTCGTGATCCGTGATCCGTAATCCGGAAGCACTTACGCCCGGTGCCCGACACCGACTCGTCCGCGCGCGCCGGTACTGACGACCGTTTTTCACGCTTACGCACCCCTAGGTGGCCACACCCATGTCAAAAACTGCCCAGACGCAGCTCCCGCTCTCCGCGGGTCCTGACCCGAGCCGCTGGAAAGCCCTGGTCTTCATAGCCCTGGCCCAGCTGATGGTCGTGCTCGACGCGACCATCGTGAACATCGCGCTGCCGTCCGCCCAGCAGGACCTGGGCATCTCGGACGGCAACCGGCAGTGGGTCATCACCGCGTACGCCCTCGCCTTCGGCGGACTGCTGCTCTTCGGTGGACGCATCGCCGACCTGTGGGGCCGCAAGCGCACCTTCGTCGTCGGTCTGCTCGGCTTCGCCGCCGCATCCGCCGTCGGCGGCGCGGCCACGGGTGAGGCCATGCTGCTCGGTTCGCGCGCGCTCCAGGGCGCCTTCGGCGCGCTGCTCGCTCCGGCCGCACTCTCGCTGCTCGCCGTGACGTTCACCGACGCCAAGGAGCGGGCGAAGGCCTTCGGCATCTACGGCGCGATCGCCGGTGGCGGTGGCGCCGTCGGTCTGATCCTCGGTGGTTTCCTCACCGAGTACCTCGACTGGCGCTGGACGTTCTACGTCAACATCCCCTTCGCCGTCGTCGCCGCCGCGGGCGCGTACTTCGTGATCCGCGAGCCGGCCGGCGGCCGCAACCGCTCGCCGCTCGACATCCCCGGCGTCATCCTCTCCACCCTCGGCCTGGTGGCGCTGGTGTACGGCTTCACGCGCGCCGAGGCGGACGGCTGGTCGGACTCCATGACCATCGGTCTCTTCGTCGCCTCGACGGTCCTGCTCGCGGCCTTCGTGTTCACCGAGTCCAAGGTCCGCTCGCCGCTGCTGCCGCTGCGCGTCCTGACCGAGCGCAACCGCGGCGGTGTCTACCTCTCGCTGGGGCTGGCCATTATCGCGATGTTCGGCCTCTTCCTCTTCCTCACGTACTACCTGCAGGTCGTGAAGGGGTACTCGCCGGTCAAGACGGGCTTCGCCTTCCTCCCGATGATCGCGGGCATGATCACGGGCTCCACGCAGATCGGCGCCCGGCTGATGACCCGCGTCCCGCCCCGGCGGCTCATGGGGCCCGGCTTCCTGGTCGCCGCGACGGGCATGCTGCTGCTGACGCAGCTCGAGATCGGCTCGTCGTACGCCGGGCTGATCCTGCCGGCGCAGCTGCTGCTCGGCCTCGGTATGGGTACCGCCTTCATGCCGGCCATGTCGCTGTCCACGCACGGCGTCGAGGCGCGGGACGCGGGCGTCGCCTCCGCGATGGTGAACACCTCGCAGCAGGTCGGCGGCGCGATCGGCACGGCCCTGCTGAACACGATCGCCGCCTCCGCGACCACCTCGTACATCGCCGCGCACGCGGCGGGCGCGACCGGCCCCCAGGCGCAGCAGACGCTGCAGATGCAGGGCCTGGTGCACGGCTACGCCAGCGCCATCTGGTGGGCCGTCGGCATCCTGGTGGCGGCTTCGGCCATCGCGTTCACCTTCATCAACAGCGGGCGGCCGGGAACCGGCGCGGCCGCGTCGTCCGCGGACGGCGCCGGTGAGGGTGCCGAGGACGAGGTGAGGATCCCCGTCGTCGCGCACTGAGCGCGCGACCCGCAGGCCGACGTCCAGGGCCTATGACCAGGGCCGACGTCCAGGTCGAAGGTCGGGCTGACGTCGGGCCGATGCCCGGGCCACTGTGCGGGGGAGCGGGGCTCCGTCCGGATCCGGATTCACCGGACCCCGGGCGGGGCCCCGCTCCATGCGCCGGGAGGGGCGGCGGCTCAGCGCAGCCAGGGAAGGTCCGCGCCCGCGCAGTCCGGCTCGAGGCCCT
This sequence comes from Streptomyces sp. NPDC001970, assembly GCF_053594115.1. NCBI lineage: Bacteria > Bacillati > Actinomycetota > Actinomycetes > Kitasatosporales > Streptomycetaceae > Streptomyces > Streptomyces sp. NPDC001970. The sequence goes on along the minus strand of NZ_JBSFDW010000008.1, from coordinate 257,759 downwards.
CGACCATGATGCGGGTGATCTCGCCGAGCTGGCCTACCTGTTCCGGCGTGAGCCGTTCGAAGATCGCCTGTCGTACGGCGGTGACATGGCCCGGTGCCGCCTTCTGCAGGACCTCGTACCCCTCGTCCGTCAGGTACGCGTTCTGGCCCCGCTTGTCGGAGGGGCAGTCCTCCCGGCACACCCAGCCGTTCTTCTCCAGGCGCGCGATCGCGTGTGAGAGCCGGGACCGGGTGATCTTGGCGTCCTTGGCCAGCTCGGTCATGCGCCTACGGCGCCGCGGTGCCTCGGCGAGCTGGACGAGCAGGCCGTAATAGATGTGCGGCATCCCCGCGTCCCGCTGGAGCTGGCGGTCGAGAGTGTCCTCGAGGAGGGTGGTCGCCTGGAGGTACGAACGCCACACGCGCTGCTCCTCCGCGCTGAGCCAGCGGGAGTCGCCCGCGTCGTATGCCGTAGTCATGCGTCTACTGTACGAGCCTGTCCTTGAAAGTTGAACAAGATGCGCCTAACCTGTCTCTCAGCGTGAACTTGAAGGTTCAAGAAGATTCGCTTGAGGCCCGGGAGGCTCCTGTGGGTGCGGATGTGTACGCGGAGCGGATGCCCGCCCTCTATCTCTCGCACGGAGCACCGCCGCTCGCCGACGACCCGGTCTGGACCGGCCAGCTCGCCGCGTGGTCCGCGGATCTGCCGAGGCCCACGGCCATCCTGATGATCTCCGCCCACTGGGAGGAGGCCCCGCTCGCGCTCGGCGCGACCGAGACCGTGCCGCTCGTGTACGACTTCTGGGGCTTCCCCGAGCACTACTACCGGGTGCGGTACGAGGCCCCGGGTGCGCCCGCGCTCGCCGAGTCCGTACGGAAGCTGCTGCGCGGAGCCGGTACGCCTGTCCAGGACATCCCGGACCGCGGTCTCGACCACGGCGCGTACGTCCCGCTCGTCGAGATGTTCCCCGGCGCCGACATCCCCGTGCTGCAGGTCTCCATGCCGACGCTCGACCCGCAGCGGCTGCTGGAGATCGGGCGCAGGCTCGCTCCGCTGCGCGACGAGGGCGTGCTGATCATCGGCAGCGGCTTCTTCACCCACAACCTGGCGGCGCTGCGGCACGCGGGCGCCGGCGTACCCGGCTGGTCCGCCGAGTTCGACGACTGGGGGCAGCGGGCGCTGGCCGCCGGCGACGTGGACGCGCTGCTGGACTTCGAGCACAAGGCGCCGGCGGGCAGGCTGGCCCATCCGCGGACCGAGCACTTCGCTCCGCTGTTCGTGACGCTGGGAGCGGCGGACGCCTCCGGGGAACTGGACCGGGGGCGGAGCGTCATCGACGGGTTCTGGATGGGGCTGGCCAAGCGGTCGGTCCAGTTCGGTTAGGTCCCTGTCCGGCGCTCGGGCGGCGCCGCGCCGGGTCGGCCCAGCTTCTTCTCGTACCAGGCGACGTCCCAGTAGCGGCCGAACTTGCGGCCGACCTCCGCGTACGTGCCGACGTGCCGGAAGCCGAAGCGCTCATGGAGCCCGATCGAGGCCTCGTTCGGAAGGGCGATGCCGGCATAGGCGCGGTGCAGGTCCTCGTCCGCGAGGGCGGCGAAGAGCGCGTCGTAGAGGAGGGTGCCGATGCCACGGCCCACGGCGTCGCCCGCGAGATAGACGCTGACCTCGACGGATGTGGCGTACGCGGGCTTCGGGCGGAACGCGCTGCTGGTCGCGTAACCCAGAATTCGGTCAGAACGGACATCCCGAGCAACCAGAAGACGGTGCGGGCCGTCTTCAGGGTGGGAGTGCAGCCACGGGCGGCGCTGCTCGGGCGTGAACGCGGCGGTGTCGAAGGTGACGGCCGTTTCGCGCACGTAGTGGTTGTAGAGCTCGGTGAGGGCCGGGAGATCGGCCTCCGAGCCAGCTCTGACCTGCACCTCTGTGTGCTTCGGCAGCATCCGTCCTCCCAAGTGGCGGCACAGGGTACTGCAAGATCACAAAAAACCCTGCACGCCTGGGAATTCTGTCCGGATTCCAGTCGTTGTTTCCCTCGGATGCAGGGCACCTGGAAGACCCTGAAGGGTGTCGCGACCTACTCAGCAAGGGAGCACGCATGGCAACCCGTGCCGTCGCCCGTCGTCAGTCTGCCGCCGATGGGGCAAGCAGTGTTCGCGCCGCGAGCGGGGAGATCGCCGACCGCGACCTGGTCGGTATGTATCTCGACGAGATCGCGCGCACGCCGCTGCTCGACGCCGCCAAGGAGGTCGAGCTCTCCCAGACCATCGAGGCCGGGGTCTACGCCAGGCAGATCCTCGAAGGCGAGGTGGAGAGCAAGGCGGGCGGTGCCACGCGCGAGGAGCTGGAGGCGCTGGTCCGCGAGGGCGAGCGCGCCAAGGACATCTTCATCAAGTCGAATCTGCGCCTGGTGGTGGCCGTCGCGCGCCGCTATCCGCGCAGCGGGCTGCCGTTGCTGGACCTGATCCAGGAGGGCAACGCCGGTCTGGTGCGCGCGGTGGAGAAGTTCGACTACGCGAAGGGCTTCAAGTTCTCGACGTACGCCACCTGGTGGATCCGGCAGGCCATCACCCGCTCCATAGCCGATCAGTCGCGCACGATCCGGCTGCCTGTCCACCTGGTGGAGGAGCTGGGCCGGATCCGTCGTGTCCAGCGCGAGTTCAACCGCGAGCACGGGCGCGAGCCCGAGCCGGCCGAGGTGGCCGAGGAGCTGGGCTCGACGCCGGAGCGGATCATCGATGTGCTCGACTGGGCCCGCGACCCGGTCTCGCTGAACATGGCGGTGGACGACGGCGGCGAGACCCAGTTCGGTGATCTGCTGGAGGACACCTCCGCGGTGTCGCCGGAGCAGTCCGTGATGACACTCCTGCGCAGCGAGGAGCTCGACGACCTGATCGACAAGCTCGACCACCGGACCGCCTCCATCATCCGTATGCGGTACGGCATCGAGGACGGCCGCGAGCGCACGCTGACGGAGGTCGGCAAGGAGCACGGTCTGACGCGTGAGCGCATCCGGCAGATCGAGAAGCACGCGCTGCTGGAGCTGAAGCGCATGGCGCGCGACACGGGCTTCGACGCGGCGGCGTAGGATCAGTCCTGGCCAGGTCTGATGAGGTGGGGCTCGCCCCCACCCTCCCAGAGCGGACCCCGGCACCCTCCCCCCCGGTGTCGGGGTCCTTCATGCGTGCGGTGGGCTTGTCGCCTCAGACGTGCTCGGGCTCGCGCCGCAAGACGTGCTGCGCCTTCCGGCCGTGCTCTCCGGGATCCCCGTGCCGGCCGTCCCGGCCGAGCTCTGCGCGCTCGCCGCGCGGGTGAGGCGGACGCCCAGGGCCGCGAGGTGGTCGCGGAGCGACGGCGGCCCGTGGACCGTGAACGCGCAGTCGACCATCGCCAGTCGGAGTGCCAGCCACTCCAGGGAGTCCTGCGAGCGGGTCCGGAGGCGGCAGCTGTCCGGGCCCGTCGGCTCGGGCGTGCCCAGATAGTCGGGGAGGCGGCCGGAGACGGACTCCGCCGACGCCTCGAAGCTCACGTCCAGCGCGAGCTCCGGCTGGTTGCGGGACATGGAGTGCGAGAGGAGCTTCGCGGCGTCCCAGCCCTCAGGGACCTCGCGCGGTGTGAACCGCGCGCCTGTCGGGATCGGCTCGCTGACCCGGTCGACCCGGAAGGTACGCCAGTCGTCGCGCACGAGGTCGTAGGCGACCAGGTACCACCGCCGCCCGGTCGAGACCAGCCGGTACGGCTCGACCTGCCGCTTCGTCTCCGTGCCGTCGCCGGAGCGGTAGTCGAAGCGCAGCCGCTCCCGGCCGGTCACGGTCGCCGCGATGGTGGTGAGGGTGTGCGGGTCGACGGTCGCTCCGTCGCCGCGGGTGAGCGGGATCGTGGCGTTCTGGAGGGAGGAGACACGGTGCCGCAGTCGTGACGGCAGCACCTGCTCCAGCTTGGCCAGGGCCCGCACGGACGCCTCGTCCACGCCCTCGATGGCGTGGCCGGCCCCCGCCCGCAGCCCCACCGCGATCGCGACGGCCTCCTCGTCGTCGAGCAGCAGCGGCGGCATCGCGGCACCCGCGACCAGCCGGTATCCGCCGACCGCGCCTCGCGTCGCCTCGACCGGATAGCCGAGGTCGCGCAGCCGGTCGATGTCCCGGCGGATGGTGCGCGGGCTGACCCGGAGCCGCTCGGCGAGCTCGCTGCCCGGCCACTCGCGCGGTGTCTGGAGCAGGGACAGCAGATTCAGCAGTCGTGCCGGGGTGTCTGTCATACGTTCCATACTGGCCACCTTCTAGGTCATGAGCTGGCCTATATCCCGACTAGCTTCTCGGGCATGAGTTCCCGAGCCGCCGTACTGGATACGGCTTCCGACCCTGCTGCCGCTGCCGACCGGCGGCGCTGGATAGCCCTGGCCATCGTCATGACGGCGGCCTTCATGGACCTGGTCGACGTCACCATCGTCAACATCGCGATCCCGTCGATCGAGCACGATCTCGGCGCGTCGTTCGGCGCGATCCAGTGGATCACCGCTGGTTACGCGCTGGCCTTCGCCGCCGGCCTGATCACGGGTGGCCGGCTCGGTGACATCTTCGGCCGCAAGCGTCTGTTCCTGATCGGCATCACCGGCTTCACGCTCGCCTCCGCGCTGTGCGGCTTCGCGGCGGACGCCGAGATGCTCGTCGCCGCGCGGCTGCTGCAGGGCGCGATGGCCGCGATGATGGTGCCGCAGGTGCTCGCGATCATCCATGTGACGTTCCCGGCGCACGAACGAGGCAAGGTCTTCGGGATGTTCGGCGCGATCGTCGGGCTCGGGGCCGTCTCCGGCCCGCTGCTCGGCGCGCTGCTGACCCAGTGGAATCTGTTCGGCCTCGAGTGGCGGCCGATCTTCCTGATCAATCTGCCGGTCGGCATCGCGGGTGTCGTCCTCGGCCGGAAGTTCATCACCGAGTCCCGTGCCGAGAAGGCCCTCCGCCTCGACCTGGTCGGCGTCGCGCTCGTCACCACCGGTCTGCTGATGCTGATCTACCCGCTCACGCGCGGCCGTGAGCTGGACTGGCCGCTGTGGGGCCATCTGTGCATGGGGGGCAGCCCGTTGGTGTTCGCCGTGTTCGTGGCGTACGAGAGGTGGAAGACGCGCAGGGACGGTTCGCCGCTCGTCGAGCTGTCGCTGTTCAGGGTGAAGAGCTTCGCCGCCGGTATCGCGGTCCAGCTGACCTTCGGTGTGGTCATGGGCATCTTCTTCCTGGTCTGGACGCTGTACATGCAGATCGGCCTGGGCTGGAGCCCGCTCAAGGCGGGGCTCACCGGGGTGCCGTTCTCCATCGCCGTGTCGCTGGCGGCCGGGATGTCCGTCCAGAAGCTGGTGCCGCGCTTCGGCCGGAAGGTGCTGCAGGCGGGAGCGCTGACCATGGGGGCCGGCCTGCTGCTCTACATCTGGGAGGCCGGGCGGTACGGCACGGGGATCCACTCCTGGCAGATGATCGCGCCGCTCGTGATCATGGGGCTCGGCATGGGGCTGATCGTGGCGCCGCTGACGGACGCGGTGCTGTCCGACGTGCCGCGCGAGCACGCCGGCTCGGCGTCCGGGCTGATCAACACGACGGCGCAGATGGGCAACGCGCTCGGACTCGGACTGGTCTCGGTCGTCTTCTTCGGGGCGATGGACGAGCCGCTCGCGCCGGTTGCCGTGGGCCCGGCGTTCGCGGACGCGTTCCAGAGCTCGCTGTGGTGGGTCGTTGCGGTGCTGGCGGCGATCTTCGTGGTGATGTTCGCGCTGCCGGCGCGGCCGAAGCAGCACATGGAGGGGGCCATGGAGTCCATTCCTTCGGAGCCTCGCGCGGGGGAGGAGCGGGAGCCGGTGCTCGCGCACTGAGCGCGCGCGGCGCGGACCGGGGGGAGCGCGGGGGAAATACGGGGGAGTACGAGGGGATGCGGGCGCGAGGCCCGGCGCAGGGACCCGGCACGGGGCATGTTCCCGGCGCCGGGCTTCTGTCTGTTCGTGCCCGTTAATTGCCCGAGTCTGTTTACTTCGCGGAAATCGGGGCGTAGTCTTGCGAGGAAACCACAGGTTCGGGCATGGAACGGACGTAAACCCACATGTACGCACCCGAGCGTCAGCAGCAGATCATTCGCCTCGCCCGCGAGGGCGGACGCGTCGATGTGCTGTCTCTCGCCGACGAGTTCCAGGTCACCGCCGAGACCATCCGGCGCGATCTGAAGGCCCTGGACCGGGCCGGGCTCGTTCGCCGGGTGCACGGCGGGGCCATCCCGGCCGGGCGGCTCGACTTCGAACCGGACCTCGCCGAGCGCGAGTCGACCGCCGCCGACGAGAAGGACCGCATCGCGCGGGCCGCGCTCGCCGAGCTGCCCGAGGACGGAAGCGTCATCCTCGACGCGGGTTCCACGGTGGCGCGACTGGCTGCCTCGTTCCCGCTGGAGTGCTCGCTCACGGTCGTCACCCACGCTCTGCCCGCCGCGGCAAGGCTCGCGGACCACCCCGGAATCGACCTGCATCTGGTGGGCGGCCGGGTCCGGCACCGTACGCGCGCGGCCGTCGACGCGTGGGCACTGCGGGCGTACGGGGAGATCCGCGCCGATGTCGTCTTCCTCGGCGCGAACGGCTTCTCGGCGGGGGCCGGGCTGACCACGCCCGATCTGGCCGAGGCCGCCGTCAAGCGCGCGCTCGTCGCCGCGGCCCGGCGCGTGGTGCTGCTGGCCGACTCCGCCAAGTACGGCGAGGAGCACTTCGCCCGCTTCGCCGACCTCGCCGATGTCGATCTGCTCATCACGGACAGCGGGCTCAGCCCCGAGGACGCCGCGGCGATCGAGGCCGCGGGCACGGAAGTGGTGCGCACATGATTCTCACCGTCACCCCGAACCCGTCGCTGGACCGGACGTACGAGATCCCGGGCCTGGAGCGCGGCGAAGTGCTGCGGGCCACCGGCGAACGCATGGACCCCGGCGGCAAGGGCGTCAATGTGTCACGGGCGGTCGCGGCGGCCGGGCACCGGACGGTCGCGGTGATGCCGCTCGGCGGCGCTCCCGGCGCGCTGGTCGCGGATCTGCTGGCGGGACAGGGGATCGAGGTGGCGCCGGTACCGGTGGCGGGCGCGACGCGGTCGAACGTCGCGCTCGCGGAGCCGGACGGCACACTGACGAAGATCAACGCACCGGGCCCGCGGCTGACGGCCGACGAGTCGACGGCGCTGCTCACGGCCGTCTCCGCCCACTCGCCGTCCGCGTCCTGGATCGCGTGCTGCGGCAGCCTGCCGCGGGGCCTGGAGCCCTCCTGGTACGCGGAGTTGGTGGCCCGGGCGCACGAGTCGGGTGCCCGGATCGCCCTGGACACCTCCGGACCGTCCCTGCTGTCGGCCCTGTCCGGCCGCCCCGACGTGGTCAAGCCGAACACGGACGAACTCGCCGGGGCGGTCGGCAGACCCCTGGCGACGGTGGGCGACGCGGTGAAGGCGGCGGAGGAGCTGCGCTCGCTCGGGGCGGTCGCGGTGCTGGCGAGCCTGGGAGCGGACGGGCAGCTGCTCGTTTCCTCAGCCGGGACCTGGTTCGCGTCCGCCGCCGTCGCCGCCGATCGCATCCGCAGCAACGTCGGCGCCGGCGATGCGTCCCTGGCCGGCTTCCTGGCGGCGGGCGGCGAGGGGCCGGACGCCCTGGCCGCCGCGGTGGCGCACGGCGCGGCCGCCGTCCAACTCCCGGGCAGCGTGATGCCCACTCCGTCCGACCTCGATCCCGCCGCGGTCCTGGTGACCGCGGACGTCCCCCTCGACCGCGTACTCACGGAGCAAGGGAGCCCGCGATGAGCGACATGATCACCGTGGACCTGGTCGACCTCGACCTGGCCGCCGCAACGAAGGACGAGGCGGCCCGTTCGCTGGCCGAGCGCATGCGCGCACTCGGCCGCGTCACCGACCTCGACGGCTTCCTCGCCGACGTGGCCGCGCGCGAGGCCCAGATGCCGACGGGCCTCGACGGAGGCATCGGCATCCCGCACTGCCGCAGCACCCACGTCACCGACCCCACCCTGGCCTTCGGCCGCGCGCCCTCCGGAATCGACTTCGGCGCCCCGGACGGCCCGGCCGACCTGATCTTCCTCATAGCCGCCCCTGCGGGCGCCGACGACGCCCACCTCACCATCCTCTCCTCCCTCGCCCGCCGTCTCATGAACGAGGACTTCACCTCCGCCCTCCGCGCCACCCCCTCGCCGGCCACGGCCGCGGCCCTGATCAGCGGCGACATCGAGCCGGCTGATGCGGCCGTGGGGGACGCGGAGACTGCGGGGGCCGCGACGGCCGACGCCACTGATGCCCCCGCCGGACAGGAGCCCGACGTGGAGCCCGCGCTTGAGCCCGACGTGGAGCCCGCGCTTGAGCCCGACGTGGAGCCCGCGCTTGAGCCCGACGTGGAACCCGCGCTCGAGCCTGCGGCCGCGCGGGGCGCCGGAGGTCCGGCCGCACCGGCAGGCCCCGGTGCGGAGCCGGGCGACGCAGCTGTCGGCGGGCCGGGGGTGTCTCCCGGTTCACGGGACGGCGGGCAGCGTGAGGGAGAGAGGCCCTTCCGCGTCGTCGCCGTCACCTCCTGCCCCACCGGCATCGCCCACACCTACATGGCCGCCGAGTCCCTCGAAAAGGCCGGCCATGCCGCGGGCGTCGACGTCGCCGTCGAGACGCAGGGTTCCGCCGGGTTCACCCGGCTCGACCCGGCGGTCGTCGAGGCCGCGGACGGCGTGATCTTCGCGCACGACGTCCCCGTACGGGACAAGGAACGGTTCGCCGGGAAGCCCACCGTCGACGTGGGCGTGAAGGCCGGCATCAACCGCCCCGCCGAACTCATCGCCGAGGTGCGCGAGAAGGCCGCCCGCGGCGAGGTGACCGACACCGCCCGGGCCACCCCCGTCGAGCGCGGTGGCGAGGCCGACGAGGGGTACGGCACGAAGCTCCGCAAGTGGCTGATGTCCGGCGTCAGTTACATGATCCCGTTCGTCGCCGCAGGCGGCCTCCTCATCGCCCTCGGGTTCGCCATCGGCGGTTACGAGATCACCGGCGCCAAGTCCGTCGCCGAGGTCTTCGCCTGGGGCGACCACACCAGCTGGGCCGCGCTCCTCTTCCAGATCGGCGGGCTCGCGTTCAGCTTCCTGATCCCCGTACTCGCCGGGTACATCGCCTACGGAATGGCCGACCGCCCGGGCCTCGTGCCGGGCTTCGTCGGCGGGGCGATCGCCATCACGATCAAGGCGGGCTTCCTCGGTGGCCTGGTCGCCGGACTCCTCGCGGGCGCCGTCGTCCTCGCGATCCAGAAGGTCAGGGTGCCCGCCGTTCTGCGCGGCATCATGCCCGTCGTCGTGATCCCGCTGATCTCCTCGGTGATCGTCGGATTCCTGATGTTCCTGGTGATCGGCGAGCCGCTCGCCAGGCTTCAGCAGGGTCTCACCGACTGGCTGAACGGTCTCACCGGTGCCAATGCCGTCATCCTCGGCGTCATCCTGGGCCTGATGATGTGCTTCGACCTGGGCGGCCCGCTCAACAAGGTCGCGTACACCTTCGCCGTCGGCGGTCTCGCCAACGCCACCGACGGCTCCCTCAAGGTGATGGCCGCGGTGATGGCCGCGGGCATGGTGCCGCCGCTGGCGATGGCGCTGGCCACGACGGTGCGCGGCAAGCTGTTCACGAAGGCCGAGCGGGAGAACGGCAAGGCGGCCTGGGTGCTGGGCGCTTCCTTCATCACGGAGGGTGCGATTCCGTTCGCCGCGGCGGACCCGCTGCGGGTCATCCCCTCGGTGATGGTGGGCGGCGCGGTCACCGGCGCGCTGTCGATGGCCTTCGAGTGCACTCTGCGCGCACCGCACGGCGGCATCTTCGTGGTCCCGCTGATCGGCAACCCGTTCCTCTACCTGGTCGCCATCCTTGCGGGCACCGTCGTCAGCGCGGGCCTGGTCATCCTGCTGAAGGGCATGCGGAAGACGTCAGTGGTGAGCCCTGCGGCGCAGGAAGCCGCGGCCGAGAAGCCCACGGTGGTCGCGGCCGTCTGAGCCTCGCCCGACGGTCCGTCGGTCAGCGCACCCGCGCGCGGAGCTCCATCGCCCCGCGCGCGGTGCGCTCGTCGGCGTAGACCTCGCACATGTGGCGGCCGTCGGGCGTCGCCGTGTGCTCCACCTCCCACAGGCTCAGCTCCGTGCCGTCGAGCAGCAGGAACGCGTGCTCGTAAAGCGTGAAACCCGAGCCCCGGTCGTCGATCAGGCACTGACGGCCGAACGCCTGGCCGATGTGGTGCGCGAACGCCGACCGCAGCAGCCGGGCCGTGTCCTCGCCCGGCCGGTCCGGGTTCTCGGCACGGCGCAGGAGACGGCGGGCGTGGTCCGGGGAGTTGTCGGGGACGTACGTGCGTGCGGGGGCGGCCGGGGGAGTGGCCAGCAGCCGGCCGAGCAGCTCCAGATCGGCCTCGAGGTCGGGCTCGGGCTCGAGGCCGGGATCCGAGCCCGGCTCGGCGTCGAACAATGCGGCGAGACCGTCCGTCCGTGCACGATCCGCCCGCTCCGGATGCCGTGCCCGCAGCCGGGACGCGGCGAGCCGTGCCTCCCCCTCCTCCGCATACAGCTCGTGTTGCTCGGCACCGTCCCGGCCGGAGTTGTGCACCAGCTCCCAGAGGGTGACGGCGGAGCCGTCGGCCAGCAGGTACGTATGCCGGTAAGTGGTGCGGTGCAGGTCCGCGCTGTGGTGCGAGGAGTGCAGCGAGCCGGCGTGCGCCAGCGCGGATTCGAGCCGCTCGACCGTGGTGTCGGGCAGGTCGAAGGAGTTGAGTGCCCGACCCAGGAGCCGCTCGAGGTGCGTCTCGGTTGTCTCGTACGGATCGTTCAAGGTGGATCTCCGGATCTCCAGGCCGTTGCCACACGTCACTTGATGACTGCTTAACGTAGTCCCTGGGTCTGACATCTCGTCCAGGGTTCGGGAAAACGAACGGGGCGTGCACAAAGTTTCCCCGCACCTCCGCGCTCCCCCAACTCCCGTGCGTGGTAAGGACGTCGGGCCGCCGGGCAGGTGTCTCGTGTCAGCCGACGGAGGGCCCGTAAAGCTCCCGGTACGAGGGGAAGTCGCCGCCCGGGCCGGTCACGGTGCGCGCCGCCCGCACGGCGCGCACGATCGCCCGTGTCACGACGTCCGCGCCCGCCGCGAGCACGGCGTTGAGGGCGAGCGGGTGAGGACCGAGCGGGTGTACGCCGGTCGCCAGGGTGAAGACCGTGTCGCCGTCGTTGAGGAGATGGACGGGGCGCACGGCGCGTGCGATGCCGTCATGCGCGGTGCCGGCGAGCTTCTGCGCCTGGGCGCGGGTCAGTTCGGCGTCGGTGGCGACGACGGCCAGGGTGGTGTTGAGCGGCGGCACGTCGTCCGTCTCGGCCGCCTGGGCGAGGCGGCGCAGGGCCGCCGCGTGCACCTCGGGGGAGGGGAACGCGGGCCGCTCGCCGGTGAAGTACTGCCCGTACAGCGCACCCGTGTCCGGATCGACCGCCGAGCCCGCGCCGTTGGCCACGACCAGCGCCGCGACCGTGGCCCCGCCGGGCAGCACGGTGCTCGCCGTGCCGACTCCGCCCTTGATGCGCCCCACCACCGCGCCCGTACCGGCGCCGACGTTGCCCTCCTCCACCGGTGCGCCCGGCTCCGTGCGCGCCGCCGCCTCCACCGCCGCGCGACCGGTGGCCACGTCCGGCCTGGCCCGCCAGTCGCCGCCGCGGCCCAGGTCGAAGACGCAGGCGGCCGGGACGACCGGCACGACCTGCCCGGGCTCGCGGCTGACCGGAAACCCGCGCCCCTGCTCCTCCAGCCAGGCCATCACCCCGGACGCGGAGTCCAGCCCGTACGCGCTGCCGCCGGTCAGGACGACCGCATCGATGCGCTGGACCAGATTGCGCGCGTCGAGCGCATCGGTCTCCCGGGTGCCGGGCCCGCCGCCGCGCACGTCGACGGCGGCGATCGCCCCGCCCTTGGGCGCGAGGACGACGGTGGTGCCGCTGAGAGCGCCCGGTCCGGAGAGCCGGGCGTGCCCGACCCGCAGACCGGCCACGTCGGTCAGGGCGTCGTTCCGTGCGTCGCTCGATCCATGAGCAGATGCCGTGTCTGTCATGGACCTTGCCTATCACGCCGGTCGACGGGGCCGGCCGCGATGGGTCAGCGTCTCGCCCACCGCCACCGCCGCGGCCGCCACCAGCCCTGCTGCGAGCACCGCCCACTTGCCCGCGAAGGTGCAGGCAAGGATTGCCAGCGCCGAGAGGGGCAGCGGCAGCTGCTGCGCGAAGCCATGCTTGAAGTGGCGTGAGTGCAACAGCCATACCGTCAGCAGGAACGCCGCCGTGGGTACGGTGACCGCGGCCGCCGCGGCCGCTGTCGTGATATGGGACTTGTGGATGGCCGTCTCCACCGCCACCTCCAGGCCCGCCCCGATGGCCGCGGCGGACGCGAAGATCACATAGTGACCGTAACCCCACAGGAACGACTCCCTGTTGGACCTCAGCCGGGCGTGGACGGGCACCGCGAAGTAGATCCACCAGGCCGCGAACACGATCAGCAGCCCGCCGGCGGCGATCGGCAACAGGTCCCCCAGCTCGGGGCTCATGTCCAGCGCCGACTGCACCCCCACCGTGGCGGCGAGGATCGTCTCGCCCAGCACGATGATGGTGAACAGGCCATAGCGCTCGGCGATGTGGTGGGCGTGCCAGCTGGTGGCCAGGGAACGCTCGGCGAGCAGCGGTACCGCCATCTCCGCGAGCGCCATCACGAGGAACACCCAGGGAAGTGCGCCCTGGGGCGTGAACACCAGCGCTGTCCAGCCGACCTGACAGAGGGCGATCCCGCCCGCGTACCGAAGCGCAGTCCTCCGCTCGGCGCCCCGCGTCGATGCCGCCGCCCTCAGCCACTGCGTGATGAGCGCCAGCCGCATCACCACATAGCCGAGGAAGACCATGAGGAAGTCCTGGTGGAGGAAGGCCCGGGCCACCCCGGCGGCGAGGATCAGCACTCCCGCGATCTGGATGAGCGTCACCACCCGGTACGGGATGTCGTCGGTGTCGTACGCGGAGGCGAACCAGGTGAAGTTCATCCAGGCCCACCAGATCGCGAAGAACACCATCGCGTAGTTGCGCAGCCCGTCCCCGGCATGGCCCTCGGCCACAGCGTGGACCAGCTGCGCCCCGGCCTGCGACACGGCGACCACGAAGCAGAGGTCGAAGAAGAGCTCCAGCGGGGTCGCCGTGCGGTGCGCCTCGTCGCGGCTGCGGGCGCGCATCCGGCGCACGGCCCCGGAGCCGCCGCCGGCGGCTGATGCGGATGTGGACGTCATGCCATCAGCACATCAGAGCGGAAGCGGTCCGGTGCGGGAGACGCGCTATCCCGGTCTCCTGCCGTGTCCCGCCGCACCGAGTCCCGCGTCGTTGCCGGACACCGGTGACACCGGTGACACCGGTGACACCGGTGACACCGGGGCCCCGTCGCCCCCGGCGTACCCTTGACGTATGAGCACCGCCCCCGCCCCCGGACCGCGCGATGCGGAGGAAGCCCGGCCGCAGCCCCTTCCGACGCCGGCGCTGATCTTCGAAGATCCGCTGGACCAGCAGTCCTCGGACGATACGGACCGCGGGTGGGGCGAGCGGCCTCCGACGAGCGGCGACACCGCCTCGGACCTTGCCCGCTTCCTCGACGAGAAGCCCCCGCACCACATCTGATCCCCGCTCGGGTGCCGTGTCAGCACAGCGTCACCGCCAGCCGTGCCCCCGTGCCCGCGCCGGCGAGCGCCGCAGCGACAGGACGCGGGACGGACAGGACGATCAGCGCTCCCCCTTCCGGGAAGGTCTCCCGCCCCCGCGGAACCTCGGCCACCCGGGCGCCGGTCGCGACGACACGGGCCTCGGACGCCCCGCCCGCCGTTGAGTCGGCAGCCGCGATGACGTCGACCCGGTCGCCCGGCTCCAGCAGCCGCACCGTCTCTGCGTCCGCGATGCGTACCGGTGCGGAGACGAGGTCCACGGGCGGCGGCCGGTGCTGCCGCAGGGCAACAGGGTCGCCGTGCGGCTCCGCAGACTCCGCACCGACCGGCGCGCGCGGCCCCCATGCAGCCAGAGCGGCCGCCGTCACCGCAAGCCCGGCCGCCAACGCACGCCTCCTCCGCCGCAAGGCCCGCCGCAGCCGCAACCGCTGCCACCCGGACCGCACATGCAGCGGCGCGAACGCCGGCACCCCGCACGGCTCCGGCGCGGCAGCGGGCGGCAAGCCCGTCGGCCGGCCGGACGCCACGGAGTGCCCGCGCGGCTGGTGCGGCCCGGTACCGGGCCGCCCGTCCGGCCCCTGCAGCCTCGCCGCCCATGCCCGGTGCGGCTCGTGCGCCCCAGGATCCTGCAGCCCACGCCGACGGGAGCCTCCGCCCGGCCCGCCTCGCCCGCCCGGCGGCCCGCCGTGCGCGTAAGGCGCGTCCGCGGTCCCATGCCCACGGGGAGAAAACGCAGGAGGCACAGGAGGCACAGGAAGTGCAGCAGACGTGGGAGACGCGGGAGACGGAGAAACAGGAAGCACGGGAGTCGGAGAAAGAGGAGTGAGCGGAGCAAGCGAATGAAGCGAGGGAAGCTGCGACATCGTCGTGACCACCGTTCGTGAGGGTCGTGAGGTGCTGTGCCGAACGCACCTCACGATCCCCGCTTCCCCGCCACCTCGCCCGCGCCTGTGGATCAAGCCCCGACTGTGGACAACTCGCTCACTCCACAGGGTGATTACGGCAGGTGATCGGGCACGTGACTACGGCAGCTCCATCCCCGTCTCCAGCCCGTTCAGCGCCGTCGTGCACAGGCAGTTGCGGTCCTCCGTCGCCTGCAGCCCGGCCACCGAGTCGAAGAGGACCCCCCGCAGCCGGTCCACGTTCGCGGCGAAGACCTTCAGCACCTCCTCGTGGGAGACGCCTTCGCCGGCCTCCGCCCCCGCATCGAGGTCCGTGACGAGCGCCATCGACGTGTAGCAGAGCTCCAGCTCGCGAGCGAGCGCCGCCTCGGGGTGCCCGGTCATGCCGACCACGGACCAGCCCATCGCAGCGTGCCAGCGCGACTCGGCGCGCGTCCCGAAGCGAGGCCCCTCGACGACCACCAGCGTCCCGCCGTCGACCGGCTCCCAGTCCCGTCCGCGCGCGGCGGCCAGGGCGACGGAGCGCCCCGCCGGGCAGTACGGGTCGGCCAGCGACACGTGGACCACCTTCGGCACCGTGCCCTCCGGCAGCGGCTCACCGTCGAAGTACGTGTCCGTGCGCGACTTCGTACGGTCCACCAGCTGGTCCGGGACGAGCAGTGTCCCCGGCCCGTACTCCGGTCGCAGTCCGCCGACCGCGCACGGCGCCAGCACCTGGCGTACGCCCACGGAGCGCAGGGCCCACAGATTGGCGCGGTAGTTGATGCGGTGCGGCGGGAGGTTGTGGCCGCGGCCGTGCCGGGGGAGGAAGGCGACCCGGCGGCCGGCGATCTCGCCGAAGAAGAGGGAGTCGCTGGGACTGCCGTACGGGGTCGGGACCTCGACTTCGGTCACGTTCTCCAGGAAGGAGTAGAAACCCGAGCCGCCGATCACGCCGATCTCGGCGCGCTGGGCGGTCCCTCGCTGCGCACTCTCCGCACTTCCCGCGTTCCCCGCGTTCCCCGCGTTCCCCGCGTTCCCCGCGTTCCCCGCGTTCCCCGCGTTCCCCGCGTTCCCCGCACTCCCCGTGCGGTCCGAACTCTCCGCGCTCTCTGCACTCGCTGCACTCTCTGCGTTCGCCATGGCGATCACAGTAGCCGCGCCCGAATACGCCAAGGGCCCCACCGTTCGAGAACATTCGATAACGGGTGAGGCCCCAGAGGCTACGAGTGCCCTAAGAAGGGCTTGCGGGAGGCTGTCGCCCCTCGCCAAGGCTCAGGCAGCCGTGGATCCGCTGCTGGACGTGCCGGAGCCGCTGGACGACGAGCTCGACGCCGCCGGCTTCGCGTCCGGCGAGGACTTGGCGGTCGAAGTCGACGAGGAGGGCGAGGAGGACGCAGACGCAGGCGAGCTGCTCGACGACGCACCGCGGCTGTCGTTCCGGTAGAAGCCGGAGCCCTTGAAGACAATGCCGACGGCCGAGAACACCTTCTTGAGGCGTCCCTGGCAGCTCGGGCACTCGGTCAGGGCGTCGTCGGTGAACTTCTGGACCGCCTCGAGGCCCTCGCCGCACTTGGTGCACTGGTACTGGTAGGTCGGCACTTGTCTTCCTCCTGGCACTCTCACTCGATGAGTGCTAACGACGGTCCATAGTGACGTATTCCGCGGGATCAGTCCACCGTCACCGGCGCTCGGTGACCGATCCCACGTGCGACGGTACGGCTGTGCCCCCTCGGTGCGAGGCGGGACCGCAGCGCCGCCAGACTGGCGAGAGCGAGCGCGGTGCCCACCAGCGGGACCACGAATCCGGCGCTCGAGCCGTGGGCGTCGGCCAGCTGTCCGGCGACCGTCACCGCGGCCGCCTGGCCCAGCGCCACGGCGCCCGTCAGCCAGGTGAACGCCTCCGTCCGGGCCGATGCCGGCACCAGCGTCTCGACCAGCGTGAATCCGCTGATCAGCGCGGGCGCGATGAACATGCCGACGACCAGGCCCAGCACGCCGAGCAGCACCACGGAGTCTGCGGCCCACAGGAGCGACGCCGCGGCCGTCAGGCCCGCGTAGCCGAGCACCAGGCGGCGCCGCGGCCCGGACTTCCAGGCGATGGCGCCGACGGCGATGCCCGCCAGCATGTTGCCGGCCGCGAAGAGCCCGTAGAGCAGACCGTTCGTGCCGGGCCGGCCGATCTCCTCGGCGAACGCGGTCAGCGAGACCTGCATACCGCCGAAGACCGAGCCGATGCCGAGGAAGGCCACGGCCAGGACCCGCACGCCCGGCACGGACAGCGCCGATGTGTGCCGGGCATGGGCCTCCCCGCCGGCACGACGGCCGAAGGCGGGCTGCGTGCGGCTCTGAGCGGCGAAGAGCAGGCCGCCGGCCAGCGTCAGCGCGGCCTCGGCGACCAGACCGGCGGCCGGGTGGACCCCGGTGCACAGCGCGGTGGCCAGGACCGGTCCGACGACGAAGGTGAACTCGTCCGTGACGGACTCGAAGGCGGCGGCCGTCGGCATCAGCGGGGAGCCTCCCACCTTCGCCGCCCAGCGGGCCCGCACCATGGGGCCGACCTGCGGCACAGAGGCACCGGTGGGCACGGCCGCCGCGAACAGCGCCCACAGGGGCGCGTCCGCGAGCGCCAGCGCGGTCAGCGTGACGACGGACGCGGTGTGCACGAGGACGCCGGGCACGAGCACGGCGCGCTGGCCGAAGCGGTCGGCGAGCTTGCCGCTCTGCGGCGCGAAGAGCGCCATGGAGACACCGGTGACTGCGGCGACGGCGCCGGCGCTGCCGTACGAGCCGGTGGTGTGCTGGATCAGCAGGACGATGCCGATGGTGAGCATCGCGAAGGGCTGCCGGGCCGCGAACCCGGGGAGCAGGAATGTCCACGCCCCAGGGGTACGGAGCAGCTGTCCGTAGCCGGGGCGCTTGCCAGAAGTGACCGTGGACGCCACGGTCCTTGCCTTTCTGCCGCCTGGTAGCGCTCCCCGGGGTGCCGGGAGCAGCCGAGAGCTGTCCTCTTGCGCGGAACTGCGGTAGATACCGGTGCCCACTGCGGGGAGACTCGGCCGCCATACGGTCGCGCCAGCTCTGCGTCAGACAGAGTTGGTCGATCAGTGTGCCTTCATGCTACAGGGGCCAACAGCCTTCAGGCCTGTGAAATTGCCGACCCGGACCGATCCGCACCTGCGATTAACCGACCGTTCAAATGGAGGCCTTGGCTCCACTCGAGTCGGCGGCCCTCCGGCGGCCTTCCGGCGACCGTCCGCATGGTCCGCGAGCCCTGGCGGTAGCCCCGGTAGCCCCGGTAGCCCCGGTAGCCCCGCGGCCTTCCGGCGACCCTCCGCCCGGTCCGCGCGGCCTTCGGCCGTCCGCCTCAGCCCCCGCCGGTCCCCAGCCAGCCGGCCAGCTTTCCGCCCTGCCCGACCGCCCGCAGCCGTGCTTCCGCCGCGTCCCGCACCGGATCCGTCGCCACCACCAGCAGCTCGTCCCCGCGCCGCAGCACGGTCGACGGGAGCGGTACGAAGCTCTTGCTCTCCCGCACGACGAGGGTGACCGCGGCGCCCTTCGGCAGCCGCAGCTCCGAGACCTCGACGCCGTGCATCCGGGACTTCGCCGGGATCGCCACGGACAGCAGATGCCCGCGCAGCCGCTCGAGCGGCGCCGACTCGATGCCCAGGTCGGCAGCGGCCTCGCCCCCGTCGCCGAGCCGTAGTGCCCTCGCCAGCCAGGGCAGCGTCGGCCCCTGTACCAGCGTGTAGACGACCACCAGCACGAAGACGATGTTGAAGATCCGTCTGCTGCCCTCGACCTCGTACACCATCGGAATCGTCGCCAGGATGATCGGGACGGCGCCGCGCAGACCCGCCCAGGACATCAGTGCCTTCTCCTGCCAGGGCATCCCGAACGGCAGCAGGCTGAGGACGACCGACAAGGGCCGCGCCACCATGGTCAGCACGAGTCCGATGACGACGGCCTTCCAGAAGTCGTGCACCAGCTCGTGCGGGGTCACCAGCAGGCCGAGCAGGACGAACATGCCGATCTGGGCGATCCAGCCGAGCCCGTCCGCGAAGCCCCGGGTGGCGGGCGAGTGCGGCAGTCTGGAGTTCCCGAGCACCATGGCCGCGAGATAGACGGCGATGAAGCCGCTGCCATGGGCGATGGCTCCGGCCGCGTACGCCGTCACGGCGATCGCCATGACGGCGATCGGGTACAGGCCCGACGCGGGCAGCGCCACATGGCGCAGGCCGAACGCGCCGACGAAGCCCACCGCGAGACCGATCGCCGCGCCGATCGCCAGCTCCAGGACGATCGTCCCGATGAGGACGTACCAGTTGTCCGTCGGCCAGGTTGTCGAAAAGGCCACGACCAGGATGACCACAGGGGCGTCGTTGAAGCCCGACTCCGCTTCCAGTACGCCCGTGATGCGCGACGGCAGCGGCACCCTCCGCAGTACGGAGAAGACCGCGGCTGCGTCCGTCGAGGAGACCACCGCGCCGATGATGAGCGCCTGGCGCCACTCCAGTCCGACCAGGTAGTGGGCACCGGCAGCCGTGACCCACACGCTCGCCGCGATGCCGACGAGCGACAGCGACGCCGCCGCGGGCAGCGCCGGCTTGATCTCCTTCCACTTGGTGCCCAGGCCACCCTCGGCCAGGATCACCACGAGTGCGGCGTAGCCGATCACCTGCGTCAGTTCGGCGTTGTCGAACGCGATGTTGAAAATGCCGTCCTGCCCGATGGCGATCCCGATGCCCATGTAGAGCAGCAGGCTGGGGAGCCCGCTCCGGGAGGAGATGCGCACCGCGGCGACGGCGATGAGCAGGACGAGCGAGCAGATGAGCAGGAGCTCGTTGAGGTCGTGGACAGACAGTGGCCGATCCTTCCCCTTGCGCCCGGATTGCCGGATCGTTCCTCCAGCACGCAATCCGGAGGCGACACTTCGTTACCTTACCTAATCTTTAACGTTTCCTTGATGTCAGTGATCAGTTGACCGCTCGCCGCTCGATCGCCAGTTCGATGAATTCCGGCCAGTGGCATTGTTCGTATGGCGTTACTGATACCGCGTCCGGGCAAGATTCGCGCTGCGCCTATGGTTGCTCCAGCACTCCCTGGTCCACCCTGCCCCTCGAAGGACAGCGATGCCCGCCAACACCACCGCCCCTGCGGCCGAGAAGCCCGCCAAGAGGAAGGGGCGACGCGCCCGTCTGATCGTGATCCTCCTGGTGCTGTCGCTGGTCGGGGGCGTCGGCTACGGCTCGTACTGGGGCGTGAGCGCCGTACGTGCCTCCTTCCCGCAGACCACCGGCACGATCAAGCTCAAGGGCCTGTCGAGCCCCGTCGACGTCAAGCGTGACGCCAACGGCATTCCGCAGATCTACGCGAGCAGCGACGAGGACCTGTTCAAGGCCCAGGGCTATGTCCACGCCCAGGACCGCTTCTGGGAGATGGACGTACGGCGCCATGTGACCGCCGGCCGGCTCTCCGAGATGTTCGGCTCCGGGTCGGTCGAGACGGACGCCTTCCTGCGCACGCTCGGCTGGCGCAAGGTGGCGGAGCGGGAGTTCGAATCCGAACTGTCGCCCGAGACCAAGAAGCACCTCCAGGCGTACGCGGACGGCGTGAACGCCTACCTGGAGGGGCGGAACAACAAGGACATCTCCGTCGAGTACGCCGCTCTCGGCTTCACCAACGACTACAAGCCCGAGAAGTGGACGCCGGTCGACTCGGTGGCCTGGCTCAAGGCCATGGCCTGGGATCTGCGCGGCAACATGCAGGACGAGATCGACCGTTCGCTGATGACCAGCAGGCTGAGCGCGCAGCAGATCAAGGAGCTGTACCCGGCCTATCCGTACGAGTCGAACAAGCCGGTCGTCCAGCGCGGCGCCGTCGACCCCGACACCGAGAAGTGGGACCCGGAGGCCGAGCCGTCCTCGGACTCGGACTCCGGCTCCGGCTCCGGCTCCGGCTCGGCGGACAGTGGATCGAACGCGTCCGTGCAGGGCACTCAGGGGACCCAGGCCGACCAGGACGCACAGGGCATGCAGTCCCAGCTCTCCGCGCTCTCCGACTCCCTCGACGGCATCCCGGCTCTGCTCGGCCCGAACGGCAACGGCATCGGCTCCAACTCCTGGGTCGTCTCGGGCGCGTACACGACCACCGGCAAGCCGCTGCTGGCCAACGACCCGCACCTGGCGCCGCAGCTGCCCTCCCTCTGGTCGCAGATGGGCCTGCACTGCCGCGCGGTCTCCGACAAGTGCACCTTCGACGTCGCCGGATACACCTTCTCCGGCATGCCGGGCGTGATCATCGGTCACAACCAGGACATCGCCTGGGGCTTCACCAACCTCGGTGCCGACGTCACAGACCTCTACCTGGAGAAGATCTCCGAGACCGGCTACCTGTCCGGCAGCACGATCAAGCCGTTCACGACCCGCGAGGAGATCATCAAGGTCGCCGGCGGCGAGAGCCACACCATCCTGGTCCGCGAAACCCAGCACGGCCCGCTGGTCTCCGACCGCAGCGATGAGCTGGAGGGCGTCGGCAAGCGCGCACCGGTCAAGACCTCCGCCCCGGACCGGGCCGCGGGCTACGGCGTGGCGCTGAGGTGGACCGCGCTGGACCCGGGCAAGTCCATGGACGCGGTCTTCAAGCTCAACCGCGCCAAGGACTGGGACAGCTTCCGTGCCGCCGCCAAGGACTTCGAGGTCCCGTCCCAGAACCTGATCTACGCCGACACCAAGGGCCACATCGGCTACCAGGCACCCGGCAGGATCCCGATCCGCGCCGAAGGCCTGGACGGTTCCATGCCGGCGCCCGGCTGGGACCCGAAGTCCGACTGGAAGAAGTACATCCCCTTCGACGAGCTGCCGTACGAGTTCGACCCGAAGCGCGGCTACATCGTGACGGCCAACCAGGCCGTCGTGGACGCGAAGAAGTACCCGTACCTGATCACCACGGACTACGGCTACGGCTCCCGCAGCCAGCGGATCAACGACCTCATCGACTTGAAGACCAAGGACGGCGGGAAGATCTCCACGGACGACATGCGCACCATGCAGATGGACAACAGCAGCGAGATCGCCAAGGAGCTGACGCCGCATCTGCTGAAGATCGACATCTCCGACCCGTACGTGCGGGAGGCGCAGAAGCTGCTGGAGGGCTGGGACTACACCCAGGAGCCGGACTCCGGGGCCGCGGCCTACTTCAACGCCGTGTGGCGCAACGTCCTCAAGCTCGCCTTCGGCAACAAGCTGCCCAAGGAGCTGCGCGTCGAGGGAGAGTGCCTCAACGTGCGTCCCGCCGACAACACGGGACCGGTCGACGATCTGCACCGGCTCGTGCGCGAGTGCGGCCAGCGCGACGCCGAGTCGGCCCAGCCGGACGGCGGCGACCGCTGGTACGAGGTGGTGAGCGGGCTGCTGAAGAACGAGACCAGCGAGTGGTGGCAGACCCCGCCGAACCGCAAGGAGATCGGCACCGCGACCCGTGACGACCTGCTCAAGCGGGCCATGGACGACGCCCGCTGGGAGCTCACCGCCAAGCTCGGGAAGGACGCCTCCACCTGGAGCTGGGGGCGGCTGCACCAGCTGACGCTGAAGAACCAGACGCTCGGCACCGAGGGTCCCGGCGCCCTGCAGTGGATGCTCAACCGCGGCCCGTGGAACCTGGGCGGCGGCGAGGCCACCGTGAACGCGACCGGCTGGAACGCGGCGGGCGGCTACGAGGTGATCTGGGTGCCGTCGATGCGGATGGTCGTCAACGTGGGCGACTGGGACAAGTCCCGCTGGATCAATCTGACCGGCGCCTCCGGGCACGCCTACAACGCGCACTACACCGACCAGACCGACAAGTGGGCCAAGGGCGAGCTGCTGGACTGGGCGTACGGGGACAAGGCGGTCGAGGCGGCGACGCAGGACACGCTGGTGCTCAGGCCGGTGGCGGCCGGGCCGTGATCGTGCGCAGGGCGGTGCTCAGGCCGTGATCTCCGGCCGCTCAGGGCGTGATCCCCGGGCGTGATCCCCGGGCCTGGGCCCCGGGGCGCGGGCCTCGGGCCGCTCAGGCCGTGAAACGGCGGACGCCTTCGGGCGTCACCACCGCGTGCACGGGGTGGTCGTGCGGTTCCTCCGGGACCAGCGCGACCACCTCGTTCGCGTACAGGAGCACCACGAGCCGCGGCTGCACACCCGCCCGGGAGAGCCGGGCGAGCACGCGGTCGTACGAGCCGCCGCCGCGGCCGAGCCGCATCCCGCGCTCGTCCACCGCGAGCCCGGGCAGCAGTACGGTCTCCGCGTTCAGTACGGCCTTGTGGCCGAGCCGCGGCCCGTCCGGCTCCATCAGTCCGCGCCGGGCGGGCACGAGATGGTCCGGGCCCTCGTACTCCGCCCAGTCGAGATCGTTGTCGTCGAGGAGCACCGGGAGAAGCACGCGTACGCCCCGCGTGCGCAGCGCGTCGATCAGCGCACGCGTGCCCGGTTCGCGCCCCACCGACACATAGGCGGCCACGGTGCGTACGGCGGCAAGTTCGGGGAGTTCGAGCGCGTGCCGAGCGAGAACCAGGGAAGCCTCACGGACGTCTTCAGGGGACAGCAGGCGTCGTGCGTCGAGCAGTTCACGCCGTACTGCGCTCTTTCCGGACATGTCCGCATCCACGAAAACCTCACAAACCATGGCCAATATGTCTGTATGAGGAGAAAGTTAACCGGAGGCTAATCTTCCGCCCATACGCAGCAGATATGGTGCTGCGCATGACTCAGTCCCACACCAGGATCAGCAAGGCTGTCATCCCGGCCGCGGGCCTCGGAACCCGGTTCCTGCCCGCTACGAAGGCCACTCCCAAAGAGATGCTGCCTGTCGTCGACAAGCCGGCCATCCAGTACGTCGTCGAAGAAGCGGTGGGCGCTGGTCTCACGGACGTCCTCATGGTCACAGGCCGCAACAAGCGCCCCCTCGAGGACCACTTCGACCGCAACTACGAGCTGGAGGAGGCCCTGAGGCGCAAGGGCGACGGCCAGCGTCTCGCCAAGGTCCAGGAGTCCAGCGACCTCGCCACTATGCACTATGTGCGCCAGGGCGATCCCAAGGGCCTCGGCCACGCCGTCCTGTGTGCCGCTCCGCACGTGGGCGACCAGCCCTTCGCGGTCCTCCTCGGCGACGACCTGATCGACCCGCGCGACCCGCTGCTGTCCCGGATGGTCGACATACAGGAGCGGGAGGGCGGCAGCGTCATCGCCCTGATGGAGGTGGATCCGGCCCAGATCCACATGTACGGCTGCGCCGCCGTCGAGCCCACCGGTGACGACGACGTCGTCAGGGTGACGGACCTGGTCGAGAAGCCCGAGCCGGCCGACGCGCCGAGCAACTACGCGATCATCGGCCGTTACGTCCTCGACCCCGCCGTCTTCGGGATACTCCGCGAGACCGAGCCGGGCCGTGGTGGCGAGATCCAGATCACCGACGCCCTGCACAAACTTGCCGCCGACGAGAAGATCGGCGGCCCGGTCCACGGCGTCGTCTTCAAGGGCCGCCGCTATGACACCGGCGATCGAGGCGACTACCTCCGTGCCATTGTCAGACTCGCGTGCGAACGTGAAGACCTGGGCCCGGATTTCCGGACCTGGCTTCGCCGTTACGTCACCGAGGAGATGTAGCACTTTGAGCAGTACGGCAACACCGTCCACCGGCCCGGGCGCGGGCACCGCCGGGAGTGCCGCCGCGGGCACTGCCGGGAGTGCCGCGGCGCTGTGGTCCGTGGACGAGCACCTGGAGGACATCCTCGGCGCGATCCGCCCGCTCGACCCCATCGAGCTGCCGCTGGCCGACGCGCAGGGCTGTGTCCTGGTCGAGGACGTGACCGTCCCGGTAGCCCTGCCGCCCTTCGACAACAGCTCGATGGACGGGTACGCGGTCCGGGTCGCCGACGTCGCGGGCGCGAGCGAGGAGTTCCCCGCGGTCCTCACGGTCATCGGCGATGTGGCAGCCGGCAGCGGAGAGCCGCCCACCGTCGGCCCCGGGCAGGCCGCCCGCATCATGACCGGAGCGCCTCTGCCGCCCGGCGCCGAGACGGTCGTCCCCGTCGAGTGGACCGACGGCGGCGCGGGCTCCGGAGCGGCGACGACCATGCGCCCGGCCGGCGCCGCGCCCGAGGGCGCGAGCGGCGAGGTCAGGGTCCACCGGCCCGCGGAGGCCCGCGCGCACGTCCGCGCGCGCGGCAGCGACGTCCAGGCAGGCGATCTCGCCCTGACCGAGGGCACCGTCATCGGCCCGCCGCAGATCGGTCTGCTCGCGGCCATCGGCCGCGGCACCGTGCGGGTACGGCCCCGTCCGCGCGTCGTCGTGCTCTCGACCGGCAGCGAACTGGTCCAGCCCGGCGAGGAGCTGCCCAAGGGCAAGATCTACGACTCGAACAGCTACGCGCTCACCGCAGCGGCCCGCGACGCCGGTGCCATCGCCTACCGCGTCGGGGCGGTGACCGACGACGCCGACGAGCTGCGCGCCACCATCGAGGACCAGTTCATCCGCGCCGATCTGCTGGTCACCACGGGCGGCGTCAGCGTCGGCGCGTACGACGTCGTCAAGGAGGCGCTCTCCTCGGTCGCCGACGAGGACGAGCCGGGCAGCGGGATCGACTTCCGCAAGCTCGCCATGCAGCCGGGCAAGCCGCAGGGCTTCGGCTCGATCGGCCCCGACCACACCCCGCTGCTCGCGCTCCCGGGCAACCCCGTCTCGTCGTACGTGTCGTTCGAGCTGTTCGTCCGCCCGGCCATCCGTGCACTGATGGGTCTGAAGGACGTCCACCGCCCGCGCGTGCACGCCGAGGTCCAGGCCGACAAGGCGCTGCCGTCGCCGGCCGGGAAGCGTCAGTTCCTGCGCGGTGCCTACGATGCGGAGAAGGGCACCGTCACCCCGGTCGGTGGCAGCGGGTCCCACCTGATCGCGGCCCTCGCCCAGGCCGACGCGCTCATCGTGGTCCCCGAGGACGTCACGTCCCTGGAGCCGGGCACCGAGACGGAGGTGGTCCTGCTCGGCTGACAGGATGTGGTCCTGCTCGGCTGAGCGCTCCGCCGTGGCGGTACGGTGTCTGACCACACAGTGACCAGGAGCCACAGCAATGAGCGCGCAGCAAGGACTCACACACATCGACGAGGCGGGCGCGGCCCGTATGGTCGACGTCTCCGAAAAGAGCGTCACCGCGCGCACGGCCCGCGCGAGCGGCCGGGTCCTCGTCTCGCCGCGCGTCGTCGAGCTCCTGCGCGGCGAGGGAGTCCCCAAGGGCGACGCCCTCGCCACCGCCCGGATCGCGGGCATCATGGGCGCCAAGCGCACGCCCGACCTGATCCCTCTGTGTCACCCGCTGGCGGTCTCGGGCGTGAAGCTTGACCTGACCGTGGCCGACGACGCCGTCGAGATCCTCGCGACGGTGAAGACGACGGACCGCACCGGCGTCGAGATGGAGGCCCTGACGGCGGTGTCCGTGGCCGCGCTGACCGTCGTCGACATGATCAAGGCGGTCGACAAGGCGGCCGTCATCTCCGACATCCGGGTGGAGGAGAAGACGGGCGGAAAGTCGGGCGACTGGTCGCGCGAAGGAGTGACACGGTGACCCCGCGCGCCGGTGAGGTCCACAGCCATGCGCACGGGACCGCGCCCCAGCACGACGAGGCCGCCCGCCCGCCGCGCCGCGCCCTGGTCGTGACCGCCTCCAACCGTGCTTCGGCCGGTGTGTACGAGGACAAGGGCGGCCCGATCCTCGCCGAAGGGCTCGCGGACATGGGCTTCGAGGTCGACGGCCCCAGGGTCGTCCCCGACGGCGACCCGGTCGAGGCGGCCCTGCGCGAGGGCGTCGCCGCGGCGTACGACGTCATCCTCACCACCGGCGGCACCGGCATCTCGCCCACCGACCGCACCCCCGACGCCACCCGCCGGGTCATCGACTACGAGGTTCCCGGCATCCCGGAGGCGATCCGGGCGTACGGCCTGGCGAAGGTCCCCACGGCCGCGTTGTCCCGTGGCCTGGCCGGTGTCGCGGGCGGCCGCACCCTGATCGTCAATCTGCCGGGTTCGACGGGCGGGGTACGGGACGGGCTCGCCGTCCTCGGCCGGATCCTGCCGCACGCCGTCGACCAGATCCGTGGCGGTGACCATCCCGGACCCGCCGACGCCTCCGGACCCACCGGGAGTCCAAGCTGAACGCCCCGTCCTGGCCCGTGGTCCTGACGGACGGTGATGTCACCCTCCGCCCGATAAAGCTGCGCGACCAGCGCGCATGGCGCGAGGTGAACCGGCGCAACCGCGACTGGCTGCGCCCCTGGGAGGCGACCGTCCCGCCGCCCGCCCCCGGCGGCCCGATCACTCAGCGCCCCACCTACCGCCAGATGGTCCGCCATCTGCGTGCCGAGGCCAACGCAGGCCGGATGCTCCCGTTCGTGGTCGAGTACAAGGGCGAACTCGTCGGCCAGCTCACCGTCGCGGGGATCACCTGGGGCTCGATGTGCTCGGGCCATGTCGGCTACTGGGTCGACCGCGACGTCGCGGGCCGCGGGGTGATGCCGACCGCCGTCGCGCTCGCCGTCGACCACTGCTTCCGTACGGTCGGACTGCACCGCATCGAAGTCTGTATTCGCCCCGAGAACGGGCCGAGCCGCAGGGTCGTCGAGAAACTCGGATTCCGCGAAGAGGGACTCCGGCCCCGCTATCTGCACATCGACGGTGCGTGGCGGGACCATCTGGTCTTCGCACTGACGGCCGAGGAGGTGCCGGAAGGGCTGTTGCGCCGCTGGCACCAGGCACGACCCGCGCGTCACGAGAAATAAAATAATTGTTCGAATTCGATCGTCATCCGGCCGCATCGTGATCGCCGGTCGATCTGAAGAATCACAAAAAAAGTCAGTGATATCAGCCAGATCGTGCGACACACCGGGCCAATTGGCCGATGCCCTCGTGCGAACCCCTCTACGGTGTGATGCGTGAGCAGCAGCGGCCTCATCTATGCAGTCATCGTCGGGGCCTGGGCCGCCTACTTGGTGCCGATGTGGCTCCGCAGGCAGGACGAGCTCAACGAAGCCCGTCCGACGGAACGCTTCAGCACCGCCATCCGGCTGCTGTCCGGACGGGCGGGAATGGAGCGCCGGTACGCCAAGGAGCTGCGTGAGCGCATCGCCGAGGAGGAGACGCCCGCCGCCGACGCCGACCCGGATGCCGAGACGGACCGATTGAGTTCCGTCGACGTCCGGGCCTTCGCCGCGCCTCCGGCCCGTACGGAGGCCCGCATCCGACCTCCGGCGCGCGCCCCGCGCGGGAACGGGTCCGCGGCCGCCGGTGCGGCCGCCGCGCGTGCCCGGCGCTCGAAGGTCCTCGCGCGCCGACGGCGCACCACGGTGGTCCTCTTCCTCGCCTTCACGCTCGGCGCGATCGTCGCCGCGGTCGGCGGCCTCGGCTTCCTCTGGGCACCCGCGGCCCCGGCCGTCCTGCTCACCGCGTACATCGCGCATCTGCGTGCGCAGGAACGCCGCCGCTTCGTGTACGTCATGGACCGGCGCCGCGCGGAGGCCGCGGCGAAGCGCCTCCGCGAGCGCCGCCGGCCGGCCGCACCCGCACCCGCAGCCGCGGCCGCGGAGCCGGACGAGGAGCCCGAGTCCTGCCCGGAGCCCGAATCCTCCCCCAGACTTCGTCCGGGGGGACCCCCACCCGCGGTCTCACCGCAGGAGGCGGGCCGCCGCGCCCTGGTCGAGCAGACCGACCACGCCGAGTGGGTCGACCAGCAGCGCGACCCGGGCCCGCCGGCCCGCGGCGACAGCTGGGACCCGGTCCCGGTTCCCCTCCCGACGTACGTCACGGCCCCGGTCGCCCCGCGCGCCACCAGCGGCATCGATGTCACGGACCCGGAAACCTGGAGCTCGGCCCGCTCCTCCCCGGCCGAACCCTCCGCACCGGCCCCCCCGCGCCAGCGCACCACCTCACCCCGCCGCACCCGCGACCACGGTCGCACCCCCCTCTTCGACCAGTACGCCGACGAGGACCGCCCCCGCGCGGCCAACGAGTGACACCTGGGAAACCCTGCTCCTCTGACCAGCGAGGAACGGATTTCCAAGCACCCCGATCGGGATGCTAAGGTTTCACTCGTTGCAAGGGCCTGTGGCGCAGACTGGTAGCGCACCTCGTTCGCATCGAGGGGGTCAGGGGTTCAAATCCCCTCAGGTCCACAACAGGTCAAAGCCCCTGTCGGAGAGATCCGGCAGGGGCTTTGTCGTGCCGTACAGCAGCGAAGTACAGCAAGTGCTTCCGATCCCGCCCGTCCAGGTGCTTGCCGAACTTCCGCAGCGCCTTGCGCGTCGCCTCGGACGGGATGTGCGTGTAGACCTCCATCGTCACCGCGGTCTTGCTGTGCCGAAGGATCTGCATCGCGATGCGCGGGTGCACGTCGAGGGCGACGAGCAGTGACCCGCAGGTGTGCCGGGTGTCATGGAGACGGAAGCGGCGGGTCGGTGCGACGGCGCGGGACATGCTGCTCAGGCATGCGCGCACGCGCCGCCCCGAGCACCTCGCGGTGCTGGAGCGGCGCGTGCTGCAGACGGCCGAGGACCGGATCAGGCGGTGAGGATGCCCGGGTCGGACAGGCCCGGGGCGCCGGTTTCGACGTGGCCCGCGAAGCGGCGGAGGAAGTCGGACGAGGTGGTGGAGGTGACCGTCACGTCGTACCAGTTGCGGCAGGTGCTCAGGTCGACCGAGTGCGTGACCGTCGCACCCTTGCGGACCGTGAAGGTCCGCGGAGTGCCCGTGTAGGCGTTGGTGACGGTGAGCCGCGCGTCTGTCGTACCTGCATGGGTGAAGGTCAGGTCGAGGTTGCCGGTGGCCGCGTTGTGGCGGGCGGTGACCTCGGGACCCGCGGTCTTCCCCGGGTTGCGGAAGCGGCGCAGGAAGCCGTTCGGGCCGTGGACGGTCAGGTCCGTGACGCCCTTCGAGTACTTCGTGTTCCAGCTGTCCGCGATCGACTTGCCCGCCTCGGTCGTGTACGTCCAGGGCGCGTCGGTGCGGTTCGCCGAGGTGACGTAGAACGGGGCGCCGGCGTCGTGCCCGCCGCTGAAGGTGAGCCGGTACTTGCCGGTGGTGATGTCCGCGGAACCGTCCACGTACGGCGCGTACGCGAGCGGGCGGGTGGGCTTGGTGCCCGGCTCCTGCCGGGGCATCGCGCCGACGGCCGGGGCGGGGGCCAGGAAGTCGGGGTGACGGTCGTTGTCCGGCGGGTAGTAGCCGGCGGTCGGCGGCAGTTCGGCCGGCACCGTCTCCGTACGCGCGAAGTCGAAGGCGGAGGTCAGGTCGCCGCATACGGCGCGCCGCCACGGCGAGATGTTCGGTTCCTGAACCCCGAAGCGGCGTTCCATGAAGCGGACGATCGAGGTGTGGTCGAAGGTCTCGGAGCAGGTGTAGCCGCCGGTGCTCCAGGGGGAGACGACGAGCATGGGTACGCGGGGACCGAGGCCGTACGGTCCGGCGACATAGCCGGACGCACCCGGGAACCAGTCCAGCGCCGTCGGGGTCGTGGACAGGCCCTGGGCCGCGGACGCCGGCACGTACGGCGGCACGACGTGGTCGAAGAAGCCGTCGTTCTCGTCGTAGGTGATGAACAGGGCGGTACGGGCCCACACGTCGGGGTCCGACGTCAGGGCGTCGAGGACCTGTGCGATGTACCAGGCGCCGTAGTTGGAGGGCCAGTTGGAGTGCTCCGAGAACGCCTCGGGAGCGGCGATCCAGGAGACCCCCGGGAGCCGGCCCGCCTGGACGTCGGCGCGGAGGACGTCGAAGAAGCCGTCGCCCTTCGACGCGTCGGTGCCCGAGCGGGCCTTCTCGTACAGCGGGTTGCCGGGCTGGGCGTTCCGGTACTGGTTGAAGTACAGCAGGGAGTTGTCGCCGTAGTTGCCGCGATAGGCGTCGTCGATCCAGCCCCAGTGGCCGGCGGCGTCGAGGCCGTCGCCGATGTCCTGGTAGATCTTCCAGGAGATCCCGGCCGCTTCGAGACGCTCGGGGTACGTGGTCCAGTCGTACCCGGCCTCGGCGTTGTTGAGAACCGGGCCGCCGCCCTTGCCGTCGTTGCCGGTGTGGCCCGTCCACATGTAGTAGCGGTTCGGGTCGGTGGAGCCGATGAAGGAGCAATGGTACGCGTCGCAGATGGTGAAGGCGTCGGCGAGCGCGTAGTGGAACGGGATGTCCTCGCGCGTCAGGTACGCCATGGTGGTGGCGGTCTTCGCCGGCACCCACTGGTCGTACTTGCCGTGGTTGAACGCCTTCTGGCCACCCGCCCAGTCGTGGTTGAGGCCCTGGAGGAACTCCATGCCGAGGTCGTCGCTCGGGGGCCGGAACGGCAGCGTCACCTTCTTGCCGTCCGCCTGGTTCCACACGGACTTGCCGCTGGGCAGGGTGACGGGGCGCGGGTCGCCGAAGCCGCGTACGCCCTTCATCGCACCGAAGTAGTGGTCGAAGGAGCGATTCTCCTGCATCAGGACGACGATGTGCTCGACGTCCTGGAGGGTCCCGGTGCTGCCCTGGGCGGGGATGGCGGCAGCCCTGGCGATGCTGTCGGACAGAAGGGTGAGCGCGGTGGCGCCACCCGCCAACTGCAGGAAGCGACGGCGGTTGAGTTCTGCCATGGGTGAGGTGACCTCTGCTAGTAGGGAACTGGCGAGAAGCGCCCCAAGGACAGCGCGCGCGGGGTACCTCCCGGCGGACGCCCCATGACCGCCCGGGATACGGACGGCGAACGCCCCGGGCCGCAGTTCTCCAATGGCCCTCGTCCTCCGCCGCCCTCTGCCGGTGGCCGGTGGCCGGTGACCGGTGACCCGTGGCCGCGAACGGCAGCGGCCGCCGGTGCCTCGAGCCGGCGGCCGCCGGAGCGGCGGGCTACGCCACGACGTCCCGCAGCGGTTTGCCGTCCATGTGGCCGATCACGTTCTGGACGGCCGCCAGGGCGATGCGGACCAGCGTCTCGCGGGTGACCCCGGCGACGTGCGGGGACAGGACGACGTTCGGGGAGCTGAGCAGGCGGAGGGCCGCGGTCGGGGGTTCGGGGTCGAAGACGTCGATGCCCGCGCCCGCCAGGGTGCCCGAGGCCAGGGCGTCGGCCAGGGCGTCCTGGTCGACGAGCGCGCCGCGGGCGGTGTTGACGAGGAAGGCCGTCGGCTTGAGGAGGGCGAGGCGAGCGCCGTCGATGAGGTGACGGGTGTCGTCGGTCAGCGGGGCGTGGAGGGTGACGTAGTCGGACGCGCGCAGGAGGTCGTCGAGGGGGACGTGACGGGCGCCGCCGAGGCGGGCCTCGGTCTGCTGCGGCACACGGTTGCGGCCGGAGTAGAGGATCTTCATGTCGAACGCGACCGCGCGGCGGGCGACTTCCTCGCCGATGTGACCGAGCCCGACGATGCCCAGTGTCTTGCCCGACAGTTCGGTGAGGGACTGCTGGAGGCGCGGAAGTGCCCAGTCGGCGTCGACGAGGGCGGTGTGGGCGGGGATCAGCTGTTTGGCGAGGGCGAGCATGAGGGCGAAGGTCTGCTCGGCCACGCATCGGCTCTCCGCGTCGCTGGAGCCGATGGTGCAGACGGCCACGGAACGGGCGCGGGCGGCGTCCAGGTCGACGTAGTCGTAACCGTGGCTCGCGCACTGGACGAGTTCCAGCGCGGGGGCGGCGGCGATGTGGCCGGCGGTCACCGGGCCGAGCCCGGTGATGACGACGTGCGCGTCCCGCAGGGCGGCGGGGTCCTCGTCCGTCGTCTCGACGACCGTCACCCGGGCGCCGGGCAGCAGACCGGCGAGGGCCGCCCCGGCGGTACGGCCCCCGACGTGGGGGGAGATGACGGCGAGGACGTTCTTGGGGCCGGCGCCGCCGGAGGCGAGGTTGCCCGTGCTCGTGCTCGTGCCCGTGCCCGTGCTCATGCGGACTCCCTGACGAGGTCGTCGGCGGTCAGCGAACCCGGACCTGCGTGGCCCGACAGCGCCAGCGTCAGGTCGAACTCGGCCAGCAGACAGCGGATGACGTGGTCGACGCCCGCCTGCCCGTCGAGGCCGAGGCCGTACGCGTACGGGCGGCCCAGCAGCACCGCGCGGGCGCCCAGCGCGAGGGCCTTGAAGATGTCGTCGCCCGTGCGTATGCCGCTGTCGAAGAGTACGGTCAGGCGGTCGCCGACCGCCTCGACGACCCGCGGCAGCGCGTCCGCCGCGGCCACGGAACCCGCCACCTGGCGCCCGCCGTGGTTCGAGACCACCACCCCGTCCATGCCCGCGTCGGCCGCGCGGCGCGCGTCGTCCGGGTGCAGGATGCCCTTCAGCACGATCGGGCCGTCCCAGTGCTCGCGCAGGAAGCCGAGGTCCGGCCAGGTCTTGGCCGGGTCGGCGAACATGCCCACGAAGTGCATCACGGCCGCGTTCGGATCCTCGTGCACGGGCTTGGCGAGACCGGCCTGGAAGGCGGGGTCGGAGAAGTAGTTCGCCGTGCCGACGCCGTGGAGGAACGGCAGATACGCCTGGTCCAGGTCGCGGGGCCGCCAGGCCAGCAGCGGAGTGTCCAGGGTGACGATCAGCGCCGTGAACCCGGCCGCCTTCGCCCGCGCCAGGAAACTCGCCGTCACCTCGCGGTCCTTGGCCCAGTACAGCTGGAACCACCGCTCCCCGCCGCCCATCGCCTCGGCGACCTGCTCCATCGGCGTGCTCGACGCCGAGGACAGGATGTACGGCACTCCGCGTGCGGCGGCCGCACGCGCGGCGGCCGGCTCCGCGTCCGGGTGCATGATCGACAGTACGCCGACGGGCGCGAGGGCCACCGGGGCCGGGATCGTCCGCCCCAGCATCTCCACCGCGAGGTCCCGCTCGTGCACGTCGCGCAACATGCGCGGCACGATTCGCCAGCGGTCGAGGGCGGCTCGATTGGCGCGCGCGGTGCTGCCGCTGCCCGCGCTGCCCGCCACGTAGCCGAACGGGCCGGGGCCGAGGCGGTGCTCGGCCAGTTCCTCGAGCCGGGTCAGATCGGTGGGCAGCCGTGGAACGGCGCCCGTCATGCCGTTCAGATAGATCTCGTACTGGAAGTCCGCCCAGTGCGGTGTCGTCGCCATGCGGGAGATCCTCGCGGTGCGGGACGAGTCGCGTCCATGGTCGTGCGGGCGTTCGGTCCCCTCCGGGCCCGTCGAGGGACCCGCCGCCTTCCGGCTGCCTTCCCGCCACCGCGCCGGTGCGGGGCGCCGGGTGCGGCCGGCGAGGGGTGCGCCCCGCCGGCCACACCGGGGTTCAGGACACCTGCGCCTTGTCGTACAGCGCCTTCGCCTCATTGCCGAAGTACGGGCCGAACATCCGGTTCGGCAGGAAGGTGTAGCCGAAGCTGTTCACCGAGACCTGCAGACCGGTGCCCGCCGTCTCGCTGAAGCCGGTGAACCAGGGACCGCCGCTGGAGCCGCCCGTCATGTTGCACCCCAGGCTGTGGTCCTGCGAGAAAAGGAAGTCGCGTGAGCTGTTCCCGCTGCAGTGGATCAGCTTCGTGCCGTCGTACGGGGACGCGGCCGGGAAGCCGAAGGCGTACATCTGCTTGTTGTAGCCGCCGTTGAACCGGATGCCCTGCGCGCCGGTGACCGAGGTGAGCTTCTGGCCGTTCAGCGGGGCGACGACCGCTGCGCCGATGTCGTGGTTGATGTCCTCGCCCGCCTCCCACTGCGGGGTGGTGAGCGTCTTCGATGCGGCCCACTGGCCGTACGGGGCCTGGCCGTTGTCGTACGCGGGCACGAAGACCCAGTTGGTGTGCCAGCTGCCCTGGTACTTGACGCAGTGCCCGGCCGTGATGACCGTGCTGGCGTTCTGGCTGGTCACGGCGTTCCCGGAGCAGGATGCCGTACGGCCCTGGAAGGTGAAGAACACCCGGCCGGAGGTCTTCACGACGGCGCCGCCACCCGTCCAGGGGCCGCCCGCCTGCGGGAAGGCGGTGGGGGCGACGGCGGCGAGAGTGGGCCCGACGCCGACGGGAGTGGGCGCGACGGTTGTCGTGGCACCGCCGGGCTTCGGGGCCTTGAGGGCCTTGAGCGCGCTCGTGCCGAGGTGCAGGTCGAGCGGGGTGGCGCTCCGCATCCGGTCCGCGGTCCAGAAGGCGGCCGCCGTTTGCTGTGCGGCGGCCGGGACGCTGTGGGCCGAAACCGGTGCGGGGGTGGCCGCGTTGGCGGTCGTCAGGCCGCCCGTGAGCAGGGCTCCGACGGCTGACAGAATGCCTGCGGCTGTGCGATGGCGTCTCACGCATGTCTCCTTCTGCCGTGGCAGGTGTGGGGATGAGAACGGTGCGGATCGGCGTGCGTGAGGCAGGGTGCCACGGAGGCACAGGTTCTGTCAGGAGCGCGTCAGGTCATTGCGAGGTCATTGCCAGGTCGTCGTCGGGCCCTGGTCGGGTCATGGCGTGAGCGATTTCGCGAAGCAGCGGCTGTTCTCGTACTCCCGGTAGTGGCCGAACTTCGCGCTCAGTTCGTAGCCGCTCGACGTGTACAGCCCGATCGCCTCGGGCTGGGCCGTGCCGGTCTCCAGCACCATCCGGGTCCGGCCGGCGGCGCGGGCGTCCTCCTCCAGTGCCGCCAGGATGTGCCGGGCGAGGCCCAGGCCGCGCGCCTCCGGGACGACGTACATCCGCTTCAGCTCGGCGTCGCCGTCCTCGTACCCTTCGTCGTTCCTGTCCTGAGAGCGCCAGCCGCCGGTGGCGACGGGGCGGCCCAGCTCGTCGTACGCGAGCAGGTAGAGTCCGCGCGGCGGGCGGAACATCGACGCGTCGAGCGGTGTGACATCGCCCCCGTCGCCGTAGCGCGCGACGTATTCGAGCTGCACCTGGTCGTTGAGTTTGACGGCGTCGGGGTGGTCGAAAGCGGTCGGCCGGATATCCATGCGCCACATCGTACATGTATGCAGGTCGTGACTCTCGGATATTGTGCCGGGATGCTCACCGTGACCACCGTGAATGTCAACGGTCTGCGTGCCGCCGCGAAGAAGGGCTTCGTCGAGTGGCTGGCGCAGACGTCCGCCGATGTGGTGTGCCTGCAGGAGGTTCGGGCCGAGGCGCACCAACTCCCCGAGGAGGTCCGCGCCCCCGACGGCTGGCACGTGGTCCACGTGCCCGCCGCCGTGAAGGGCCGTGCGGGCGTCGCCGTCTACTCGCGGCGCGAGCCGGACGCCGTGCGGACCGGGTTCGACAGCGAGGAGTTCGACGGCAGCGGCCGCTACGTCGAGGTCGACCTGCCCGGTGTCACGGTGGCGAGCCTCTATCTGCCCTCGGGCGAGGTCGGCACCGAGCGGCAGGACGAGAAGTTCCGATTCATGGACGCGTACCTGCCGTACCTCAAGGCCCTGAGGGAGCGGGCGGCGGCCGGGGGTCGTGACGTGCTGGTGTGCGGCGACTGGAACATCGCGCACCGGGAGGCCGACCTCAGGAACTGGAAGGGCAACAGGAAGAACTCCGGATTCCTGCCGGAGGAGCGCGAGTGGCTCGGCCGCGTGTACGACGACGGCGAGGGCGGCGCGGGGTACGTGGACGTCGTGCGGGCGATGCATCCCGAGCAGGAGGGGCCGTACTCGTGGTGGTCGTACCGCGGCCGGGCCTTCGACAACGACACGGGGTGGCGGATCGACCTGCTGGTCGGGACGCCGCGGCTGGCCGGGAAGTGCGTGAAGGCGTACGTGGAGCGGGCGGCGAGTCATGGTGAGCGGTGGAGCGACCATGCGCCGGTGACGGCGGTCTTCGAGGTCTAGGCCCGGACTTCGCAGGTCACCTGTTAGTGACGGCTCGACGCGTGATCGTTGCCCGTTCCCGGCCGCTGTCGAGCGGACAGGGATACGTGCGCACCCAAGTCGACCGCTGCTTGACCGGCTGCGACCGCTCGATCTTCACGAACGAGGGACCTGCGAACTACGGACCTGGGCGGTCCGGTCGCCGGGTCCGCGTCCGGGGCGGCCTGCGGCGGGCGCCACGCGGCGGAGCCGCCACGCATCGACGCAGCCTCGCCCCTTCCCGACCTGGGGGCAAGCCCTCGGACCCTCGAGGAGGACCGGGCCGTCCGTTCGGTCCGGGTGTCCGTCATCGGGCGCCCGGCGGGCACGTGCGGGCCCGCGTTCGGCCGCACGTGCCGGGCGGGTCATGGCTCGTGGCGCAGGCGGCGGTCGAGGGCCATGGAGAGTTCCGCGTCCACCACGCTCTTCGCCAGAGGGCGGAGGCGTTCGATGTCGTCTGCGGCGGTGTGGGCGTGCAGGAGGTCGGTGAAGAGGGAGGCCAGGGCCTCCGCGTGCACCCGGACCTCGCGGCCGGCGGCCAGGACGGCGGCGAGCGGGACGCCCTC
Organism: Streptomyces sp. NPDC001970; assembly: GCF_053594115.1. NCBI lineage: Bacteria > Bacillati > Actinomycetota > Actinomycetes > Kitasatosporales > Streptomycetaceae > Streptomyces > Streptomyces sp. NPDC001970. The sequence continues at coordinate 220,831 of NZ_JBSFDW010000008.1, read as the reverse complement.
CCTGACCAGGGCGGCGGAGACGTCGAGCAGGCGGCGGCTGATGTGGACGATCTCTTCGCCGTCGGTGGCGAGATAGCCGAGGTCGAGGGCCGCGGCGAGGTTCTCGGGGGTGACCTCGCCCTCGAAGTGGTCGGCGAGCTCCTCGGGGGTGAGGCGGACCGGGGTCTCCTCGGTGGGTTCACCGAGGCCCAGGACCTCGCCCACGTCGCGGCCGCTCTCGAACGCGGCGGCGAGGTCGGCGATTCCGCTGAGGGTGTGGCCGCGTTCCAGCAGGGCGGCGATGGTGCGCAGGCGGGCCAGGTGGTGGTCGTCGTACCAGGCGATACGGCCCTCCCTGCGCGGTGGCGGGATCAGTCCGCGCTCGCGGTAGAAGCGCAGGGTGCGCACCGTGATGCCGGCCGCCTCGGCCAGCTCCTCCATGCGGTACTCGCGTACTTCTGCCACAGCCGAAGCCTATGTTGTCCGGCGGTACCCGCGGCCGGAGGTCGCTGATGGGAACAGCTTTGGTTCGACCCCTACCGCTCGGTATGCAGAGGCTCTACCCTCCCCACCATGCCAGTGATTGCTGGCAAGGTTCAGCGGAGTCACGGGAATTCTGCGGGAGGCGGCGTCATGGGCCAGCAGTACGAGCACGTACGAGTGGCGGTGATCGGATCCGGTTTCGGTGGCCTCGGCGCGGCCGTCCGGCTGCGCCGCGAGGGGATCACCGACTTCGTCGTCCTCGAGCGGGCGGACTCGGTCGGCGGGACCTGGCGGGACAACAGCTATCCCGGGTGCGCCTGCGACGTACCGTCCCACCTCTACTCGTTCTCGTTCGCGCCCAACCCCGACTGGCCGCGCACCTTCTCCGGCCAGGAGCACATCCGGGCGTACCTGGAGCACGTCACCGACACCTTCCGGCTCCGCCCGCACATCCGCTTCGGTCACGAAGTGACGATGATGCGCTGGGACGGCGACGAGCTGCGCTGGGAGATCGAGACCTCCGGCGGGACCCTGACCGCGGATGTCGTGGTCTCGGCGACCGGGCCGCTGTCCGACCCGAAGGTCCCCGAGATCCCGGGACTGGCCGAATTCCCCGGCAAGGTCTTCCACTCGGCCCGCTGGGACCACGACTACGACCTGCGCGGCAAGCGGGTCGCGATGATCGGGACCGGCGCGTCCGCGATCCAGATCGTGCCCTCGATCCAGCCGGAGGTCGGGAAGCTGACGCTGTTCCAGCGCACCCCGCCGTGGGTGATGCCGCGCATGGACCGCCGGGTCACCGGAGTCGAGCGCTGGCTGCACAGGCAGTTGCCGCTCACCGGGACCGCGCGCCGCGGACTGCTCTGGGGCATCAGGGAGTTGCAGGTCAGCGCGTTCACCAAGCGGCCGAACCAGCTCGGGCTGATCGAGTCCCTCGCCAAGGCCAACATGGCGAAGTCCGTCAAGGACCCGGCGCTGCGGGCGAAGCTGACCCCCTCGTACCGCATCGGCTGCAAGCGGATCCTGCTCTCCAGCGACTACTACCCGGCGCTGGCCAGGCCCAATGTCGACGTGGTCGCGTCGGGGCTGACCGAGGTGCGCGGCTCGACGGTCGTGGCCGCCGACGGGACGGAGACCGAGGTCGACGCGATCATCTTCGGCACCGGATTCCATGTCACCGACATGCCGATCGCCGAGCGGGTCGTGGGCGCCGACGGGATCACGCTCGCGGAGGCGTGGAAGGGCGGCATGGAGTCACTGCGGGGCGCGACCGCCGCCGGGTTCCCCAACTGGATGACGATCATCGGGCCCAACACCGGCCTCGGGAACAGCTCGATGATCCTGATGATCGAGTCCCAGCTGAACTACATGGCCGACTATGTGCGGCAGTTGGGCGTCCTCGGGGGCCGGGTCGCGCTCGGCGCACGGCAGTCCGCCGTCGGGGCGTGGAACCGGCGCGTGCAGGAGCGGATGAAGCGCACCGTGTGGAACACGGGCGGCTGCACCAGCTGGTACCTGGACGCGAGCGGCCGCAACACCACCATCTGGCCGGGGACGACAGGGGAGTTCCGGCGCGAGACACGGGAGGTGGACCTCGCGGAGTACGAGGTGATCCGCCCGCCCCGGCCCCGTGAGGCGACCGGGACCGTCGCCGCGACCGTGGGGGAGGAGAGCGCGTGAGCCGGCTCATGAAGAGGTCCGTGGGAGCGGCACCCGCCCCGCCCGTCGCCGCAGGCGAACTGACGGCCGTCTCCGCCGACGGCGCCCGTATCCATGTGGAAATGCACGGCCCCGAGGACGCGCCCGCCGTGGTGCTCTCCCACGGCTGGACCTGCTCCACCCACTTCTGGGCGGCGCAGATACGGGACCTGGCCGCCGATCATCGCGTGATCGCGTACGACCAGCGGGGACACGGCCGTACGCCCGCCGTCCCGAAGGGCGGACACAGCACGAAGGCCCTCGCCGACGATCTGGAGGCCGTGCTCGCCGCCGCGCTCGAACCCGGCACGAAGGCGGTGCTGGCCGGCCACTCCATGGGCGGGATGACGCTCATGGCGGCGGCAGGTCGGCCGAAGTTCGCGGAGCACGCCGCCGCCGTGCTGCTGTGCAGCACCGGCGCATCCCGGCTGGTCGCCGAGTCGCTGGTGGTCCCGATGCGGCCGGGCCGGGCACGCACCCGGATCACCCGCGCGATCCTCGGCTCGCGCGCCCCGCTGGGCCCGGTCACTCCGCTCTCCCAGCGGATCCTGCGGTACGGGACGATGGGGCCCGGCGCGGCACCGGACAGGATCGCCGAGTGCGCCCGGATCGTGCACGCCTGCCCGCGCCCGACCCGGGTGGCCTGGGCGCACGTACTGGCCGAGCTCGACCTCGACGCGGACGTACGGGAGTTGACCGTGCCCACGGCCGTCGTGGCGGGAACCGCCGACCGGCTCACCCCGATCGTCCACGCCCGCGCGCTGGTGGCCGCCCTGCCCGAGTGCGTCGGCCTCGTCGAGCTCGCCGGTATGGGGCACATGACGCCGGTGGAGGCTCCGGAGGCGGTCAGCGCCCAGATCCGGACGTTGGTGGACGTGTACCTGAAGCAGAAGGAGACAGCCGTATGAGCAGGGTCAGCCTGGACGGACAGGTCGCCGTCGTCACGGGTGCGGCGCGCGGCATCGGTGAGCTCCTGGCCCGCAAGCTGTCCGCGCGCGGGGCGAAGGTCGCGCTCGTGGGTCTGGAGCCGGAGGAGCTGAAGGCGGTCGCCGGGCGGCTGCACACCGACTGCGACCACTGGCATGCCGATGTCACCGACCACGAGGCGATGGCCCGGGTCGCGCAGGAGGTCAAGGAGCGCTTCGGCAAGGTCGACATCGTCGTCGCCAATGCGGGAGTGGCGGCGGGCGGGCCCTTCGCGGAGTCCGATCCGCAGGCGTGGCGGCGCGTCGTCGAGGTCAATCTCGTCGGCGGCGCGGTCACCGCGCGTGCCTTCCTGCCGGTGCTGATGGAGAGCCGGGGGTACTTCCTGCAGATCGCCTCGCTCGCCGCGATCACCCCGGCCCCGATGATGACGGCGTACTGCGCGTCCAAGTCGGGCGCGGAGGCGTTCGCGCACTCCCTGCGGGCCGAAGTCGCGTACAGGGGCGTCAAGGTGGGGGTCGGCTATCTGTCCTGGACGGACACGGACATGGTCCGCGGCGCCGACCAGGACTCCGTGATGCGGGAGTTGCGGCAGCGGCTGCCGTGGCCGGCGAACCGTACGTATCCGCTCGGGCCGGCCGTGGACCGGATCGTCGCGGGGATCGAGCGCCGCTCGGCGCATGTGTACGCGCAGTGGTGGCTGCGCGGGATGCAGTCGGTGCGCGGATATCTGCCGAGTCTGATCGCGACCGTCGGACAGCGCGAGATGCGGCGCTTCGAGCCCCGGCTGTCGGGGGTGAGCAAGGGGCTGGTGGGCGCCGGCGGCGCGGCCGACGAGCAGGAACACAGCGGGCGTACGCAGCGTAACTGATCGAAATGCGAGCCATGTCCGTGCATGCCAGGCTGGTCGAGGCCCGGGGGGCCTGCAAAGGCCCCTCACCTCTCACACCCTTCTAGGAGTGAACCAGATGGGCATCCAGGAGCAGTTCAAGGACAAGGCGGGTCGTCTCGCGGAGCAGGGCAAGCAGACGGGCAACGCGAAGGACGAAGCGTCGCAGCGCTCTCAGCAGCGTTCGCAGAAGCAGCACGCGCCGCAGGGCAGGACCCCGCAGAAGTCGCCGCAGGAGCGTGCTCAGCAGCGCTCGCAGCAGCAGGGTTCGAAGCAGCGTGAGGCGAACGACGAGACGCGCCGGCTCCAGCGGGAGGCCGATGACCGCTTCGACCAGGACTACGACGCCTGACGTCCGAGGCTGAGGAAGGGGCACACCCCGTGCACGGGGTGTGCCCCTTCCGCGTGCCGTGTTGCAGAGGTTCAGGCCCGCAAGTCGGGCCCGCGGAGTCAGGGTGCCGTGTTCTGCAGAGGTTCAGGCCCGCGGCGGGAGCTTCGGCCGACGGCGGTCCGGGACCTTGTCGTAGCCGGGCGGGGTCGCCGCCGGATGCTGTTCGAGGCGGTCGAGGGCGACCTGGACCGCGGTCTCCAGGTCCGTGCGCTTGCCCTCGGCCCAGTGCAGCGGCGGCCGCTCGGCGAAGATGTCCGGGTCCACGCCGTGGTTCTCGACGGACCAGCCGTACGCGTCGAACCACGCCGCGTTCATCGGCACCGTGATCACCGTGCCGTCACCGAGCCGGTGCCGCCCGGTCATGCCGACGACCCCGCCCCAGGTGCGCTGGCCGACCACCGGGCCGAGGCCCAGCAGCCGGAACGCCGCAGTGATCATGTCGCCGTCCGACGAGGTGGCCTCGTCGGCGAGCGCGACGACCGGGCCGCGCGGTGCGTTCGACGTGTACGAGACGGGCTGGGCGTTGCGCGTCAGGTCCCAGCCCAGGATCGGGCGGATCAGCTTCTCGATGACCAACTCGCTGATGTGGCCGCCCGCGTTGCCGCGTACGTCCACGATCAGCGCCGGGCGGGACATTTCCTTCCGCAGATCACGGTTGAACTGGGCCCAGCCCGAGCCGCCCATGTCCGGGATGTGCAGATACCCGCACTTGCCGCCGCTGATCTCCCGTACGACCTCACGGCGCTTCGCGATCCAGTCCTGGTAGCGCAGCGGACGCTCGTCCACCAGCGGCACGATCGCGACCCGGCGCGGCGGGCCCTCGCCGTCGGCCGGCTGGAAGGTGAGCTCCACGGTCGTGCCGCCCGCCGCCGCCAGCAGCGGATACGGACCGGCGACCGGATCCACGGGCAGCCCGTCCACATGCGTCAGCACGGCACAGTCGCGGATGCCCGTTCCGGCGAGCGGGGAACGCGCCTTGGAGTCGGACGAGTCACCGGGCAGGATCCGTCTGACGACCCAGCCCTCCTCCCGGTGCGCGAGGTTGGCGCCCAGCAGCCCGATCGCCCGCTGGTAGTGCGGCGGCCCCTCGTTGCGGCGCGCGGGGGTGACGTACGCGTGCGACGTGCCCAGCTCGCCGAGCACTTCGCGCAGGAGATCGGCGAACTCGTCGGGGGACGCGACCCGTTCGACCAGCGGACGGTACTGCGCCAGCACGCCGTCCCAGTCGATGCCGCACATGTCCGGTTCCCAGAAGTACGCGCGGATGAGCCGCCCCGCCTCCTCGTACGCACCCCGCCACTCCGCCGCCGGATCCACTTCGTGCATGATCCGGCGCAGGTCGATGTAGACGGTGGAGTCGCTGTCGCCGGATTCGGTCGCGGGCACCGCCCGCAGGTCCCCTTCGTCGACGACCACCAGCCGCGTACCGTCGCCGCTCACCGCGAACGAGTCGAGATGCTGGACGAGTTCGGTCTTACGGGCCTTCGTGATGTCGAAGTACTCCAGCGTCGGCCGGGGCGAGGGATCGGCGGGGTTGGCGAACGTCTCGCCCAGCGCGCCCGAGATCGGCCAGCGCAGCCAGACCAGACCGCCGCCGTGGACGGGGTACAGCGCCGAGTACTTGGACGCGGACACCGGGAAGGGCGTGACCCGGTTCTCCAGGCCCTCCACCTCCACCATGGCCGCGCCTTCGCCGATCTCGGCCTCCACCGGATCGAGGCCGCCGGCCGCGGGACGCCCGTCGGGCAGCAGCGCGAACGGCGACGGGGTCGCGGAAGACAGCGGCACCAGATAGGGCCGGCAGCCCAGCGGGAACGACAGGTCCCCGGTGTGCACGTCGTACACCGGGTCGAAGCCGCGCCACGACAGGAAGGCCAGATAGCGGCCGTCGCGGGTGAAGACGGGATTCTCGTCCTCGAAGCGGCCGTTGGTGACATCGACGATCGTGCGGGGGCCCGGCCCGTCGAGCCGCGCCATCTTGATCAGCCGCAGCGAGCGTCCGATGCCCGGATGCGACCAGGTCAGCCAATTTCCGAGGGGCGAGAAGGCGAGGTCGCGCACCGGCCCGTTGTCGGACCGGATCAGCTCCGTCACTTCGCCGTCGGACTCCTCGGCCGCGTCGATGAGCAGCAGCCGCCCGTCGTGCGAGGCGATCGCGAGGCGCTCCCCTGCCGGGTCCGACTTCAGCTCGAGCACCCGGCCGACCTTTCCGGGGGCCAGCCGACGCGGTGCCCGGTCGCCGCTCGCCCGCGGCAGATACGCGATCTCGATCGCGTCCTCGCCCTCGGCATCGGTGACGTACGCGACCTGGCCGCCGCTGCCCAGCATCTCGGGGAGCCGCACCCGCACGCCCGGGGTGTCGGTCATCGTCCGGGCCGGGCCGTCGCGGTGGGTGAGCCAGTACAGGCTGCCGCGTACGGAGACGGCGCTGGCGCGGCCGGTCGTGTCGACCGACAGCCCGTCGACGTGGTGGGCGGCCGGCACCTGGTACCGCCGTCGTCCGGCGCGGGGACCCTCGAGCCGTACGTCCAGCTTGCGCGGCTCCGCGTCCGGTCCCAGGTCGTCGACTATCCACAGGTCGCCCGCGCACTGGTAGACGATCCGGCGCCCGTCGCTGGAGGCGTGCCGGGCGTAGAAGGCGTCGTGGTCGGTGTGGCGCCGCAGGTCCGTGCCGTCGGGGAGGCAGGAGTAGAGGTTGCCGACGCCCTCGTGGTCGGAGAGGAAGGCGATGCGGCCGTCCACGAACATCGGGCAGTCCAGATGGCCGCCGATGTCCGGCAGCAGCCGCTCCCCGTGCAGATACAGCCGCCCCATCGCCCCGCCCCGGTACCGCTTCCACGCCGCCGGCTCGTGCGGCGGCTTGCCGGTGAGCAGGAGCGTGCGGTGGCAGCCGTCGATGTCGGCGACGGAGATGTCCGCGACCGGGCCCCAGGGGAGGCGCTTGCCGGGGTCGCCGTCCGTGGACACCTTGTAGGCCCAGGAGAAGTACGAGAACGGCTGGCCGTGCGAGGAGACGGCGAGGATGTTGCCGTCCGGGTCCCAGCCGCAGACCCGGGTGTCGGTCGACCCCCAGTAGCTGAGCCGCCGCGCGGGGCCACCGTCGACCGGCGCGAGATGGATCTCGGGGTCGAGGCTGCGCCAGGTGGTGAAGGCGATGTGGCGGCCGTCCGGCGAGAAGCGGGGGTGGCCGACCCGGGTCCGGTCGACGGTGACCCGCCACGCGCGGCCCGGGATCTCGCCTTCGGGGACGAGGGGGGCGATCCACAGATCGTCCTCGGCCGCGAAGCACAGCAAGTCGTCGTGCAGATGCGGGAAGCGGAGATACGCGACGTCTTCTCTCACCCCCCAATGCTTTCCGTGTGCGCAGGGCCCGGCAACTTGTGGAGGGGACTTCCGCCGGTGGATGTCGCTGTGGCCCAGGACACGTACGAAACGGTTTCGTTTCGCTGAAGCCCGGGGTATCTTCATACTGTACGAAACCGTTTCGTTCGGAAGGTCGGTCATGGCACGCAGCAGACTCACGCCGGAGCGCGAGGCCGAGCTGTACGAAGCCGTGCTCGACCTGCTGCGCGAGGTCGGCTACGACGCCCTCACCATGGACGCCGTCGCCGCCCGCACCCGCTCCAGCAAGGCCACCCTCTACCGCCAGTGGGGGAGCAAGCCGGAGCTGGTGGCCATGTCGCTGCGGCACAGCAAGCCGGTGGACGTCTCGCAGATCGACACCGGCAGCCTGCGCGGCGACTTCCTCGAGATGGTGTCGCAGACCGACGACTGCCGGATGGAGCGGGACACCGCGCTGATGCGGGGCCTCGCACGGGCGGTCCACGAGAACGACGATCTGCTCCAGGCACTGCGTGAGCTGTTCATCGAACCCGAGATGACCGGTCTCGACGCGATGCTGCAGCGGGCGATCGGCCGCGGCGAGATCTCCGCGGACAACCCCGCACTGAAGTTCATGTCGCACATGCTGGTCGGCGCCTTCGTGGCCCACCCGCTGATCAAGGACCAGCCCATGAGTCAGGGCTTCCTGCGCGACTACATCGATGCGGTGGTGCTCCCCGCGCTGGGTGTCCGGTGACCGCGGCCGGCTGTCCCGGCCGGGGGTCCGGGGGTTGTTCCCCGGGCAGGCG
>NZ_JBSFDW010000008.1:137817-212239 GCF_053594115.1 Streptomyces sp. NPDC001970 | reverse complement strand
CGCAGCATCGATGCGGTGGTGCTCCCCGCGCTGGGTGTCCGGTGACCGCGGCCGGCTGTCCCGGCCGGGGGTCCGGGGGTTGTTCCCCGGGCAGGCGCAGCATCGATGCGGTGGTGCTCCCCGCGCTGGGTGTCCGGTGACCGCGGCCGGCTGTCCCGGCCGGGGGTCCGGGGGTTGTTCCCCGGGCAGGCCCAGCATCGATGTCGTGGTGTTCCCCGCACTGCGTGTCCCCGCCCGCAGCACCTGAATCCCCGCCCGCTGTCCCCAGAACACCCGCGACACACCACCCGCAACGTCCCACCTGACGCGCACCGCTCACGTCGTCGGGCTGGTCACCCCTGCCCTCTTTGTGCCCCAACGACCTGACCGGGAGTCCGTACCCGTGGCCACGTTCCTGTACAAACTCGGGCGGTTCGCCTTCCGGCGCCGCCGATTCGTCGCCCTCGTGTGGGTGGCCCTGCTGGCGATCGCCGGGGTCGGCGCGGCCACCGCGTCCACCGCCACATCCAGTTCCTTCTCCATCCCCGGTACGGAGGCGCAGAAGGCCTTCGACCTCCTCGAGGAGCGCTTCCCGGGCACGAACGCCGACGGCGCCACCGCGCGCGTCGTCTTCAAGGCGCCGGACGGGCGGAAGATGACCGACCCGGCCAACAAGGCCGACGTCAAGAAGGTCGTCGCCGAGCTCAGGTCCGGTTCGGACGAGGTCGCCTCGGTGGTCGACCCGTACCAGGCCAAGGCGGTCAGCCGGGACGGCACCGTCGCCTACACCCAGGTCTCGTACAAGGTCAGCGGGATGGAGCTGACCGAGAAGACCCGGGAGGCCCTCACCGAAGCGGGCGCGGAGGCGAAGGCCGCGGGGCTGACCGTCGAGATCGGCGGTGACGCGCTCCAGACCGTGCCCGAGACGGGGGCCACCGAGATCATCGGTGTCGCCGTCGCGGCCGTCGTCCTGGTCATCACCTTCGGATCGCTCGTCGCCGCCGGACTGCCGCTGCTCACCGCGATCATCGGCGTCGGCATCGGTGTCTCCACCATCACCGCTCTCGCGAACCTCCTCGACCTCGGCTCCACCACGGCCACGCTCGCGACCATGATCGGCCTCGCGGTCGGCATCGACTACGCGCTCTTCATCGTCTCCCGATACCGTGCCGAGCTGGCCGAGGGCCGGGACCGCGAGGAGGCCGCCGGACGGGCCGCGGGCACGGCGGGCTCCGCCGTCGTCTTCGCCGGGCTGACCGTCGTCATCGCCCTGGTCGGCCTTGCCGTCGTCAACATCCCGATGCTCAGCAAGATGGGCTTCGCCGCCGCCGGCACGGTCGTGATCGCCGTCCTCATCGCGCTCACCCTGATCCCGGCCCTGCTGGGCTTCGCGGGCAAGCGGGTGCAGGGCCGCAAGGACCGCAAGGCCGACGCCCACAAGCACAGCAAGGACGCCCACAAGCACGGCAAGCCGGAGAGCGAGAAGCCCAACATGGGCACCCGCTGGGCCCGCTTCGTGCTGCGCCGCCCGGTCACCGTGCTGCTCGCGGGTGTCGTGGGTCTCGGCGCGATCGCCATACCCGCCGCATCGCTGGAGATGGGCCTGCCGGACGACGGCTCGCAGCCCACCAGCACCACCCAGCGCCGGGCGTACGACCTGCTCTCCGACGGCTTCGGCCCCGGCTTCAACGGCCCGCTGCTCGTCGTGGTCGACGGCGGCAGGGCCGCGGCGGACAGCACCGCGAAGGAGATCTCCGGTCTGGACGGGGTCGCGGCCGTCACCCCGGCCACGCTCAACAAGGCCGGCGACACGGCGATGATCACCGTCATCCCGAAGGACCGGCCCAGCTCGACGGAGACCGAGGACCTCGTCCACTCCATCCGGGACGTCAGCGGCGACCACGTCCACGTCACCGGCAGCACCGCGATGAACATCGACTTCTCGCAGCGGATGAACGACGCGCTGATCCCGTATCTGGCACTCGTCGTCGGTCTCGCCTTCCTGCTCCTGATGGTGGTCTTCAGGTCCGTCCTGGTCCCGCTCAAGGCCGCGCTCGGCTTCCTGCTCTCGGTGGTCGCAGCGCTCGGCGCGGTGGTCGCGGTCTTCCAGTGGGGCTGGCTCGGCTCCGTCTTCGGGGTCGAGCAGACCGGCCCGATCATGTCGATGATGCCGATCTTCATGGTGGGCGTGGTCTTCGGCCTCGCCATGGACTACGAGGTCTTCCTGGTCACGCGGATGCGTGAGGCGTACGTCCACGGGGAGCGGCCGGGTCAGGCGATCGTGACCGGCTTCCGGCACGGGGCCCGCGTCGTCACCGCCGCCGCCGTGATCATGATCGCGGTCTTCGCCGGCTTCATCGGGTCGAGCGAGCAGATGGTGAAGATGATCGGCTTCGGTCTCGCGATCGCCGTCTTCTTCGACGCCTTCGTGGTCCGGATGGCCATCGTGCCGGCGGTGCTGGCCCTGCTGGGGCACAAGGCCTGGTGGCTGCCGCGCTGGCTGGACCGAATGCTGCCCAGCGTGGACGTGGAGGGCGAGCAGCTGCGGAAGAAGGACGTCACGGCCGCCGGGCCGGGCTCGGGTTCCGGCTCGGACTCCGGCTCCGACGAGGACCGGGAGCTCGTCAGCGTCTGATCCCGGAGGCCCGAAGGGTGGCCGTGTCCGTCACGACCTGGTGGCGGGCGCGGCCACTTCCGCGTACGTCCGGCGCAGGAAGCGCACGAGAGGACGCGAGTCGAACTGGACCACCGCGACACCCTCCGGCGAATGGAACTCGACGACGACCTGGGCGCGGCCGCACGGCCAGACGTTCACGTCGCCGCGGCGGGCGGGAGAGCGCAGACCGGTCTCCAGCAGTTCGCGCGGGAAGGTCCACTCGATGCCGGTCGGGAAGACGAAGCGGACGGCGGCGGGATCCTGCCCGGGGTCGTAGCGCAGGGCGACCGGTATGCGCCGGTAGTGAGGGGCGTCGTTGACGATCCGGGCCTTCGCCAGCTCTTCGACAGCAGGGCGCTCGACAGTGGGGGACATCGACTGGCTCCTCACCTCGGCGTTGTTTGTCATCTAATGTCGCATATTTTCCGCGTTAAGGCTTGGGCGTTGTCCTTGCTTTTGTGTAGGGGGCGCTCTTGCAACCTCTTTGCAATAGGAGGCATCATCGGACGGTTGACCAGCCCTGCCTGAAAGCGGAGTCCCGCACATGCATGTTCCTGACGGATTCATCAATCTGCCCGTCTCCGCGACCGCCGGGGTCGTCGCGGCCGGTGCCGTCGCCGTCAGCCTGCGCGGGGCCCGGCGGGAACTTGGGGGTACCTCCCATGCCGGAGGCCATGGGGGAGAGCGGACGGCGCCGTTGGCCGGTCTCATCGCCGCCTTCATCTTCGCCGTCCAGATGCTCAACTTCCCGGTCGCGGCCGGTACCAGCGGACACCTGCTCGGCGGCGCGCTGGCGGCGATCCTCGTCGGCCCCTTCACCGGCGTGCTGTGCATAGCCGTCGTCCTGCTGCTCCAGGGCATCCTCTTCGCGGACGGCGGCCTCACCGCGCTCGGCGTGAACATCCTCGTCATGGGCGTGGTCACGGTCGCCGTCGCCTACGCCCTCTTCCGCGTGCTGGTGAAGGTGCTGCCCCGCGGCCGTCGTTCGGTGGCCGTCGCGTCGTTCGTGGCAGCGCTGGTCTCCGTGCCGGCCGCGGCCGCCGCCTTCACGCTCCTCTACGCGATCGGCGGCACGACCGACGTCCCGATCGGCACGGTGCTGAGCGCGATGGTGGGCGTCCATGTCCTGATCGGCATCGGCGAGGCCGTGATCACGATGCTGACGGTCGGCGCCGTCATCGCCGTACGCCCGGACCTCGTGCACGGCGCGCGCGGGCTGTCCGCCCCGCTCAAGCTGCGCGTCGGCGGCAAGCTGGTCGACGCCGAGCCCGCGTCCGCCGCCGCGCCCGTGTCCACGGGCTCCGCGCGCCCCGTCTGGATCGCGGGCCTCGCCGCCTCCCTCGTCCTGGCCGGTTTCGTCTCCTTCTACGCCTCCGCGAGCCCCGACGGACTGGAGAAGGTCGCCGCCGACCAGGGCATCGACAGGAAGGTCGAGGACCACGCCGCCGCCGACTCACCGCTCGCCGACTACGGCGTCGAGGACGTCGGGAACGCCAGGCTCTCCGGCGGGCTCGCGGGTGTGATCGGCGTGGGCGCCACGGTCGCGGCCGGCACCGGTGTGTTCTGGGTGGTACGCCGTCGCCGTACCGTCGAAGAGGTCTGACATGGCGCGGGACGGGGGTGCCTCCCATGCCGGAGGCCATGGGGGAGCCCACAAGCTCTACCGGCACGGACACTCGCCGGTCCACGAGCTGCCTCCGCACTGCAAGATCGCCGCGGCGCTCGGCTTCGTGTTCGTGGTGGCCTCCACGCCGCGCGAGGCGGTCTGGGCCTTCGGTCTCTACGCCGTGCTGCTGGGCGTGGTCGCCGCCGCGGCCCGAGTCCCGGCGGCCTTCCTGCTGAAGCGGCTGCTGATCGAGATCCCGTTCGTCGCCTTCGCGCTGCTCATGCCCTTCGTCGTGCCGGGTGAGCGGACCGACCTGCTCGGGGTCTCCCTCTCCGTTCCCGGACTGTGGGGCGCCTGGAACATCCTCGCCAAGGGGACACTGGGCGTCGCCGCCTCCGTGCTGCTCGCCTCGACCACCGAACTGCGCTCCCTGCTGCTCGGACTGCAGCGGCTCAAACTGCCGCCGCTGATGGTCCAGATCGCCTCGTTCATGATCCGCTACGGCGATGTCATCACCGACGAGATGCGACGCATGTCCATCGCCCGCCGCTCGCGCGGCTTCGAGGCGCGCGGCGTCCGGCACTGGGGCGTGCTCGCCAAGTCCGCGGGCGCCCTGTTCATCCGCTCCTACGAGCGCGGCGAGCGGGTGCATCTGGCCATGGTCAGCCGCGGATACGCGGGCACGATGCCCGTCATCGACGAGGTGACCGCGGACCGCGCCGACTGGGCGCGGGCCGCCGCCCTCCCGCTCACCGCTCTCGCGGTCTGTCTGCTTGGCTGGACGCTATGACCATGTCGCTGGAGGTCAAGGGCCTCGCGTACGCCTACCCCGACGGCCACCAGGCCCTCTTCGGCGTCGACCTGGGCGTCGCGCGCGGTGAGCGCGTCGCGCTGCTCGGCCCGAACGGCGCCGGCAAGACGACCCTCGTCCTGCACCTGAACGGCATCCTCACCGGGGGCGCCGGCAGCGTCAGTGTCGCCGGACTGCCGGTCGGCAAGCAGCACATGGCCGAGATCCGCCGCAAGGTCGGCATCGTCTTCCAGGACCCCGACGACCAGCTCTTCATGCCGACGGTCAGGGAGGACGTCGCCTTCGGGCCGGCGGCGGCGGGGCTGCGCGGCGCGGAGCTGGAGGAGCGGGTGGCCACGGCGCTGCGGCGGGTCGGGATGGCGGAGTACGCGGAGCGCCCCCCGCACCATCTGTCCTTCGGCCAGCGCCGGCGGGTCGCCGTCGCGACCGTGCTCGCGATGGAGCCCGAGATCCTCGTCCTCGACGAGCCCTCGTCCAATCTCGACCCGGCATCGCGCCGCGAACTCGCCGACATCCTGAGGTCGTTGGACGTCACCGTGCTGATGGTCACGCACGACCTGCCGTACGCACTGGAGCTGTGCCCGCGCTCGGTGATCCTCAGCGAGGGCGTGATCGCGGCCGACGGGCGTACGCAGGACCTGCTCGGCGACGCCGAACTGATGCGTGCCCACAGGCTGGAGCTGCCGTTCGGCTTCGACCCGCGGGCTGTGACAATGGGCGCGTGAACGAGGAACCGGCCGCCGCAGCTCCCGATGCATCGCTGCTGCTGGACGACCAGCTGTGCTTCGCGCTGTACGCGGCCCAGCGCGCGGTGACGGCGGCGTACCGCCCGCTCCTCGACGAACTCGGCCTGACCTATCCGCAGTACCTGGCGCTGCTGGTGCTGTGGGAGCGGGGCGAGATCCCGGTGAAGGAGCTCGGGACCGCCCTGCGCCTGGACTACGGCACGGTCTCGCCGCTGCTGAAGCGGCTGGAGGCGGCGGGGCTGGTGCGGCGGGAGCGGTCGGCGACCGACGAGCGTTCGGTGCGCGTCGTGCTCACCGAGCGCGGTGAGGCGCTGCGGGCGCCCGCAGCGCGCGTGCCGGCGTCGATGCTGGCGAGCACCGGCATGGGCGCGGAGGACATCGCGCGGCTGCGGGACGAGTTGCACGGGCTCGCGGAGCGTGCGTCGGTGTCCGCGTCCGGCCCGGCGTCCGCGTCCCGCTCGGCGTCCGCGTCGCGCTCGGCGACCGCCTGGGCGTCCGCGCCCGCGTCCGGCCCGGCGTCCGGTCCGGCGCCCGCGTCCCGCTCGGCGACCGCCTGGGCGTCCGTGTCCGGCTCCGCGTCCGGTCCGGCGTCCGGCTCGCGGAACGCCTGACAGACTGCTTGGCTACCCCTGAGTAACAGAGCGTCCGAGTCCTCCGATACATTGCGCGCGATGTATTTGTGTGCATGCCACGCAGGCGAGGGCGGAGGATCATGACCGACCAGGACACCCGGCCGACGAAGATCATGTATGTCGCGGAGGCCACCGCGCACGGCGGCCGCGAAGGCTACGTCACCAGCCACGACGGCCGGATCGACCTGCGCCTCGCGATGCCGCCCGCACTCGGCGGCGACGGCGAGGGCACCAACCCGGAACAGCTCTTCGCGGCCGGGTACAGCTCCTGCTTCCACAACGCGCTGGTCCTCGTCGGCCGCAGGGAGGGCTACGATCTCGGCCGCTCCACGGTCGCGGCGAAGGTCGGCATCGGCCCCAACAAGTCCCGCGGCTACGGACTCGCGGTCTCGCTCGCCGTCTCGCTGCCGCTCCTCGACCAGGAGCTGGCCTCGAAGCTCGTGGCCGCGGCCCACGAGGTCTGCCCGTACTCGAACGCCACGCGCGGCAACATCGACGTCTCCATCGTCCTGAGCTGAGTCCGTGACCGACCCGGAATCCGGACCCGGCCGCCCACGTTGCACCATGGGGGCAACAGATCCGGAGAGGGAGCGTGGGGCGTGGACGTCCGGGGCACGGTGGCGGAAGGCTTCGAGCCGGTCCGGGACGCCTTCGTACGCAACTTCGAGCAGCGTGGGGAGCGCGGCGCCGCCGTCGCCGTCTACCGGGACGGCGTGAAGGTCGTCGACCTGTGGGCCGGGACGCGCGACGTCGACGGGACGGATCCCTGGGCCGTGGACACCGCGCAGGTCGTCCGCTCGGCGACGAAGGGTGTCGCCGCCGCCGTACCGCTGCTGCTGCACCAGCGCGGGCAGCTGGACCTGGACGCGCCGGTCGGGACGTACTGGCCGGAGTTCAAGGCGGCCGGCAAGGAGCGGGCGCTCGTCCGGCATCTGCTGACGCACCGGGTCGGGGTGCCCGTGCTCGACCGATCCCTCACCCCTGAGGAGGCCGCCGACGGCACCTCGGGGGCGCGGGCCGTGGCCGCGCAGGCCCCGGCCTGGGAGCCGGGCACCGACCACGGCTACCACGCGCAGACGTTCAGCTGGCTGCTGTCGGAACTCGTCCGCCGGGTCACGGGCCGCACGCTCGGCCGCTGGGTCGCCGAGGAGCTGGCCCGACCGCTCGGCCTGGATCTCTGGGTCGGGCTGCCCGCCGAGGAAGCGCACCGCGTCGGCCGGCTCGGCCCGCTCGAGGAACCGCCCACGGCCGCGGGCGGCGGGCTGAAGCTGCGACCCAAGCGGTCCGTTTCGGAGGCCTACCGCGACCCGGAGTCCCTGACCCGCCGGGCCTTCGGAGCGATCGCCCCGCTGCCTGACGAGAACGACCCGCGCTACCGCGCCGCCGAACTCCCCGCGTCCAACGGCATCTCCACGGCCCGCGCGCTCGCCCGCTTCTACGCGGCGACGATCGGCGAGGTCGACGGCCACCGCCTCTTCGCCCCGGCCACCGTCACCCTCGCCCGCACCGAGGAGTCGGCGGGCCCGGACCGTGTCCTCGTCGTCGGCACCCGCTTCGGCCTCGGCTACATGCTCCACGGCCCCGCCTCCCCGCTGCTCGGCCCCGGTTCCTTCGGCCACCCGGGCCGCGGCGGCTCGCTGGGCTTCGCCGACCCCGAGTCGGGCATCGCGCTCGGGTACGTCACGAACGGCATGCGCAAGGGGGTCACGGCGGATCCCCGTGCGCAGGCTCTGGTGCGGGCGGTGCGTTCGGCGACATGATCGACGGCAGCGCTGTTCCGGGGGACGCCCCTCGGACCCCGGCAGGGAGGACGGGCCGGGGCGACCGCGCCCGAGCCGGGAAGGGGACGCAATGGACCGTTTCGAGGGATACGGCGTACTGATCACCGGAGCGGGCCAGGGCATCGGGGAGGCCATTGCGCGGAGACTGGCGTCCGAGGGCGCCCGCGTCCTCGTCACCGACCTCGACGGGGAGCGTGCAGCGGCCACCGCCCGGACGATTCCGCGTGCCGCCTCCTTCCGCTGTGACGTGGCCGACCGCGCCGCCGTCGAGGCGGCGGTCGCGTACGCCGTCGAGGAGTTCGGCAGCCTCGACGTCCTCGTCAACAACGCCTGCAGCTGCGCCCTCGACAGCCCGCTCTTCGAGGACCAGCCCGACGACACCTGGCAGCGGGACCTCGATGTCGTCCTCACCGGAGCCTTCCGCTGCGCCCGCGCCGCGCTGCCGCACCTCGCGAAGGCGGGCGGCCGCGGCGCCATCGTCAACATTGGCTCCGTCAACGCCGAGCAGGACTTCGGCAACCACGCCTACAGCGCGGCCAAGGCAGGCCTCGCCTCGCTCACCCGCACCCTCGCGGGCGACGCCGCCCGCCGTGGTGTCCGCGTCAACCAGGTCAACCCGGGCACCGTCCGCACGCCCGCCTGGGACGGCCGTGAGGGCGATCTCGAGGTCCTCGCCGACGTCTACCCGCTGGGCCGCGTGGGCACCCCGGAGGACATCGCGGCCGCGGTCGCCTTCCTGGCCTCGTCCGACGCCTCCTGGATCACGGGCACGACGCTGCGCGTGGACGGCGGCCTGCTGGCGGTGAACACCGGTTTCATGCAGGCTCTTTCGGCCGACTGAACGGCAAAGTGCCCGTTCTGGACGCCCGTTGACACTCTCTGTGTGCGGGCGCCAACTTCACGGCGTCGTCGCCACACCAGGAGCACGAGGCTCCGTCGGGACCAGCGACGCGAAGGACGCTTTCAGGTTGACCACTGCAACCGTCTTCGAAGGCCAGTCACTCATTCCGCCCACGAACGAGGCGGATCTCTTCCAAGTCCAGCCCTTCACTCCGCACTGCCGGGTGATCCACGCCGCGGGCGACCATGCCGTGATCGGTGTCTCGCCGGGCAACAGCTACTTCTCGGCCCAGCGCGTCATCGATCTCGCCCGCTGGGGGATCGCGCACTTCGACCGGGTCGACTTCGTCCACACCGATCTGCACGTGGCCGAGATGTACGAGGCATCCGGCTACGACCCCGACGACGCCCGGCGCAAGGCCGTCAAGAACCTGCCCGGCGTACGGGCCAAGGTGACCAACGCGGTCGAGGCCGTCGACCCCGGGGCGGCGGACTCCGCGCCCACGCCATGTCGGACTTCGCGGGCAACCCCGCCTACCGCGCCCTCCACGACCACCTCCAGGAACTCCTCCGGACGGACCAGGAGTTCCGTGCCACGTGCGACAAGCTCGTGGACGCGTTCCTCTCCTCCAAGTGCGTCGGCCTTCGGGATGCCGAGGATGTGGCAGTGCATGGCCGCCGAGTACGGGTCGGCGAACAGCGGGGCTTCCGCGCAGACGTACCGCAGACACACCGCGCGCTGCCGCTCGGTCGCGGCTCTCCCGTTCAGGACGCATCAACCTGTCGATCGGCGACGGCCTGCCGCGCCTCGCCCTGGAGGACGTCACGCTCGGCGACATGGAGGTGAAGAGGGGCGAGCTGGTCCTGGTCCTCGTCGACGGCGCCACCTTCGACCCCGAGGTGTTCACCGAACCGCACCGCGTGGACCTCGACCGCGGGAACAACACCGCCCATCTGTCCTTCGGCGGCGGACAGCACTACTGCCCGGCCACCGCGCTGGGCAAGAAGCACGCGGAGATCGCGCTGGAGGTGCTGCTCGACCGGATGCCGCAGCTGCAGCTCGCGGTCCCGATCGAGCAGCTCGTCCGGCGGACCGGGTTCATGAAGCGGATCCCCGAAAGGCTCCCCGTCATGTGGTAGGTGCCTGAGGCCGGTTTGGCGGCCGGCCGGGAGGGGCGTCCGTGCCCCTGTGCGGGCCTCGCCCGGTCAGCCCGTCCGCAGCATCAGCCCGATGCCCACCACCATCAGCCCCGCCGCGGCGATGCGCGGGCCGCCGAAGCGTTCCTTGAAGAACAGGGTGCCTATGGCCGCGCCGACGATGATGCTCGATTCGCGCAGGGCGGCGATCGGGGCCAGGGGCGCGCGGGTCTGGGCCCACAGGACCAGGCCGTACGCCGTCATGGCGAGCACGGCGCCGAGGAGGCCGCGGGCCGCGTGCGGGCGGAGGGCCGGGAGCAGGGCGCCGCGGTAGCGGTGGTAGGTGTAGGCCGGGACGAGGACGCCTTCCAGGATCATCAGCCAGGCGATGTAGCCGATCGCCGAGCCGGAGGCACGGACTCCGATGCCGTCGACGATCGTGTACGCGGCGATGGAGAGACCGGTCGCGAGCGCGGCCAGCAGCGCGGGCCAGTGGGGGCGCGAGTCCCGGATGCCCCACAGGGCCACGCCGACCAGGCCGGAGGAGGCGACCGCGACACCTGTCAACTGCCACGCGCTCAGGGCCTCGTCGACGAAGACCGTCGCCAGGACGGTCACCACGAGCGGCGCCGTGCCACGGGCGATGGGGTACACCTGGCCGAAGTCGCCCAGCGTGAACGACCGCATCAGCAGCGCGTGGTAGCCGATGTGCAGCAGCGCCGAGGCGATCAGGTACGGCCACGCGGCGGCGTCGGGCAGCGGGGCGAAGCAGGCCAGCACCGCACCGATCACCGCCGCCCCGCCCATGATCAGGGTGAAGGCGATCAGTTTGTCCTCGATGTGGTGCGCGATCGCGTTCCAGCTCGCGTGCGTGACGGCGGCTATGAGGACTGCGGCCGCGACGAGAAGGCTCACGCCGTGCGCTCGCGCACGTCCATCAGCGTGGCCCCCGCGTGGGCGATCAGGGACGTGGGGTCCAGCGGGAACACCGCGTGCGGCGTGCCCGCGGCCGCCCAGACCACGGCGTGGTCGAGCACCCCGCGGTCGGCCAGCACCCGGGTCCTCGTGCGGTGCCCGAAGGGCGGCACGCCGCCGATCGCGTATCCGGTCGTCTCGCGGACCAGGTCCGCGTTCGCCCGCTTGACGGCCGACGCGCCCAGCTCGCGCCGTACCAGCTCCACGTCCACCCGTGAGGAGCCGTCCATCAGCACCAGCACCGGCGCCCCGTCCGCCTCGAAGATCAGCGACTTGACGATCTCGCTGACGTCGCAGCCGATCGCGGCGGCCGCCTCGGCGGCCGTGCGCGTGGCGTGGGGGAAGCGGCGTACCTCGACCTGGAGGCCCAGCTCGCGCAGGGGCTGGGGGTCCCCCAACGCCCCCAGGGCGTAGGGGGAGAATCGGGGGTGGGCGTGGGTCTCGGGACTGGTCATGGCCCGCACGCTAGCGGTGGCTGTACGGGCCATGCGACCCCGTTTCGGACAACCGCTCAGCGTGCGTCGAGCACCGACGCGACGAGCGGGCCGGCCGCGTCGCCCCCGTGCCCGCCGGAGTCGACGACCGCCGCCGCGGCGAGGTCGTCGGCGAATCCGGTGAACCAGCTGTTGGACGTGGCGTTCCCGTCGACCTCCGCCGAGCCGGTCTTCGCGCCCTTGTCCCCGCCGAGCGGGGCCATCGCCTTCGCGCCGGTGCCGATCGTCGCCGTACGCCGCATCATGTTGCGCAACTGCTGGGCGACGGAGGCGGGCAGGCTGCGCGAGGCGGTGGCGCTCTCACGGCCGTCGAGGTCGAGCGGCACGATGATGGGCTGTTTGAAGGTGCCGCTCTTGGCGGTGGCGGTGATGGACGCCATGTTGAGGGCGTTCATCTGGATGGTGCCCTGCCCGATGTACTGGGCGGCCGCCTCCCCTCCCGACTCCTCCGGCACGCTGCCGTCGACGGACGCGATGCCGGTCTGCCAGTCGAGCCCGATGCCGAAGACGTCCCTGGCCTCCTTGGCCAGCGCGGCGTCGTCCTTGGTGTCGTCGATCAGCTTGATGAAGGCGGTGTTGCAGGACTGGGCGAAGCTGTCCTTGAAGGGGCGGCCCTCGAGCGTGAAGTTCTTCAGGTTGTGGAAGGTCCGGCCCTGGTACATGGCGTACTCGGGGCACTCGGCGGTCCGGTCGGCCGCGACCAGGCCCTTCTCCAGCAGCATGGCCGCGGTCACGATCTTCATCGTGGAGCCGGGTGCCTGCTTGCCCAGGAACGCCGCGTTCCAGTTGCCCTTGCGGTTGTTGGCGACGGCCCGCACCTCGCCGGTGCTCGGCTTGATCGCGACGACCGACGAGTCGCCGTACCGCTTCACCGCCTGCTCGGCGGCCGCCTGCACACCCGCGTCGAGCGTGGTCTGCAGCGTGCCCGGCTCGCCCTTGGCTAGCGTGAGCAGGGTCCGCGGGGGCACATCGGTGCCCGCGCCCTCGATCGTCAGCTCGACCCCCGGCTTGCCGCCCGCCTTGTCGCCGTACCGCTTGCGCAGCTCGTCCAGGATCGGCCCGAGCGAGGGGTACTTCTCCTTCGTCAGCTCCTTGCCGCTCCGGTCGACGGCCTTGATGGGCGGCGCGGAAGCGGGACCCGTGCTCAGCGTCTCGCCCTTGCGCAGCTCGGGGTGGACGACCGCCGGCTGCCAGTCGACGAGTGCCCTGCCGGTGGTCAGCCCGCGTACGACGGTGAGCTCGGAGCTGTACGACAAGGGCTTGCTCTGCCCCTCGTACGAGACCACCGCAGCGACCGTGAACGGCACCTTCGCGCCGACCGCCTGCCCCGGCGTCAACTTCACCTCGCCGATGTGCGCGTCGGCCTGGTACGAGGCGAGCACGGGCTGTGCCTCGGCGGCGTTGTTGGTCAGATCCGCGGCGGTCTCCGACTCGCCCCCGGCCCACGCCGCGAGGAAGTCCTTCGCGGTCGCCTCGATCTCCTCGGCGGTGGGCGGCCCGGTCTTCTTGGGCGCGCTCAGCGATGTGGCGTCCGTGCCGCTCCCGCCGTCCCCGCCGCTCAGTACGTTGTACGCGCCGTAGGTCGCCCCTCCGGCGAAGACGATGAACACGCCGCCGACGATGGCGGCCTTCGCTCCACTGCGCATTGCTGCGGTCCCTCCCCTTGGTGCCGCTGGTCCTTGTGGTCCCTTGGCCCGCTTGCATGAACGCGTTCAAAGTGGACGTGCTCACGATAGGTGGCAGGAGTGACTGCGGGGACGCCCGTTACCGGACCGGAATGGGAGAGGTCTAGACCCGCCTGCCGCCGGCCGCCATCCGTTCACCGGTCGTCCACCGGTGCCGGAGGCCAGGGCCGCGGCCTCAGACCGCGGATCGGGGGATACGGCTGCGGACGCGGAAGGCCCGTACGGATGCCATGACGATCACCGTGAGCGCGGCGGGGACGAGCAGGGCCAGGGGGAGCAGGGCGAGGCCGAGGGTGAGTTCGAGCTCCGGCGACTTGTGCTCGGCGTCCACGGCCCACAGGGCGGAACGCAGCCAACCGGCCGACACCAGCACGGTGAGCGCGAGCAGCGTCCAGTGGACGATCGAGGCGACGGTCCATCTGCGGACCGCCTTCGGAGAGCGGGACGCCAGCCGCCGACGCAGGACGTGGAGGGTGACGGCCGAGACGAGCAGCGGTCCGACGAGGGAGAAGTGCCAGGTCGTGTCGAGTGCCCACTGGTAGTCGTCCCAGCCGGGACTCGCAGGGGTCAACTGCGCGTCGGGATGGCGCAGCTGGGCGTCGATCGTGTCCCTGCCCCCCGCCATCACGAGCAGCGGCAGCAGCGCGATGAGACCGAGCAGCGGTCTGCCGAGCAGCCCTCGGGTCGCCCATGCGGCACCGACGGGCCTTGCGGGGCGAGGCGGCTGCCACGGAACGGCGGGGCGGTGGCCCTGCGGCGGCGGCGCCCACCCGTGCACCGGGGCCGGGGCCGGAGCCGGCACGCCCTGCACTCCGAACGGCACCGGGGGCGGACCGAACTCCTGGCGGGCTTCCAGGTCCAGCACCCACGCGGCCTGGCGGGCGACCGCCGAGGTCAACGGGGCCGGCAGCCAGTCGGATCCCGCGGGCACGTGCTCCCGGGCCCGCGCGACCAGCTCCGTGAGGGACGGCCGCTGGTCCTGGTCCTTGACCAGACAGCCTCCTATCGCCTCCGCGACGGCCTCGGGCAGCCGGGACAGATCCGGCTCGTCGTGCACCACGCGGTAGCCGAGCTCCGGCCCCGCGCCGGAACCGAAGGGGTTGCGGCCCGTGCCCGCGTAGGCGAGCAGGACGCCCAGCGCGAAGATGTCACTGCGCTCGTCCACCCCTTTCCCCGTGATCTGTTCGGGGGACATGAAGCCGGGCGAGCCGATGACCAGGCCCGTGCCGGTGAGTCCGGCGTCGTCGGCCGCACGGGCGATGCCGAAGTCGATGAGGCGGGGCCCGTCGACGGCGAGCAGCACATTGGACGGCTTGAGATCGCGGTGGACGAGGCCGGCCTTGTGCACCGTGGTGAGCGCCTCGGCCAGCCCGCAGAGCAGCCGCCACAGCGCGGGTTCGTCCAGCGGCCCGTGATCGTGCACCGCCTCGGCGAGCGAAGGGCCCGGCACATACGCGGTGGCCAGCCACGGCACCGCCGCATGCGGGTCCGCCGCCACCACCGGTGCCGTACCCGGCCCCGACACCGCCTGACACGCCCGCACCTCACGGGCGAAGCGCGCCCGGAACCCGGGGGCGCTCGACATGCCCGCGTGCACGGTCTTGAGCGCCACGGTGCGCCCGCCCGGCGACCTGGCGAGATAGACGCGACCCATGCCGCCCTCGCCGAGCAGGAACAGCAGACGGTATGCGCCGACTTCGCGCGGATCATGTGGTGACAAGGGCTGCACTGCGTCCCCCAAGGCTGTTCGGGCGCCACATCCTGACACGCGTGCTTCGGTGCCCGGAAGTGAAGCCGGTGATCACGGACACCGGGTGGCCCGTCCCTCCCTCTGCAACCAGGTGTCCAGCCACATCCTGTTCCGCCAGTCGTCCAGCGGTATCGCCTCGCCCGTGCAGATCGGCCAGAAGTGGATGAAGTCTCGGCGCTCGCGCTGTACGCGGCCCTGACGAGCATTTTCATCGCCGCTTGGGGCCGTCGGGCACCTACCGGGCCGTCTCCAGGCCGTGATCATGCTCCCGGACGCCCCATGAGTGCTACGTACTCGAGCGAGTTCCGCACCCAGGTCATGGATGGCCCCACGGCTGCCAGGGGCTTCGCCCGCCTCGCAGCCCGTCAGCGGGCCTCATGACCGAACTGGTATCAGCGATGGCTGCGGCGTTGTCACAGAGCAGAGCCTCATCCGGTCAACCTCCCAAAATGCGCCAATCGACTACTACCTACCCATACCTCCCACCCCGGCCATCCGAGGACAACAGGTTGATGACCATAACCAGCACCGACAGGGTGACATTCGGTAAGCGGACGAACCCGTCTGAGGTATCCGACACGGCGTTCGCGCTGCTCGACGAGCAGGGAACGGTGGTCGCATGGACGCAGACCGCCGAGCGGCTTGTCGGATATTCCGCCGGGGACGTGGTGGGGCAGTCCGCCGCGCTCGTACTGCCATGCTTCGGTGAAGTGCCGACGATGTCGGCGTTCGTCGAGCTGTGCCATGCCCAAAATGGCTGGTCGGGCGCTTCGGCGGTGCGCCACCGGGACGGCCGCGTGCTCGACGTCAGCCTGCGGATCTCGACTCTGTGGGGGCAGGACGGAGCAGCGCGGTGGCTTGCGTCCGTGACCGATACCGGCGCGCTGTCCGGGGACGCGGTGAGCGGATCGGTGCGCGGGTCGTTCCTTGCCCGTGCGCCGATCGGTGTCGTCGTTCGTGACCTGGAGTTGCGTTGCACCTGGGTGAACGACGTGATGGAGAGCCACGACAGCATTTCCCGTGACCAGCGGCTCGGATGTCGAGTCACCGATGCGCGGCCCGGTGTCGCGGCCGAAACGGTCGAGGCGGTGATGCGGCAGGTGCTCCAGAGCGGTACGACCAAGGTCCACGAGTACCGGACGTGGCTGCCGACGAGTCTGGGCGAGGAGCACCCGTTCGCGGTTTCGTTCTCCTGTCTCCAAGGTGCCGACGGCCAAGCTCTGGGGGTGTGCACCATCAGCGTCGACGTCACCGAGAGCCGGCGGGTGCGCGAGCGCCTCTCCATCCTCGGCGAGGCCGGCACGCTACTTGGCAGGACCCTGGATGTGATGCAGACCGGTCAGGAACTGGCCGATCTTGCCGTGCCCCTGTTCGCCGACTTCGTCGCCGTGGACCTGGAGCAGTCGGTTCCGTTCGGTGAGGGGCCCCCGGTCCGCATCGACTCGATCGGCGATCGCCTCCCCGTGATCCGACGTGCCGGTCTGGCCTCGATCCACCAAGGGGCCCCGGAATCCCCGTGGGTGCGGGGTGAGCCGGTTCTCGTGCCGCCCGCCTCACCGATGGCCGACGTCCTGCGCACCGGCAGGTCCCGCCTGGAGCCGATCCTGGACACCGCCCCGGGCTCATGGATCGACCAGTCCCCGGCACTGGCGCAGAGAATCCGTGAGAACGGCATGCACTCCGTGATGGTCGTCCCCATCCGTGCGCGGCGCGTCCTGCTGGGGGTGGCGTTGTTCATCCGCACCGAGGATCCGGTGCCGTTCCAGGAGGTCGATCTGCTCCTGGCCGAAGACTTCGTCAGTCGCGCCGCGGTGTCGTTGGACAACGCTCGCCAGTACTGCCGCGAGCACACCGCGGCACTCGCGCTCCAGTGCAACCTGCTCCCGCACCGTCTGAGGGGCGGCTCGGCGGTCGAGGCGGCCTCCCGCTACCTACCCGCCGACATCGACCGCGGCGTCGGGGGCGACTGGTTCGATGTGATCCCGCTGTCCGGCGCCCGAGTGGCCCTCGTCGTCGGCGATGTGGTCGGACACGGCATCAACGCCGCCGCGACCATGGGCAGGCTCCGCACCGCCGTCCACACGCTCGCCGACATGGAGCTGCCCCCCAACGAGCTGCTGGCCCGCCTCGATGACACGGTCCAGCGACTGGCGGAACAAGATGCCGACGCCCCGGACCAGACTCCCGCGGTGGTGGGCGCCACCTGTCTGTATGCCGTCTACGACCCGGTCACCCGGAAGTGCACCATGGCACGGGCCGGGCACCCCCCGCCCGCGATCATCGACCCGCAGGGCCAGGTCACCTTCCCCGACCTTCCCACCGGAGCCCCACTCGGCATCGGCCTGGGGGTCCCCTTCGAGGCCATGGAGCTGGAACTGCCCGAGGGAAGTCTCCTCGCCCTGTACACCGACGGCCTGATCGAGACCCGCGACCACGACATCGAGGAGGGAATGCACCGCCTGGGCACCGCCCTCGCGCAACCGGGTCGCTCCCTGGAAGACCTCTGCACCCGCGCGATGGAGCCCTTCCAGGGGCAGGCGGCGTGCGACGACGTCACCCTGCTCCTCGTTCGCACCCGCTCGCTCAGCCAGGCCCAGGTTGCCTCCTGGACGCTGCCCAGTGACCAGACCGCTGTCCGCCGCGCCCGGAACCTGGCAGCCGGTCAGCTGGCCGCATGGGGACTGGAAGGTCTCGAGGATGCCACGAAGCTGATCGTCAGCGAACTGGTCACCAACGCCGTCCGCTCCCACAGCACCGGCCCGATCCGTCTGCGCGTGATCCAGCACAAAGTCCTGACCGTCGAAGTGTCCGACACCGACACCTGCCCCCCGCGCCCGCGCAGTGCACGCACCGTCGACGAAAACGGCCGCGGCCTCTCCCTGGTCGCCCAGGTGTCCCGCCGATGGGGCTCTCGCCCGGTAGCAGGTGGCAAGGTCGTCTGGGCCGAAGCAGACCTTGCCCACGCATCCGGCCCCTGTTCGTCCGTGCTGCCCGTCGACGCGCCAACGTCAAGCACGTGAGGTGACCGATCCCGGCACCACTGGACACTGGGGTGGCCGGACCGCTCGTCGTCCCACCGGGAGAGCCAAGAACCCGATGGGTCGGTAAGCCACGGTCAACAGCGGGTGCCAGGAGGAACCCCAGGGTTCCTCCTGGCACCCGTTGCCGCTGGTCGGGTTGCCAACAGCGCCCAGAAGCGCAGTGATTCCCAAGCTCAGAGTTCAGGCCGGTAAGGCAGCGGGATCTCGTGCGCTTCCAGCGCAGCGGAGTAGCGCGCGAGCAGCACAGACCCTGCTGCTGGAGGGCGAACTGGCCGCCGCCGAACCGAGGAAGCTCCGCTACCGGCTGCTGCACGCCGCAGCCCGCATCACCCGCGGCGGCCGCCTCCGGAGATGGAGACGCGGACGCCTACGAATCAAGATCGGACAACTCGTCGTGCGTAGGTCTCGGGTTCGAATCCCAGAGGCGGCCACGGTGAAGCCCCTGGTCAGTTCTCCGCCGACCTGAGCTCCTGCCCCATGCTCGCTGTCCAGGGTGTCCCAGCTGTCCGACGGTCCGTTCAGCCCTTGAACTGCGGAAACGAACCGGACAGCTCAAACTGCCTCGGTCAGGGCTGTTCGGTCACAGACGGCTCCAGCACCCTGGGTGCTATGGCCCGTCGGCGAAGCCGACCCCTTGTCGGTCGCAGGCGTCGAAGGCGCCTGTCTTGATGGGCCTCGACGGGTTCGCGGTAAGGACGCACTCTCGATCCTCAACAGGCAGGCATTTCGCCATGACCATGAATCGCATCCCAGCCGTAGCCGCGCTGCAGTCAACGCCTGCCTGGAGGACCCTGGATTCATGGCCGCGCCCATCGTCGTGCACCAGCCGTCCCCGTCCGGCGGTCGGCGGGTCACCGCGCGTGGAGAGATCCTCGGCCTCGCGCACGACGACAGAGACGTGATCGAGTTCCTGCGCCGCGCCGGCCTCCCGGACGCTTGGGATCTTCTCGACGATCCGAACTGGGTCGAGTGGAGGGGCGGGCACGCACATCAGTGGGACGCGGCGTGACTTGGGCCCGCCGGTACTGCCCGCATGACGGTCGGCGAGTCGGGGTCTCAAATGTGATCTCGAACGGCGCTCGTTCCGGAGCCGTTCGCCGACATCCGTCACGTCCGAGCCCTGCGCTGACCAGCAACGCAAGGCGTTCGGTGGACCTCGGTGGGCGCCCTGGAACAAGATCGGACAACTCGTATTGCGCGCAGGTATTGGAGGCTGCGGCGCGGCCGGGGTCCCTCCCTGGGTGAGAAGTGCAGAGGCGCAGTCGGTGAATCCGTCTCGGGCCGTCTGTGGGCCGTCGAAGGGTCCCCGGCAACGACCGACAACGCCCGCGAGGGTACGGCGGCCGACTGCGCCCTCGCGGGCGTTTACCCGGCTACACCCAGGTGTCGAGCCAGATCCTGTTGCGCCAGTCGTCCAGCGGGATCGCCTCGCCCGTGTAGATCGGCCAGAAGTAGATGAAGTTCCAGATGATCAGCAGGACCAGCACCCCGGCCCCCACCGCGCCGATCGTCCTGCGTCGCTCGTCGGACCCGGGTGGTCCCACGATCGCGCCGAGCATCATCGCGACCGCGAGACACAGGAACGGCACGAAGACGACCGCGTAGAAGAGGAAGATCGTGCGTTCCTGGTAGAAGAACCACGGCACCCAACCCGCCGCCACCCCGCAGGCGATCGCGCCCGCCCGCCAGTCGCGGCGGAAGAACCAGCGCCAGGCGATGTAAAGGAGCGCGAAGCACGCGGCCCACCACAGCAGCGGGGTGCCGATCGCCAGGACCTCGCGGGCGCATTTGCCCGCCGTGGTCACGGGGCAGCCGTCCCGGCCGGCGGCCGGGTCCTCGTAGAAGTACGAGACCGGGCGGCCGAGGACGATCCAGCTCCAGGGGTTGGACTGATAGGTGTGCCCGGACGTCAGATTGACGTGGAAGTTGTAGACCTCGGTCTCGTAGTGCCAGAGGCTTCGCAGCCAGTCGGGCAGCCAGGACCAGCTTCCGCCCGGCGCCTCCTTCTCCGCCCAGTCCCGGAAGTACCCCTTGTCGGTGACGATCCAGCCCGCCCAGGAGGCGACGTACGTCACGATCGCCACCGGCACCGTCGAGACGAACGCCGGGACGAGGTCACGTCGCAGGACCGCCGTGTACGGATGCACCGCGCCCGCCGTGCGCCGGGCGCCGACGTCCCAGAGGACGGTCATCAGGCCGAAGGCGGCCAGGATGTAGAGGCCGTTCCACTTGGTGGCGAAGGCCAGGCCCAGCATCAGCCCGGCCGCGATCCGCCATGGGCGCAGGCCGAGCCGGAGATTCTCCGCGACGCCCGTGTCGGGCCGCAGCACGCCCTCCTCGTCCACCGGCAGCGCGGCGGCCAGCCGCCGGCGGGACCAGTCGCGGTCGATGAGGAGGCAGCCGAAGGCCGCCAGCACGAAGAACATCAGCACCTGGTCGAGCAGCGCCGTGCGACTCATCACGAAGTGCAGCCCGTCCACGGCGAGCAGCGTGCCCGCCAGACAGCCCAGGAACGTCGAGCGGAAGAGCCGCCGCCCGATCCGGCAGAGCATCAGCACCGACAGGGTGCCGAGCACGGCCACCATGAAGCGCCAGCCGAAGGGTGTGAAGCCGAAGAGCTGCTCGCCGAGGCCGATGACCCATTTGCCGACCGGGGGGTGGACGACGTAGCCGGGGTCCGTCGGCACGGGGACCGCGTCCGGGTTCGCCAGGATCGACTTGTCGATGTCCTTCGGCCAGGAGCCCTCGTACCCCTGGTTGATCAGGGCCCAGGCGTCCTTCGCGTAGTACGTCTCGTCGAATATCACCGCCTTGGGGCTGCCCAGGTGCCAGAACCGCAGCACCCCGGCCACCAGCGCCACGAGCAGGGGCCCGCCCCACGCCACCACCCTCTCGGCCGTGTGTCGGGCCGACGGCGGCACGCCGAGCAGCGACCACAGCCGCGGGGACGGGCGCGTGTACGGAGGCACGAGCCGGTCGCGCAGCCCGATCGTGGGCCGCGGCACATAGCCGAATCTGCGCAGGCGCTGCTGCCAGGAGGGCGGCTTTTCCACGGCGTCCGTCCCCTGCAGGGCCTGTGGGGCAGTACTGGTCACCGCGCCATCGTAGGGAACGCGTCTGTGCGATTGGTGTGTCCCGCCCTGCGAGGATGGCTGGTGTGACTGGATCGGTGACTGGAACGCTCGTACTCGCAGGGACCCCCATCGGTGATGTGGCGGACGCGCCGCCGCGGCTGGCGGCGGAGTTGGAGACCGCCGACGTGGTCGCCGCGGAGGACACCCGGCGGCTGCGCCGGCTCACCCAGGCGCTCGGTGTGCAGACCCGCGGGCGGGTCGTGTCCTACTTCGAGGGCAACGAGTCCGCCCGTACGCCCGAACTGGTCGAGGCGCTGGAGGGCGGGGCCCGGGTGCTGCTCGTGACCGACGCCGGGATGCCGTCCGTCTCCGACCCCGGCTACCGGCTGGTCGCCGCCGCCGTCGAGAAGGACATCAGGGTCACGGCCGTACCGGGCCCGTCCGCCGTGCTCACCGCGCTCGCCCTGTCCGGGCTGCCCGTCGACCGCTTCTGCTTCGAGGGCTTCCTGCCGCGCAAGGCGGGCGAGCGGCTCGGCCGGCTGCGCGAGGTCGCCGACGAGCGCCGCACCCTCGTCTACTTCGAGGCCCCGCACCGCCTCGACGACACCCTGGCCGCCATGGCCGAGGTCTTCGGCGCGGACCGCAGGGCCGCCGTGTGCCGCGAGCTGACCAAGACGTACGAGGAAGTGAAGCGCGGCGGTCTCGGGGAGCTGGCCGCCTGGGCCGCCGAGGGCGTGCGCGGCGAGATCACGATCGTCGTGGAGGGCGCCCCGGCCGCAGGGCCCGCCGAGTTCGACGCGGACGAACTGGTGCGCCGGGTGCGTGTGCGTGAGGAGGCGGGGGAGCGGCGCAAGGAGGCGATCGCCGCCGTCGCCGCGGAGGCGGGCCTACCCAAACGCGAGGTGTTCGATGCCGTGGTGGCGGCAAAGAACGCGGATCGAAAGGCCCCCGCCAACGGTAAAGGGCTAACCTGAAAAGCAAAGCACAGACCGTGTGGTGAGCCTTTCAGGCATGGGAAGACCCAATTCCCTTCCATTAATCGACAGGCGCTGCTGCGCTCCCGCCGGAAAAGGCGTCCACTGGATCAGTGGAGAGGAGCTCACATGAGTGAGATCGCAGGTGTCCGCGTCGTCCAGGAGGCTTATGCCTTTGCCTGTATGCGCTGCGGATACGGCTGGGAGCAGGCGTACGAGATAGAGCACCACACGGACGCCGCAGGACACGACTTCATCATCTACAAGGCGGACGGGGTGCACGTTCCGTCGCCGCTGTCCCGGCCGACGTGCCTGAACTGCGGTGAGCACAAGGTGCGCATCATGCGGGCGGGCCAGGTCTCGTCGGTGCGGCACACCCTCGACGAGCTCTACCACTACCCGGTCGCACCGGGCATCGCGGGACCCGTCCCGGCGATCTACTCACGCAGCAAGAAGGCTCCGGCAGCTCCGGTGGCTCCGGCAGGTACGGGAGCTCCGGCGGCGACGGACGCGGGCGCCCCGGGCGACGTCTCCGGGCCGGCACGCCGCAGGCGCCTGTCCGACCTGTTCCGCTCCTCCCACCCCAAGCGGTAGCCGTACGGAAGCGGCCGGGCCGCGGCTCGTAGGATCGCGTTCATGAGCCCCCAGCCCAACGACGCCCCGCCGCCGCTGCCGGCACCCCTGAGCGTGCCGGTCGCCGACTCGCACACCCACCTGGACATGCAGAGCGGCACCGTCGAGGAGGGCCTGGCGAAGGCCGCCTCGGTCGGTGTGACGTCCGTCGTCCAGGTGGGGTGCGACATCAAGGGCTCCCGCTGGGCGGCCGAGACGGCCGCCGCGTACCAGAACGTGCACGCCGCCGTGGCGCTGCACCCCAACGAGGCCCCGCGCATCGTGCACGGGGACCCTGGGGGCACCTCCCAGCCCCCCGGGGCTGGGGGAGGCCGGTCGCGGCAGGGCGCCAGGGAGGCGGGCGGGGACGCCGCCCTCGACGACGCGCTCGCCGAGATCGACCGGCTCGCCGCGCTGGAGCAGGTCAGGGCCGTCGGCGAGACCGGTCTCGATTTCTTCCGCACCGGGCCCGAGGGCATCGCGGCCCAGGAGGCGTCCTTCCGCGCCCATGTCGAGATCGCCAAACGTCACGGAAAGGCGCTTGTCATTCACGACCGGGACGCGCACGCCGATGTGCTGCGCATTCTGGCGGAGGAAGGTGCTCCCGAACGGACCGTGTTCCACTGCTATTCCGGGGACGCCGACATGGCCCGTGTCTGCGCCGACGCCGGCTACTACATGTCGTTCGCCGGCAATGTCACCTTCAAGAACGCCCAGCCGCTGCGCGACGCGCTCGCCGTCGCGCCGCTGGAACTCGTCCTCGTGGAGACGGACGCGCCGTTCCTGACTCCCGCGCCGTACCGCGGACGGCCCAACGCGCCGTATCTCATTCCGGTCACGGTCCGGGCGATGGCCGCGGTGCGCGGGATCGACGAGGACGC
This sequence comes from Streptomyces sp. NPDC001970, assembly GCF_053594115.1. NCBI lineage: Bacteria > Bacillati > Actinomycetota > Actinomycetes > Kitasatosporales > Streptomycetaceae > Streptomyces > Streptomyces sp. NPDC001970. Next base: position 188,565 of record NZ_JBSFDW010000008.1, on the reverse strand, counting down.
GATGGCCAAGGCGATCGCCGCGAACACTGCACGGGCGTTCGGTTACTGACCGATAACGGCCTACGAGGCCGCGACGCCGTGTAGTCGCGTCGCTTTGGAGAGTGACCATCGCTCGGCTAGGGTCCCGGCCTCGTGAGCACTTCGCAGGGCAGTCACCGTGCCGCGCGCGGCGGACGCCGCGCCGCCCGGCTCATGGAGCCTCCGCCGCCACCCGTGCCGCCGGCGCCGGTGCCGGTGCCGGTTCCCGCGCCGGTCCCGGCCGCGGTCCGGGTCCCGGGTCCGGCCGTGTCGCCGTACGCGCCGACGGTCACGGCGCTGGTGCCCGACGGCGCCCGCGCCGCGGGAACCGACGCCGACGCCGACGCCGACGCCGACGCCGACGCCGACGCCGCGGACGCCGACGCCCGCGTCGCCCCCGCAGGCCGCGCCGAAACGCGCCGCGTCCGCCGCCGCGGAACGGGCCGGAGCGGACCCCCCGAAGCCCTGCGCCGCATCGTCCCGCAGGCCCTCGTCGTCGCCTTCCTCGCCGGCGGCACCACCGCCTTCGTCGCCGCCGACAAGGCCGTCCGGCTCAGCGTCGACGGCGTACCCCGCAGCCTGCACACCTTCGCCGACGACGTGCAGGAGCTGCTCGCCGACGAGGGCGTGACCGTCGGCGAGCACGACATCGTCGCCCCGGCCCCCGGCGCCCCCCTCTCCCACGGCGACGAGGTCGTCGTCCGCTACGGCCGCCCCGTCACCCTCACCCTCGACGGCCGCCGACGCCAGGTGTGGACCACCGCCCGCACCGTCGACGACGCACTGCACCGGATCGGGGTGCGGGCCGAGGGCGCGTTCCTGTCCGCGTCCCGCTCCCGGCCGATCTCCCGCGGAGGCCTCGCGCTCGACGTACGCACCGAGCGGACCGTCACCGTCATGGCCGACGGCCGCGAACGCACCATCCGGACAACCGCGGCGACCGTCGGTGAAGCGGTCGAGCAGGCCGGCGTCATCCTGCGCGGGCAGGACACCACGTCCGTGCCGCCCGGCAGCTTCCCGCGCGACGGCCAGACCGTCACCGTCATGCGGATCACCGGAAGCCGACAGGTCCGCGAGGAGCCCGTCCCCTACGACACCGTCCGGATCCAGGACCCGGACCTGCACTCCGGCACCGAGATCGTCGAGCAGCGCGGACGGCACGGCGCCCGCCGCGTGACCTACTCCCTCCGTACGGTCAACGGCGTCCGGCAGAAGCCGAGGAAGCTCTCCGAAGAGGTCGTACGGGAGCCGGTCACCCAGCGGGTCAAGGTCGGCACCAAGCCGCTGCCGCACTCCGTCAAGGGCGCCGACGGCCTCAACTGGAAGGCGCTCGCCCAGTGCGAGTCGGGCGGGCGCCCCCACGCCGTCGACCCGTCGGGGAACTACGGCGGGCTGTACCAGTTCGACGTCGGCACCTGGCGCGCACTGGGCGGCAAGGGCCGCCCGCAGGACGCGTCGGCGGCGGAGCAGACCTACCGGGCGAAGAAGCTCTACGTGCAAAGGGGGGCGAGTCCCTGGCCTCACTGCGGCCGTAGGCTGTACCGGTGAGCACCAGCACCGACCCCGGCGGTCCCTCCGGCCCCGACGCCCTTCTGGGCCCCGCCGACATCCGTGAACTGGCCGCAGCGCTTGGCGTACGCCCCACCAAGCAGCGCGGCCAGAACTTCGTCATCGACGCCAACACGGTCCGCCGGATCGTCCGCACCGCGGAGGTGCGCCCCGACGACGTCGTGGTGGAGGTCGGACCCGGGCTCGGCTCGCTCACCCTCGCCCTGCTCGAAGCCGCGGACCGCGTGATCGCCGTCGAGATCGACGACGTCCTCGCGGCCGCGCTGCCGAACACGATCGCCGCGCGGATGCCCGAGCGGAAGAACCGCTTCGCGCTCGTCCACTCCGACGCCATGCACGTCCAGGAGCTCCCGGGACCGGCGCCGACCGCGCTCGTCGCGAACCTCCCGTACAACGTGGCCGTGCCGGTGCTGCTGCACATGCTGGACCGCTTCCCGACCATCCAGCGCACCCTCGTCATGGTCCAGTCGGAGGTCGCCGACCGGCTCGCCGCCGGGCCCGGCAACAAGGTCTACGGCGTGCCGTCCGTGAAGGCGAACTGGTACGCGGAGGTCAAGCGGGCCGGGGCGATCGGCCGCAACGTCTTCTGGCCCGCGCCCAATGTCGACTCGGGGCTCGTGTCCCTGGTCCGGCGGACCGAGCCGCTGAGGACGACCGCCTCCAGGGCCGAGGTCTTCGCCGTCGTCGACGCCGCCTTCGCCCAGCGCCGCAAGACCCTGCGTGCCGCGCTCGCCGGCTGGGCGGGCTCCCCGTCGGCGGCCGAGGCCGCGCTGGTCGCGGCCGGCGTCTCGCCCCAGGCTCGGGGCGAATCCCTGACGGTGGAAGAGTTCGCGCGCATCGCGGAGGCCAAGAAGTGAGCGTCACGGTACGAGTGCCCGCCAAGGTCAACGTCCAGCTGGCGGTGGGCGCCGCGCGGGCGGACGGCTACCACGACCTGGCCAACGTCTTCCTGGCCGTCGGCCTGTACGACGAGGTCACCGTCACCCCGGCCCGCGAGCTGACCGTCACCTGCTCGGGCCCCGACGCGAGCCAGGTGCCGCTGGACCGTACGAACCTCGCCGCGCGCGCTGCCGAGCTGCTCGCCGCCCGGTACGGCATCGACCCGGCCGTCCACCTCCACATCGCCAAGGACATCCCGGTCGCGGGCGGCATGGCGGGCGGCAGCGCCGACGGCGCGGGCGCGCTGCTGGCCTGCGACGCGCTGTGGTCCACCGGCGCGTCGAAGGCCGAGCTCCTCGACATCTGCGCCGAGCTCGGCAGCGACGTGCCGTTCAGCCTCGTCGGCGGCGCGGCGCTGGGCACCGGCCGCGGAGAGCGGCTGATGGAACTGCCCGTCGGCGGCGCCTTCCACTGGGTGTTCGCGGTCGCCGAGGGAGGGCTGTCCACTCCTGCCGTGTACCGGGAGTTCGACCGCATGAACGCGGGCGTGGACGTTCCGCCTCCGGTGGCCTCGCCGATGCTCCTCGACGCCCTGCGCACCGGGGACGCGGGTGCGCTGGCGGGCGCGCTCGTGAACGACCTGCAGCCCGCGGCCCTCTCGCTGCGCCCGTCCCTCGCGGACTCCCTGGAGGCGGGCACGGCGGCGGGTGCGCTGGCCGCGCTCGTGTCCGGGTCGGGGCCGACCACGGCGTTCCTCGCGAAGGACGGGGAGGCGGCGGACCAGATCGCGGAGACCCTGCTCGCGTCCGGCACCTGCCGCACGGCGCGGGTGGCGTCCGCCCCGGCGGCCGGCGCGACAGTCCTGTAACCAGAGGCTCGGCCTCGGACTGACGCCACCGTGCGGTGGGCCCGCGTGTCCGTGCTCGATCGCCGGCCGGGCCCCGAGCCCAGAGCGGGCCCGGAGCGCAGCGCGAGCCCCACGTACTCAGACGGCAGTTGAGTACACGAGCGCTGACGCCCGCACCGCCCCCGGCGCGACCGTGGCCGTATGCCAACACGCGTTCGTGAGCTCGCCGAAGCCACCCCGGCCACCCGGGACCGGTACGTCGACCTGCTGCGGGTCGCCTCGCTCGGGACCGTCGTCCTCGGGCACTGGCTGATGGCGGCCGTCACTGCCTACGGCGTCGGCAACCTGCTCGCCGTCGTGCCGGAGCTCCAGGTCCTCACCTGGGCCCTGCAGATCATGCCGGTGTTCTTCTTCGTCGGGGGCTTCTCGCATGCGCTCTCCCACCGCTCGCTGCGCCGCAAGCAGCCGGAAGGTCCGGTGTACGCGGCGTTCCTGCGGGCCCGGCTGCGCCGGCTGCTGCGGCCCACGATGGTCTTCGTCGCCGTCTGGGGCGCGGCCGCGCTGATCATCCAGGTGCTCGGCGGGGGCGGCGGGCTGACCGGAGTCACCCTGCGGCTGGTGACCCAGCCGCTGTGGTTCATCGGGATCTATCTGGCGATGGTGGCCTTCACCCCGCCGCTGCTGAGGCTGCACGAGCGGTACGGCTGGGGCGCGTTCGGGGCGCTCGCGGGCGGGGCGGTCGCGGTGGACGTGCTCCGCTTCGCGTACGGCGTGCCCTTCGTGGAGTTCCTGAACTTCGCCTTCGTCTGGCTGGCCGTCCACCAGCTCGGCTTCCTGCGGGCCGACGGCCGGCTGCGGCTTCCGTCCGTGCTCGCGGCGTGCGGCCTGGCCGGGGCCGCGGCGCTCGTCGCCCTCGGCCCGTACCCGCTGTCCATGGTCGGAATGCCGGGCGAGAAGGTCTCCAACATGGCCCCGCCCACCGTCGCCCTCCTCTGCCACGGTCTGTGGCTCGTCGGTGCCGTGGAGCTGTTGCGCGGGCCCGGCGCCCGGCTGGTCGCCCGGCCGAGGGTCTGGCGCACGGTCGTCGCGGCGAACGGCATCGCGATGACCGCCTTCCTGTGGCACCTCACCGCCATGCTCGGCGTGTACGGCGCCCTCCTCACTCTCGACGTACCGCTGTCCGAGCCGGCCTCGGCGGCCTGGTGGGCCCAGACTCCGCTCCGCATCGCCGCGGCGGCCGTCCTCACTGCGGCGCTGCTCGCCGCCTTCCGCACCTTCGAACGTCCGTCACCGTCACTGTCACTGTCACGTTCACAGGCACTGTCACCGGTCGTCCCCGGCTCGGGCCCGCTCGCCGCGCTCGGGATCACCCTGTGCCTGCTCGGCGTACTCGGTCTGTCCATGGTCGGCTTCGCCGGCCTGCTGGAGGGCCGCTCCGCCATGCTGATCGCGTTCCCCGTCACCGCCCCGGCCGCCGTTGCGATGGCCCTGGTGGGCTGGCTGCTGGTGGAACGGACCTCGCGCGGCGGCGGTGTCACTTCCGGCGACTAGGCTGGGAAGCCGTTCGAACCCCTCATCTGGAGCGTTAATGGCCGTCAACCTGGTCAATGTCGAGGCAGTCAGCAAGGTGTACGGCACCCGTGCCCTGCTCGACGGAGTCTCCCTCGGCGTGTCCGAGGGAGACCGCATCGGTGTCGTGGGGCGCAACGGGGACGGCAAGACGACCCTCATCCGGATGCTCGCCAAGCTGGAGGAGGCCGACACGGGTCGGGTCACGCACAGCGGCGGACTGCGTCTCGGGGTGCTCACACAGCACGACTCCCTCGATCCGGCGGCGACCGTCCGGCACGAGGTCATCGGCGACCTCGCCGACCACGAGTGGGCCGGCAACGCCAAGATGCGTGACGTGCTCACGGGGCTGTTCGGCGGGCTCGACCTGCCCGGCTTCCCGCAGGGCCTGGACACGGTGATCGCGCCGCTCTCCGGTGGCGAGCGGCGCCGGATCGCGCTCGCCAAGCTGCTCATCGAGGAGCAGGACCTGATCGTCCTCGACGAGCCCACCAACCACCTGGACGTGGAGGGCATCGCCTGGCTCGCCCGCCATCTCCAGACGCGTCGCTCGTCGCTCGTCTGCGTCACGCACGACCGCTGGTTCCTCGACCAGGTCTGCACGCGTATGTGGGACGTCCAGCGCGGCACGGTGCACGAGTACGAGGGCGGGTACTCCGACTACGTCTTCGCGCGCGCCGAGCGCGAGCGCATCGCCGCGACCGAGGAGGTCAAGCGGCAGAACCTGGTCCGCAAGGAACTGGCCTGGCTGCGGCGCGGAGCCCCCGCCCGTACGTCCAAGCCGCGCTTCCGCGTCGAGGCCGCCAATGAGCTGATCAAGGACGTGCCGCCGCCGCGCGACACCTCGGAGCTGATGAAGTTCGCCTCGTCGCGGCTCGGCAGGACGGTCTTCGACCTGGAGAACGTGACCGTCCAGGCCGGACCGAAGGTGCTGCTGAAGCACCTGACCTGGCAGCTCGGCCCCGGCGACCGGATCGGCCTGGTCGGCGTCAACGGCGCGGGCAAGACCTCGCTGCTGCGCGCGATGGCCGAGGCGGCCCGCAGCGACGGCGAGAAGCAGCCCAGCGCCGGACGGATCGTCACGGGAAAGACGGTGAAGCTGGCCTACCTCTCGCAGGAGGTCGCCGAACTCGACCCGAACCTGCGGGTGCTGGAGGCCGTCCAGCAGATCCGCGACCGTGTCGACCTCGGCAAGGGCCGGGAGATGACGGCCGGGCAGCTGTGCGAGCAGTTCGGCTTCTCCAAGGAGAAGCAGTGGACGCCGGTCGGCGATCTGTCCGGTGGTGAGCGGCGCCGGCTCCAGCTGCTGCGGCTGCTGATGGACGAGCCGAACGTGCTCTTCCTCGACGAGCCCACCAACGACCTCGACATCGAGACCCTCACCCAGCTGGAGGACGTCCTCGACGGCTGGCCCGGCTCGATGGTCGTCATCTCCCACGACCGGTTCTTCGTCGAGCGGACCACCGACCGGGTGTACGCGCTCCTCGGCGACGCCGCGCTGCGGATGCTGCCGCGCGGTATCGACGAGTACCTGGAGCGGCGCCAGAGGATGATCGAGGCCACGGTCCCGGCACCCGCTGCCGTGGCCGAGAAGTCCGGCGCCCCGGAGAAGTCCGCCGCGGACGTGCGCGCCGCGAAGAAGGAACTCCAGAAGATCGAGCGGCAACTGGACAAGATCTCCGACAAGGAGACCACGCTGCACTCGCAAATCGCCGAAAATGCCACCGACTTCGAGAAGGTGGCGAAGCTCGACGCGGAACTGCGCGGACTGGCAGGGGAGCGCGAGGAGTTGGAGCTGCGCTGGCTCGAACTCGCCGAGGACGCGTAACGGCGGTATCACGGGCCGGTCCTCCCTTGGGTACAGGGGCGGACCGGCCCGTACTTTCCGGCCGGCCGGGTGATAGAAAGAAGCCCCGCTCGACTGATGTGACGCTGCGCCATCCATGTCCGATTCGCTCCTTTCCGTAAGGCAACTGCCGTACGGAATCGCGGGGGAGGCCGGTCGGGTCGTGGACCGCACGAAGGGGGAAGTGCTGCCATGTCCCAGCCGCCCAGCCAGCAACCGCCGCAGGGAGGCTTCGGGTCTCCGCAGGACCCGCCCCCGGGCTCTTCAAGTGGTGGGGACGCTCAGCAGCAGGTTCCTCAGCCGCCCCAACAGCCCGCGCAGCCACCCCAGATGCCACCGGTCCCGCCGCAGGCGCCACCGCAGGCCCCGCCCCAGGCGGCCGGTCAGCCGCAGCCCGGTTACGGCCATCCCCAGACCCCGCAGGCCGGTTACGGCTACCCGCAGCAGGCCCCCGGCCGGCCGGGCCCGTACAACCAGCCGGGTCCGTACGGCCAACCCGGTCCGTACAACCAGCCGGGTCCGTACGGCCAGCAGCCCGGTCCGTACCAGCAGCCGGGCCCCTACGGTCAGCCCCAGGGCGGCTACGGCTACCCCGGCCGGCCGCAGTACCCCGGTGGCCCGACGCCACCGCCCGGCGGCGGCAACCCCTTCAAGGGCAAGCCCGGTGTCATCATCGGCGCGGCCGTGGCGGCCCTGCTCGTCGTCGGTACCGGCACCTGGTTCGCGCTGAGCGGCGATGAAGGCGACAAGAAGGCCAACCCCAAGCAGACCGCGCTCCCGCAGCCGAGCGGCTCGGCATCCGTCGACCAGGGCGACGGCACCGGCGGCGGCCCCGACGACAGCGACGACCTCAACGCCGGGCGCAAGCCGGGCGAGGCGAAGGTCCTGTGGCTGGCCAAGAACGACATCGACCTGCCGCGCAACGGATCGGACGTGTCCGGCCCGTGGGTCGTCGGCGACACGGTCGTCAAGGGCATGTACAAGGAGCTCACGGGCTACTCCGCGACCACCGGCCAGAAGAAGTGGAGCATCCCGTACCCCGCCGAGCTGTGCGCCGCCAGCACGCAGACGACGGCGGACGGCAAGCTCGTCGTCGCGTACAAGGACGGCACGAGCGACAAGGCCGACTGCACGCAGCTGCAGCTGGTCGACGCCACCACCGGCAAGGCCGGCTGGAAGCAGGTCCTCAAGAAGAAGGGCGTCTGGGACCTGCTCTCCGACATCAGCCTCACCATCAGCGGCACCACCGTGACCGCGGCCCGCACCGGCAACTCCGACGCGTTCCGGATCAGCGACGGCAAGGCGCTGTTCGGCAAGCTGCCGGGCAACTGCCAGCCGGAGGCCTTCGCCGGCGGCCCCAAGCTGATCGCCTCCGAGACCTGCCCGAGTGCCAACGGCAAGGCGCAGAACCAGGTGCAGGAGCTCGACCCGACGACCGGCGCGGCCAAGTGGACGTACCGTCTCCCGGCCGGCTGGGAGGTCGACAAGGTCTACTCGGTCAGCCCGCTCGTGCTGTCGCTGACCAACCGGGACGAGAAGAAGTGGAGTGTCGTCGCCCTCAACGCGAACGGCACCGCGCGTTCGCAGATCGACGGCGGCAAGGACAAGTACCAGCCGCGCTGCGGCGGCGGGTTCATCGTCTTCGGCGCCCATCTGGAGGGCTGTGTCGGCGTTGCCGCCGACGCCAACACCTTCTACATGGCGACCGAAACCGCCAGTTCCGGGACGTCCCGCACCAACGCGGTCATCGCCTTCGACCTCAACACCGGCAAGCGGAAGTGGCGTGCCGACGCCCCGGCCGACCGCACGGTGGTGCCCCTGGGCATGGAGGGCGGCAACGTCCTCCTTTACATGGAGCCGACCTTCGACGCCGGCGGCGCGGTGGCGACCCTGGCTCCGACCGGTGGCAAGCCGAACGTGATCCTGCAGCACCCGCAGTCCACCGCGGAGATCGAGCGGAGCTTCTACTCGCCGAAGATGCTCTACCGGGACGGCCGGTTCTACATCGCCAGCAGCCGGGTGAGCGCGTCCAACGACGCGGAGGAGCAGGAGACCAAGACGATGATGGCGTTCGGGAAGTGATGGTCGCAGTACCGCGATGACCCAGCCCACTCACTCGTCCCCGCCGCCGCCGGGACAGTCCGGTCCGGCCACGCCGGAACAGTCCGGTCCTTATCAACCGCCCCAGGCGGGCCCGTACGGGCGGCTGAACCCGTACGGAGGCGGCTACTCCGCTCCACCGACCGGTCCGGCCGCCGGTCGTCGGCCCGCCGCGTCCGGTCGTCGGCCCGCGGCGCTGATCGCCGCGGGCCTGGCCGCGCTGCTGGCGATCGGCGGCGGCACCTGGTTCGCCCTGTACGGGGACGACAAGGGCGGCGGCGGTAACAAGCCCACGGTCGGGGCGAGTTCCGGCGGCCCGTCCTCGTCGACCGGCGGCGGCGGGAAGGCGGAGGCGGGTCTGCCCGGTGCGTCCGCCCCCGACACCGCCAAGGCCGCGCACCTCAACAAGGAGCGCAAGCCCGGTGACGCCAAGGTCCTCTGGCTCCGCAAGAACGACGTCGACCTCCCCGGCCTGGGCGGCGACGTGTTCGGCCCCTGGCTGGTCGGGGACACCGTCGTCACCGCCATGCACCGCTCGGTCACGGCCCATTCCGTGGCCGACGGCACCCTGAAGTGGAGCCTGCCGCTGGGCACCGGCATCTGCCGGGCCCCGCAGCACGCCTCGGCCGACGACAAGATCGTCCTCGCGGTGCAGGAGCGCCCGGGCGCGGAGGGCGACCAGTGCCGGCAGCTCCGGGTGATCGACCTGCGCACGGGCAAGCAGGGCTGGACGCAGAAGATCGTCGAGGACGGCAACTTCGACTTCGACCGGGACTACTCGATCACCCTCACGGGGAACACCGTCACCGCGGGCCGCCACGGTCACTCGACCGCGTACCGGCTCGGCGACGGCAAGCCGCTGTGGGGCAAGTGGGAAGGCGGCGAGGACGTCTGCCAGCCGCACGAGTACGCCAACGAAGGCACCACTCTCGTCGCGTCCGTCTCGTGCCCGGTCGACGACGCCGACAACCCGCAGGAAGAGGTCCACGGGATCGATCCGGCAACCGGTGCCTCCCGGTGGAAGTACCGCCTCCCGCGGGGCTATGTCGTCGAGAACGTGTATTCCGTCGACCCGCTGGTCGTCCACGCCGTCGACCGGGCGAAGGACCAACAGGGCATCCTCGTGCTCAACGCCGACGGCACCAAGCGCTCCTCGATCCAAGGCCAGGACCAGTACGCGAACTGGTGCAGCGAGGACGTCGTTGACAAGGGCAATCTGCAGACCTGTCAGGTCGTCGCGGACGACAGCACGCTCTACATGGCCACGGCCGCGCCGGACGGAGTGGACAAGCCCAACGGCATCGTCGCCTTCGACCTGGACACGGGCGTCGAGGTGCGGCGTGTCGAGGCTCCCGGCGGACACGTGATCATGCCGCTGCGGATGGAGGGGCGCGAGCTGCTCGTCAGGGTCATGCCCACCATCGGTACCGACGAGCCCGGGGCGCTGGCCTCCGTCGCACCCGGGGGGACCGACCTCCGTGTGCTGCTTCAGCTCCCCGCATCGACCGCCAAGACCGAGCGGATGCTCATGGCGACCAGGGGCGTGTACGCCGACGGGCGCTATTTCCTCGTCGCCGACACGGTCGTCGCCTCGAACGACGCCGAGGAGAAGGAGAGGGAGACGATGATGGCCATCGGCGAGTGACCCCGTCCCCAGGGACGACCCGGCCGCCCCGGCCCCCGACCGACTCCCTCCGCTTCACACCCTCCAGAGGTACCCACGCATGACGCAGCCACCACAGCCGCCCAACCAGCCACCACAGCAGCCGCACCAGCCGCACCAGGCGTCGCAGCCGCAGCCACCGCAGGGCGGCTTCGGCGCCCCGCAGGACCCTCCGCCTGGCGGTTTCGGCGCGCCGACCCCGCCGCCGGAGGGCCCGGGTTACGGCTACCCGCAGACGCCCCCCGGCCAGCCCGCCGGGTATGGATATCCGCAGGCCCCGGGCCAGCCGCACACCCAGCCCATGGGCCGGCAGCCGTACGGTTACGGCTACCCGACCCAGCCGGCGCAGCCGCACTTCATGCCGCCGCAGCCGCGGAAGAAGCTGAGCACCCAGACGCAGATCATCATCGCGGCGGTCGTCGCGGTGCTCCTGATCGTCGCCACCGGTGTGTGGTTCGCCTCCACCGACGGAAGCGACGACGCCAAGGGGAAGCAGCCGCAGAACGGCTCGCAGGCGGGCGCGGACGGGAACAAGCCCGGTGGCGGCGGAAGCGAGAAGATCCCGTCCAACCCGAAGTCGAAGACCCTGGTCAACATTCCGCAGCCCAAGGTCGACGATCTCGTCGTCGTCGAGGGCTCGTGGCTCACCGACACGGTCTACGCCAAGTCGGACGTCCTCAAGGTCGTCGGCTACGACCTCTCCGCCGGCAATGTGAAGTGGACGCTCCCGCTCCCGGGCCAGATCTGCGGGGCCTCCCGGCACGTCAGCGACAACAGGACCGCGATCCTCTTCGAGCCGGCCAAGCGTGCGGGCAAGAACGACCACCAGGACTGCTCCGAGGTCGGCGTCATCGACCTCGCCACCGGCAAGATGGTGTGGACCGGCTCCGCCAAGGGCGCCAACAGCGGTGACAAGAAGGTCGAGTTCAGGGAGATCTCACTCAGCGGCGGGACCGTCGCCGCGGGTGGACTCGAGGGCGGCGCCGCCTGGAACCTCGCCGACGGCAAGAGCCTGTGGGTGCCCACCGCCGACACCGAATCCTGCTACGACCTCGGATACGGGGGCGGCGCAGCCCTCGCGGCCGTCCGCAAGTGCGGCGACTACGGCAGCCAGTACCTCCTCATCCAGAACCTGAACCCGAAGACGGGCGCGCCCGTGTCCTCGTACAAGATGCCCCCGGGCGTCGAGTACGCGAGCATCGTCTCCACCAGCCCGCTGGTCGTCGCCGCCGACGTCGGCGACACCGCGGGCGACGGCAGTGGCATCTCGGACTTCTTCTCCATCGACGAGAAGACCGGCAAGCTGAAGGCCAAGATCGCGGCGGACGCCGACCGGTACGCCGCGGAATGCCGTTCCACCGAGGTCGAGTCCTGCAGCATGGCGGTCGTCGGCAACGGCCGGCTGTACCTGCCGACCGAGGAGCACGAGGGAACCGGCGAGTACGGCGACACCAACGAGATCGTCTCGTTCGACCTCACCACCGGCAAGCCGACCACCGACAGGGCCGACGCGGGAGACCGCTACACGCTGTTCCCGCTGCGCATGGACGGCGGCAACATCATCGCCTACAAGTGGCCGCCGTACGACGCGGGCGGACAGATCGTCAGTATCGACGGAGGCTCCATGAAGCAGACCGTGCTCATGGAGAACCCGGCCGGGGAGGACGTGCGGGACGCGGAGACCAGCTTCTCGGTGGACGCTGCGGAGATCCTGTTCGGGAACGGCCGGCTGTTCCTGGCCGAGACGCTCATCAGCAAGCCCTACAGCGACGATCCCGGCCGCAAGGACTACCTCGTCGTCTCCTTCGCCACCGGCTGACGTGCCGTGACGCGGTACCGCCCCGGACCGGGGCGGTACCGCGCTGCCTTCCCCGGAAGTATTCGGTCGTGCGTCAACTCTCAGTGAATTGGTCTCTATTCGGCATTCTGGGCGACTTCTGGCACGTAAGGGGCGCGCAACGTCGAACAAGCGTGTAGCTTGCCGGGTCAACAGGCTGGGGGGCCGGGGGGCCGACTCCAGGGTATGGGGGGTTTGCTCGATGGGTGTGCGGCTCATGGTGGTCGACGACCACCGACTGCTCGCCGAGGCGCTCGCCTCGGCTCTGAAGCTGCGCGGGCACCGGGTGCTCGCGGCGGCCGCGCCGACGGCAGGGGCGGCGGAGCTCGTGGTGAGCAGGGCGCCCGAGGTGTGCCTGCTGGGGACGGCGACCCCGGCGGAGCCGGGGGTCTTCGACCCGATCGTGCGGATCAAGCGGGAGCGCCCGCAGGTGGCGGTGGTCGTGTTGGGACCTGTGCCGTCGCCACGGGGGATCGCGGCGGCGTTCGCCGCCGGCGCGTCCGGTTACGTACGTCATGACGAGCGCATCGAGGGCGTCGAGCGCGCCATGATCAAGGCGCGCTCGGGCGAGGCGGCAGTCGCGCCACAGCTGCTGCAGGGCGCCTTCACGGAGCTCCTGAACCCGACGGCCCAGCCGGACGACGAGGGCCAGCGGCTGCTCCAGATGCTCACTCCGCGCGAAGTGGAGGTGCTCGTACGGGTCGCCGAGGGCGAGGACACCCGTCTGATCGCCGCGGGCATGGGCATAGCACCCAGCACGGCCCGCACCCATGTCCAGCGCGTCCTGATGAAACTGGGCGTGGGCTCCCGCCTGGAGGCCGCGGCCCTGGCGGCCCGCACGGGCCTCCTGGACCGGGCCCCATCCCCCCTCCCGGGCCCCGCCCCGGCTCCGGACGACCACGCCTGAACGCAGCAGCTCCGGGACGACCGGGCGTCAGCGTCGCGACTCCGGGACGCCGGGTCGGAACGCCGCGGCTTGGGCGACCGTGTCTGAGCGTCGCGACTCCGGGACGCTGCGCCTGAGCGTCCCGCCCGGGGAGACCCTGCCTGAGCGTCCAGCCCGGGACGACCGGGCGTCAGCGTCGCGACTCCGGGACGGCGGGTCTGAACGCTGCGGCTTGGGCGACCGTGTCTGAGCGTCGTGGCTTCGGGACGCTGCGCCTGAGCGTCCCGCCCGGGGAGACCCTGCCTGAGCGTCCAGCCCGGGACGACCGGGCGTCAGCGTCGCGACTCCGGGACGCCGGGTCTGAACGCCTCGGCTTGGGTGACCGTGTCTGAGCGTCGCGACTCCGGGACGCTGCGCGCGAACGTCTCGCCCGGGACGCCGGGTCTGAACGCCTCGGCTTGGGCGACCGCGTCTGAACGCCTCGCCCCGGGACGACTGCGTCTGAGCGTCGTTGCTTCGGGACGCTGCGCCCGAACGTCCCGCCCCGGGACGACCGCGCCCGAACGTCCCGTCCCGGAGCGACTGCGTCTGAGCGCTGCGGCTTCGGGACGCTGCGCCCGAACGTCCCGCCCCGGGGAGACCCTGCCTGAGCGTCCCGTCCCGGAGCGACCGCGCCTCAGTGTCGCGGCTCAGGGACGACCAGGCCGAACGTGCCGGTCCCGGGCGGCCTCCGCCCCGCCCCGGACGGCCTCGCCCCCCGACGCCCGGCTCAAGCATCGCGCCGCGGGGCCGTGCGTGGCCCCATCTGGCTCAGGAGGCCTGCGCCGGGCCGTGCGCGGTCTGACCTGGGGCCTTGGGCCCTGCCTCCAGCGGGCCGTCGTCGCCGGGCGCACAGCCAGGCGGTCGGCGGCCGGCTCTGCCGTGACCGCGCCCGCGCCACGGCAGAGCCGTCAGGCACAGGGCACGGGGCAAGGGGGATCGGGGGCGGAGACCCCGCACACCACACCAGGCATTGACGGGGCATGTTTGCTCATGGTTCTTTGTGTGTGGTTCTGTTTGATGACGTTCATGAGGAGCACCGGTGTGAAGAAGACGGTGACCAGGCTCGCCGACGGTCGGGAGCTGCTGTACTACGACCGCCGCGACGACATCGTCCGCGAGGCCGTGGACCGGCGGCCCCTCGACCCCGTCTCCACGGCCTCGGAGATCCGCCACGACCCGCTGCTCGGCGACGCGGTCGCCATCGCCTCCCACCGCCAGGGCCGCATCTACCACCCGCCCGCCGACGAGTGCCCGCTGTGCCCGTCCCGGAACGGCAGGCTCAGCGAGATCCCGGACAGCGACTACGACGTCGTGGTCTTCGAGAACCGCTTTCCCTCCCTCGCCGGTGAATCGGGCCGCTGCGAGGTCGTCTGCTTCACCCCTGACCACGAGACCTCCTTCGCCGGGCTCAGCGAGGAGCAGGCCGCCCTCGTGCTGGAGGTCTGGACCGACCGCACCGCGGACCTCGCCGAACTGCCGCAGATCAAGCAGGTGTTCTGCTTCGAGAACCGGGGCGCCGAGATCGGCGTCACCCTCGGCCATCCGCACGGGCAGATCTACGGGTATCCCTTCGTCACGCCCCGCACCGCCCTCATGCAGCGCTCGGTCGCCGGGCATCGGGCCGCCACCGGCCGGAACCTCTTCGACGACACCCTCGCGCGCGAGCTCGCCGACTCCGTGCGAGTGGTTCTCGAGGGCGAGCACTGGGTGGCCTTCGTGCCGTACGCGGCGCACTGGCCGTACGAGGTGCATCTGTATCCGCGCGTCCGGGTGCCGGATCTGAGAGAGCTGGACGACGCGGCGCGCACAGAGTTCCCACAGGTCTATCTGGAACTGTTGAGGCGCTTCGACCGGATCTTCGGCACGAGTGAACCGCCGACGCCGTACATCGCCGCCTGGCACCAGGCGCCGTTCGGTGACGGCGATGGCTCCCGGCGCGCGGACTTCGCGCTCCACCTCGAGCTCTTCACCGTCCGCCGCACTTCCGGAAAGCTGAAGTTTCTCGCGGGTTCCGAGTCCGGCATGAGTGTGTTCATCAACGATGTGCCGCCGGAGGCCGCGGCCCAGCGACTGCGAGAGGTAGCGAGCACGTGAGCAGCAAGTACCTGGTGACAGGGGGCGCCGGCTATGTCGGCAGTGTGGTGGCCGCGCATCTGCTGGAGGCCGGGCACGAGGTGACCGTGCTGGACGATCTGTCCACAGGCTTCCGGGCAGGCGTGCCGGACGGCGCCACATTCATCGAGGGCCGGGTCCAGGATGCCGCGCGCCTGCTCGACCCCTCGTACGACGGCGTGCTCCACTTCGCCGCGTTCTCGCAGGTCGGCGAGTCGGTCACGGACCCCGAGAAGTACTGGGTGAACAACGTCGGCGGGACGATGGCGCTGCTCGCCGCGATGCGCTCCGCCGGTGTCCGCAAGCTGGTCTTCTCCTCGACCGCGGCGACGTACGGGGAGCCGGTCTCCACCCCGATCACCGAGACCGACCCGACCGCCCCGACCAGCCCGTACGGCGCGTCCAAGCTGGCCGTCGACCACATGATCAGCGGCGAGTGCGCCGCGCACGGGCTGGCCGCCGCCTCGCTGCGCTACTTCAACGTGGCGGGCGCGTACGGCAGCTGCGGCGAGCGCCACGACCCCGAGTCGCACCTCATCCCGCTCGTCCTCCAGGTCGCCCTCGGCAAGCGCGAGGCGATCTCCGTCTTCGGCGACGACTACCCGACCCCCGACGGCACCTGCGTACGGGACTACATCCACGTCGCCGACCTGGCCGAGGCGCATCTGCTCGCCATGGACAAGGTCACCGAGGGCGAGCATCTGATCTGCAATCTCGGCAACGGCAACGGCTTCTCGGTCCGCGAGGTCATCGAGACCGCCCGCAAGGTCACCGGACGCCCTGTTCCCGAGATCGCCGCGGCCCGCCGCCCCGGCGACCCTGCCGTGCTCGTCGCCTCGGCCGCAGCCGCCCACGAGCGCCTCGGCTGGTCCCCGTCCCGGGCGGACCTCGCCGGCATCGTCGCGGACGCGTGGGCCTTCGCGCGGGAGAGGGCGGCCGAGCGATGAGCGTCGTCGCGCGGCGGTTCGCCGAGCTGTACGGATACGCCCCCGAGGGCGTCTGGGCCGCACCGGGCCGGGTCAATCTGATCGGCGAGTACACCGACTTCAACGACGGCTTCGTGATGCCGCTCGCCCTGCCGCACCGGGCGGTCGCCGCGGTGGCGCGGCGTACCGACGGGGTCCTGCGGGTCCACTCGGCGGACATGGACCAGGGCGTGGTCGAGCTGGCGGTCGAGGATCTCGCGCCGGGTTCCGACTCCGGCTGGGCGGCCTACCCGGCGGGTGTGGTCTGGGCGCTGCGGGAGGCCGGGCATCCGGTCACCGGCGCCGACGTGCAGATAGCGTCCGACGTGCCCACGGGTGCGGGCCTCTCCTCCTCCGCGGCCCTGGAGGTCGTCACCGCGCTCGCCCTGAACGAGCTGTACGGACTCGGCATCGAGCCCGACCGGCTGGCCGTGCTCGCCCAACGCGCCGAGAACGCGTTCGTCGGCGTCCCGTGCGGGGTCATGGACCAGATGGCGTCGGCCTGCTGCACCGAGGGCCATGCCCTGTTCCTCGACACCCGTGACCTCACCCGGCGGCAGGTCCCCTTCGACCTCGCCGCCCACGGCCTGCGGCTCCTGGTCGTCGACACCCGCGTGAAGCACGTGCTCGGGGACGGCGCGTACGCACAGCGGCGCGCCGGCTGCGAGGCGGGTGCGCGGGCGCTGGGCGTGCGCGCGCTGCGCGAAGTCCCGTACACGCAACTGTCCGACGCCCTCCGGCGTTTGACCGACGCCGCGCTCTCCCGGGAGGCGTCTCCCGGACCGGCCGACGAGATTCGCCGCTACGTGCGCCACGTCGTCAGCGACAACCACCGTGTCGAACGGACGATCGCCCTGCTCGACGCGGGCGACCTCCGCGGCGTCGGCCCGGTCCTCACCGAGGGCCATGCCTCGCTGCGGGACGATCTCCGGGTCTCCTGCCGGGAGCTGGACCTGGTGGTCTCCGTGGCGAACGCAGCGGGTGCGCTGGGCGCCCGGATGACCGGCGGCGGCTTCGGCGGCTCGGCGGTCGTCCTGGTCGAGGAGGACATCGCGGACCTGGTGACCAAGGAGGTCAAGGAGGCCTTCGCAGCGGCGGGTCACACCGCGCCGAGAGTCTTCCCCGCGGTTCCTTCGGGTGGTGCGTGCCGCATTCAGTAATGATCTCTGTCGACTTCTGTCTCATTCCGAAACAACAAGCACACGCCAAACACCCTGGCCAACCAGTTCTGCAAATATCCTTCCGCTCCTGACGCCCGGCCCTACTCTGATGCACAGCACCGGTGGGGGCCGGTGCTGTTGCAGGGGGCGAGACAGTCGGGTACGTCGCCCGGGGCGGGGTAGCAGTCAAGAGCGCGGCGGCGGCCGTGGACTGCGTACCTCTCCATCCTCGGGCGCCGTACCCGCGCCATCCGGTCCTCCGCCGGAAAAGCACAGCTGGGGGTGTCTGTGGTTCGTATCCGGGTCCTGGTGGTGGATGACCACCGAATCTTCGCCGAGTCCCTCGCCGCGGCGCTCGCGGCCGAGCCGGACGTCGACGTCGCCGCGGCAGGCAGCGGTCCGGCCGCGCTGCGCTGCCTGGAGCGCGCGGCGGCCGACGGCCGCAGATTCGACGTGATGCTCGTCGACGCCGATCTGGGCGTCGCCCCCGCACCGGCCGCCCCGGTCGTCGCGCGGGCCGTCCCCGACAACGGGGAGGGCGGTTTCGTGGACGGCATCTCCCTGGTGGCCGCGGTCCGTTCGGCCAGGCCGGCGGTCCGCTCCGTGGTGCTCGCCGAGAAGGACGACCCGCGCCGGGCAGCGCTCGCGCTGCAGGCCGGCGCCTCCGGCTGGGTCGCCAAGGACTGTTCGCTGCAGCGGCTGCTCACGGTGATCCGCGGGGTGCTCCGCGAGGAGACGCATCTGCCGCCCGCGCTGCTCACCGGCGTACTGCGGGAGCTGACCGCCGCGCGCAAGCACCGCACCGAGAGCGAGCGGCTCGTCGAGTCCCTCACCCCGCGCGAACGCGAGGTGCTGCGCTGCATGGTGGCCGGTCTCGGCCGCAAGGCGGTCGCGGAGCGCCTCTTCCTCTCCCCGCACACGGTCCGCACGCACATGCAGAACGTGCTGGGGAAGCTGGGCGTGCACTCCACGCTCGCGGCGGTGGCTCTGGCCCGGCGGGCCGGTGTGGGACCGGCGGAACTAGCCGGGGATGTTGTCGAACGGGGCGGTCAGCTGGCGTAGCAGCGCGGCCAGTTCGACGCGCTGGGCACGGGACAGCTCGCCAAGGATCGCGCGCTCCTGGGCGAGCAGTCCGGCGAGCGCCTGGTCGGCACGGTCGCGGCCCTCGGGGGTGAGGCGCACCAGCACCCCGCGCCGGTCGCTCGGGTCGGGCAGCCGCTCGACCAGACCCTTCTTGGCGAGCCGGTCGATCCGGTTGGTCATCGTGCCGGAGGTCACCAGGGTCTGCGTCAGCAACTGGCCGGGGGAGAGCTGATACGGAGCGCCCGCGCGCCGCAGCGACGTCAGGACGTCGAACTCCCAGGGCTCCAGGTTGTGCTCGGAGAACGCGAGCCGACGGGCGCGGTCGAGATGCCGGGCCAGCCTGGAGACACGGCTGAGCACCTCGAGCGGTTCCACGTCGAGGTCGGGGCGCTCGCGGCGCCATGCAGCAACCAGTCGGTCGACCTCGTCCTCCATGTCGATCAGTGTAGAGGGTCTGTCGACATGAAGTCTCTTGACGTCAAGATATATTTCGATGGACTATTGGGCATGGTCGGGCCGGAACCTCGTTCCGCTTGCCTGCACCGTTCCAGTAAGGGGGCTCGAACATGCATTCCGCACCAACCTGGGATCCACAGCAGTACCTCCGTCACTCCGGCCACAGGACCCGCCCGTTTCTCGACCTTCTCGCCCGGATACCCGAGCTGCCGCACGGCACTCGTTCCCCGCGCATCGCCGACCTCGGCTGCGGGCCGGGCAATGTGACCGTCCTTCTCGCCGACCGCTGGCCCGACGCCCGTATCACCGGCTTCGACCTCTCCCCGGAGATGCTCGCCCGGGCCGAGAAGGAGTACGCGGGCACCACCTCCGGCGGCGGCTGGCTCGACTTCCGCCCCGCCGACGCGGCGCACTGGACGCCCGACGAGCCGTACGACCTGATCGTCTCCAACGCCGCACTGCAATGGGTGCCCAACCACCCCGAGTCGCTCCCCACCTGGATCGAGGGCCTCGCGCCCGGCGGCACGTTCGCCTTCCAGGTCCCGGGGAACTTCACCTCACCCAGCCACGCCCTGCTCGGCGAACTCTGCGACACGCCCCAGTGGCGCGACCGCCTCGCCGACCAGGGCCGCCGCTTCGTCCATGTCCTGGAACCCGCCGACTACCTCATGCGGCTCGCCGACCTCGGCTGCGCGACGGACGTCTGGGAGACGACGTACTCCCAACTCCTCGCCGGCGAGGACCCCGTGCTGGACTGGGTGAAGGGGACGGCGCTGCGGCCGGTCCTCACCGCCCTGGAGGGGGAAGACGCCGCGATCGAGGAGTTCCTCGGCCAGTACCGCGATCTGCTCCGCAAGGCCTATCCGGCCGGGCCGCACGGAACGGTGTTCCCGTTCCGCCGCATCTTCGCCGTGGCCCGCAAACCGCAGTAGACACGAGAGGGGGAACCGGTGCTGACCGCAGTCGACCACGTTCAGCTCGCCGCGCCGCCGGGCACCGAGGATGCCCTGCGCGCCTATTACGCCGATGCCCTCGGCATGACCGAGATCCCCAAGCCCCCGGCCCTCGCCGCCAACGGCGGTTGCTGGTTCCGGGCCGGGGCCGTACAGCTCCACATCGGCATCCAGAGTGACTTCCACCCCGCGAGGAAGGCCCACCCCGGCCTGCGCGTCAGCGGCATCGAGGCGTATGCCGACCGCCTCGCATCCCGCGGCGCGAAGGTCGTCTGGGACCGCGAGCTCCCGGGCCACCGGCGCTTCTTCTCCGAGGACCCGGTCGGCAACCGGCTGGAGTTCCTGGAGCCGGACGCCGAGCAGGCGCCATGACCGGTTCACCCGGTTCAACCGCCCGGTCGGCGACCGGCCGGTCCCGTAGGAGGGACCGGGCCGACCGCCGACCGGGTCGTGCCGACGATGCTCGTCAGTGCGTCAGTGCGTCAGTGCAGGCCGGCGTAGGTGTTCCAGCCGGGGCCGATCTTCACGCGTGCCTTGAACGAGCCGGTGCCGTTGGCGGAGTACCGCCACAGCGTTCCCGCGGAGTCCGTCGCGAGCAGGTCCGCCCGCCCGTCACCGTCGATGTCACCCGGGGCCTGCAGTTTGTTGTAGGCGTTCCAGCCGGGGCCGATCTTCACCCGTCCCTTGAACGGCGCGGTGGCGCTGCCCGTACCCGCGTACAGATAGAGGTTGCCGCCGGAGTCACGGGCCACGATGTCCGCCCGGCCGTCCCCGGTGATGTCCCCGGCGCCGACGATCCGGTTGTAGATGCCCCAGCCGGAGCCCACGCTGACGCGGCTCGCGAAAGCCGTGCCCTCGCCGTTGCCGCGGTACAGGTAGAGCTGGCCGGAGCTGTTGCGCGCCAGCAGGTCGCCCTTGCCGTCGCCGCTCAGGTCGCCGGGGGCGAGGAGGCTGTTGTACTGGCCCCAGCCGGAGCCGATGGCGTAGGGCCCGCCGTCGCTTCCGGCGAGCTGGTAGTTGTAGAGCGTGCCGTCGAACACCTCGAGCAGATCGGCCTGGCCGTCGATGTCCAGCGACGAGGTGAAGACGAGCTTCCCGGCCCCTGCCCAGCCACCCGTGTCGCTCACCTGCTCGCGAGGGCTGAGCAGTCCGTTGTTCAGCGACCAGTACCAGAACAGCGTGCCCTTGGTGTCGAGCGCGAGCACCTCGCCCTTGCCGACCTCGGGGTTCCCGCCGGAGGAGGCGAACAGGGTCGCCACGTTCCAGCCCGTCCCCCACTCCACGCGCGGGGCCAGCAGTCCGGACCCCGTGGAGATGTACACGTACAGCGTGCCGTTGTGCGTCCGGGCGACGAGATCCGCCAGACCGTCGCCGTCGATGTCGTCGACGGTGAGGAGCTGGTTGTAGATCGCCCAGCCGCCGCCGACCTTGACGCGGGCCGCGAACGGCGCCGCCGTGTTGCCCGTGCCGGCGTAGAAGTACAGATCGCCGCCGGGCGTACGCGCGAACAGATCGCCGATGCCGTCGCCGTTGACATCGTTGGCACCGACGAGCTGGTCGTACACGCCCCAGCCGGTGCCGACCTTCACACGCGGCGCGAAGGGCTCCACGAGCGAGCCGTTCGTCGTGTACAGATACAGCTCTCCGCCGGGCGTGCGTGCCAGCAGGTCCATCCTGCCGTCGCCGCTCACATCGCCGGGAACGGTGAGCTTGTTGTAGCCCTGCCAGCCCTTGCCCTGCCACACGGCGGGGCTCGCGCCGGTCGCGTCGTAGGACTCGTGGGTCGACAGCACGCCGTACGCGGAGAGCGTCAGCAGGTCGGACCTGCCGTTGGCGTCCAGGTCGCCGATCGGCAGGATGTCCTTGAGCTTCTCGTCCGGGGCGCCATAGATGCCGTACTCGTTCTCGGTGTCCGAGTTGGACGGCGAGAGATACACGACGTCGTTGATGGCGCGGTAGAGGAGTTCGGTCTCGCCGTCGCCGTTCACATCGAAACGGGGCGTGAGCGGGCCCGCCGCGGCCGCCCCGGCGGAGCGGCCCTCCCGCTGTGCGGGGCGCGTCCAGGGCGTGAGCTCGGGCGCCGTGAAGTCGGGCGTGGCCCGCTCGACCGTCCTGTGCGGCGGCACCGGGGTGTCCGCCGACGCCTGGCCGGTCAGCACCATGCCGACCGAGAATGCGAGTGCAGTGCAGGCAGCGATCCGCCGGGCGCGTCTCATGCGCGCGCCGCCGGAGCGGCCGGATTCCACTGAAGTCAAGGCCCCCCCTGGGGATGAGTGGTGGATCCGGTCGAACGTGTCCGCAGAAGCTTCATCTTTGAACTAGATGAAGGCCGGACCGTTCCCGGGATGCCATGGACCCTACAAGGGGGGAATCTGCGAAAACAGGGGGTCGGAAGGCGAACAGGAGCTTACGAGAGGGGTGCGAGAACCAGGAGGAACCTGAGAAGACCGAGGAACCTCAGGGCCCAGTGCGACCGTGCGACCGACCGGACGGCCTCAGCTCTTGCGGTGCCCTATCAGCCGCGGCTTCTGCTCCAGACCGTCCAGACCGTGCCACGCCAGATTCACCAGATGCGCCGCGACCTCCGCCTTCTTCGGCTTGCGGACGTCCAGCCACCACTGGCCGGTCAGGGCGACCATCCCCACCAGCGCCTGTGCATACAGCGGCGCCAGCTTCGGATCGAAGCCGCGGGCCTTGAACTCCAGGCCCAGGATGTCCTCCACCTGCGTGGCGATGTCGCTGATCAGCGAGGCGAAGGTACCCGTCGACTGGGCCACCGGCGAGTCGCGGACCAGGATGCGGAACCCGTCCGTGTACTTCTCGATGTAGTCGAGCAGGGCGAACGCCGCCTGCTCCAGCAACTCACGCGGATGGCCGGCGGTGAGCGCGCCCGTCACTATGTCGAGGAGCTGACGCATCTCGCGGTCCACCACGACCGCGTACAGACCTTCCTTGCCGCCGAAGTGCTCGTACACCACCGGCTTGGAGACCCCGGCCTTCGCCGCGATCTCCTCGACCGACGTGCCCTCGAACCCCTTCTCGGCGAAGAGTGTGCGACCGATGTCGAGCAGTTGCTGGCGGCGCTCCGCCCCCGTCATGCGGACTCTGCGCCCGCGCCGGGGCTTGTCGCTGCTGCTGGTACCGCTGTCGATCGCCACGTCCTCAATCATGCCGCTTCTGCGGCCTCCGTCTTGCGCCGGGCTTCGATCCGGTCCGCGCTCGGCCAGCGCACGTCGTACGCCCAACCCAGCAGCTCGAACCAGCGGATGATCCGGGCGCTGGAGTCGATCTGCCCGCGCATCACACCGTGCCGCGCGCTGGTCGGGTCGGCGTGGTGCAGGTTGTGCCACGACTCGCCGCACGACAGCACCGCAAGCCACCACACATTGCCCGAGCGGTCACGCGACTTGAAGGGACGCTTGCCCACCGCGTGGCAGATCGAGTTGATCGACCATGTGACGTGGTGCAGCAGGGCGACGCGGACCAGGGAGCCCCAGAAGAACGCGGTGAAGGCGCCCCACCACGACATCGTCACCAGACCGCCGACCAGCGGCGGGATGGCGAGCGAGACGATCGTCCAGTAGACGAACTGGCGGGACACCGCCCGGATCGCCGGGTCCTTGATCAGATCCGGCGCGTACTTGTGCTGGGGCGTCTGCTCCTCGTCGAACAGCCAGCCGATGTGCGCCCACCACAGGCCCTTCATCAGCGCCGGGACCGTCTCACCGAAACGCCACGGCGAATGCGGGTCGCCCTCGGCGTCCGAGAACTTGTGGTGCTTGCGGTGGTCCGCCACCCAGCGCACCAGCGGGCCCTCCACGGCCAGCGACCCCATCACCGCGAGCACGATCCGCAGCGGACGCTTCGCCTTGAAGGAACCGTGCGTGAAATAGCGGTGGAATCCGATCGTGATGCCGTGGCAGCCGATGTAGTACATCGCCACCATCAGCCCGAGATCGAGCCAGCTCACGCCCCAGCCCCAGGCCAGCGGCACTGCGGCGAGGAGGGCGAGGAAGGGCACCGTGATGAACAGCAGCAGGGCGATCTGCTCGATCGAACGCTTCTTTTCGCCGCCGAGCGTGGCAGCAGGCAGGTCGGATTCGGACGGCTTCCGGGCGTCGTCGATCACATCGGGACTTGTGGTCATGGGGTGGCCCCTGTGGGGTGAGGAGTGCTGAGTGATCCGGGCTACGGATCCGTAACCTACGGCGTCGTAAGTATGGCAGCGCGACGCCTCGCGGCAAGAGGGCTGCGGACAACGGCGCGTGAACGGACACCTATCCTTGGTGGCGTCGGACAGCGCGGTCCGCAAGCCTCCGGAAAACCTCCAGACGTGCTCAAACGCTGCAAGGAGCCGCACCTGTGAGCAGTGCCGACCAGACCTCATTCGCCAGCGCGGAGCTGCGCTCCGACATCCGCCGACTGGGCGATCTACTGGGCGAAACCCTCGTACGGCAGGAAGGCCCCGAGCTCCTGGAGCTCGTCGAACGTGTACGAGCCCTCACCCGCACGGACGGCGAGGCCGCCGCCGAGCTGCTCGGGGACACCGACCTGGAAACCGCCACGAAGCTCGTCCGGGCGTTCTCCACGTATTTCCATCTTGCCAATGTCACCGAGCAGGTGCACCGCGGACGCGAGATGCGCGAGCGGCGCGCGGCCGAGGGCGGACTGCTCTCGCGCACCGCCGACATGCTCAAGGAGGCCGACCCCGAGCACCTGCGCGAGACCGTGCGGAACCTGAACGTACGGCCCGTGTTCACCGCGCACCCGACCGAGGCCGCGCGCCGGTCCGTCCTCAACAAGCTCCGCCGCATCGCCGAACTCCTCGAGACCCCGGTCATCGCCGCCGACCGGCGCCGGCACGACCTTCGGCTCGCCGAGAACATCGACCTCGTCTGGCAGACCGACGAGCTCCGCGTCGTGCGCCCCGAGCCCGCCGACGAGGCCCGCAACGCCATCTACTACCTCGACGAGCTGCACCAGGGCGCCGTCGGCGACGTCCTCGAGGATCTCGCCGCCGAGCTGGAGCGCGTCGGCGTCGAG
Source organism: Streptomyces sp. NPDC001970 (assembly GCF_053594115.1). Taxonomy (NCBI): domain Bacteria; kingdom Bacillati; phylum Actinomycetota; class Actinomycetes; order Kitasatosporales; family Streptomycetaceae; genus Streptomyces; species Streptomyces sp. NPDC001970. The sequence goes on along the minus strand of NZ_JBSFDW010000008.1, from coordinate 163,537 downwards.
CTGCCGCCCGGCACCCGCCCGCTCACCTTCGGCACCTGGATCGGCGGCGACCGCGACGGCAACCCGAACGTCACCCCGGACGTCACCCGCGAGGTGCTGATCCTCCAGCACGAGCACGGCATCACCGACGCGCTGGAGACCATCGACTCCCTGCGCGGACTGCTGTCCAACTCGATCCGGTACGCCGGAGCCACCGAGGAGCTCCTCGCCTCCCTCCAGAACGACCTGGAACGCCTCCCGGAGATCAGCCCCCGCTACAAGCGGCTCAACGCCGAGGAGCCGTACCGCCTCAAGGCCACCTGCATCCGCCAGAAGCTCGTCAACACGCGCAAGCGCCTCGCCAAGGGCACCGCCCACGAGGAGGGCCGCGACTACCTCGGCACCGCCGAGCTGCTGCACGACCTGACCCTCGTCCAGACGTCGCTGCGCGAGCACCGCGGCGCGCTGGTCGCCGACGGCCGCCTCGACCGCACGATCCGCACGCTCGCCGCCTTCGGCCTGCAGCTCGCCACCATGGACGTACGCGAGCACGCGGACGCCCACCACCACGCGCTCGGCCAGCTCTTCGACCGGCTCGGCGAGGAGTCCTGGCGGTACGCGGACATGCCGCGCGACTACCGGCAGAAGCTGCTCGCCAAGGAGCTTCGCTCGCGGCGGCCGCTGGCGCCGAGCCCGGCGCCGCTGGACGCCGCCGGAGCCAAGACCCTCGGCGTCTTCGCGACCGTCAAGGAAGCCTTCGAACGCTTCGGGCCCGAGGTCATCGAGTCGTACATCATCTCGATGTGCCAGGGCGCCGACGACGTCTTCGCCGCCGCCGTGCTCGCACGCGAGGCCGGGCTCATCGATCTGCACGCCGGCTGGGCCAAGATCGGCATCGTGCCGCTGCTGGAGACGACCGACGAGCTGAAGGCCGCGGACGTCATCCTCGACGGGATGCTCGCCGACCCCTCCTACCGGCGGCTCGTGTCGCTGCGCGGGGACGTCCAGGAGGTCATGCTCGGCTACTCCGACTCGTCGAAGTTCGGCGGCATCACCACCTCGCAGTGGGAGATCCACCGGGCACAGCGCCGGCTTCGCGACGTCGCACACCGGTACGGGGTCAGGCTGCGGCTCTTCCACGGCCGCGGCGGCACCGTCGGCCGCGGCGGCGGCCCCACGCACGAGGCGATCCTCGCCCAGCCCTGGGGCACGCTGGAGGGCGAGATCAAGGTGACCGAGCAGGGCGAGGTCATCTCCGACAAGTACCTGATCCCGTCGCTGGCCAGGGAGAACCTGGAGCTCACGGTCGCGGCCACGCTGCAGGCGTCCGCCCTGCACACGGCGCCCCGGCAGAGCGACGAGGCCCTCGCGCGCTGGGACGCGGCGATGGACACGGTCTCCGACGCGGCGCACGCGGCGTACCGGCGGCTCGTGGAGGACCCGGACCTGCCCGCGTACTTCTTCGCCTCGACGCCCGTCGATCAGCTCGCCGAGCTGCACCTGGGCTCGCGGCCCTCGCGCCGCCCGGACAGCGGGGCGGGCCTGGACGGGCTGCGGGCCATCCCGTGGGTCTTCGGGTGGACGCAGTCGCGGCAGATCGTGCCCGGCTGGTTCGGCGTCGGGTCCGGGCTTCAGGCCCTGCGGGACGCGGGCCTCGACCCGGTCCTGGAGGAGATGTACGGACAGTGGCACTTCTTCCGCAACTTCATCTCGAACGTGGAGATGACCCTCGCCAAGACGGATCTGCGGATCGCCCGGCACTACGTCGACACGCTGGTGCCTGAGCACCTCAAGCACGTGTTCGCCACGATCGAGGCGGAGCACGAGCTGACGGTGCAGCAGGTCCTGCGGGTCACGGGCGGGGAGAAGATGCTCGACTCCAACCCGGTGCTCCAGCAGACCTTCTCGATCCGTGACGCCTACCTGGACCCGATCTCCTACCTCCAGGTCTCGCTCCTCGCCCGGCAGCGCGAGGCGGCGGAGCGGGGCGAGCCGGCGGACCCGCTGCTGGCGCGCGCCCTGCTCCTGACGGTGAACGGCGTCGCGGCGGGCCTCCGCAACACGGGCTGACGCCCGGCCCCTGCCAGGAACACCGCCGCCCGGCGCCGGAAAGGCGCCGGGCGGTGTGTTCTCGCGTCCGGTGCTCCTCGGTGACAACCGGGTGAGTGCACTGCTCCGGTCACGGCCCCGCGCGGGCGGACCGGATCAGAGCGCGAAGAACGCGCCCACCAGCAGCGCACCGCCCGCCGCCGCCGTGCCCCAGGCGACCCGCGTCCACCGCAGCCCGCCGCCGATGACGCACGCGGCCAGGAGGAGCGCCCCGCCGAAGGGGACCCAGGCGTGGAGCGCACCAGGCCAGCCCGTGCGGACCACCTCGTCCGTGCCGGGCTTCACGACGACGGAGAGCTTCGCGCCCTTCGTGACGGCGACCGAGCGGTCGATCGTCATGCCGGCGCGGGACGCCTCGGGGCCCTCGGGGTCGTACGGACCCGTGCACGTCTTCTCGCCGCAGTCGGCGACGGTGAGCGTGCCGTGCTCGCGGCCCTTGGCGAGCAGGACGTGCTGGGCCGTGGACCAGGAGGACCAGGCTCCGGCGACGACGAGGAGCAGGACGACCAGCACCATGGCCGCACGCCGACCGTGGTCGACCATCCGGCCGGAGGAGTTCCGCTTCATGGGGCGCGATCCTTCGGCAATCGACCGCGCCGGGTCAACCTCAGGCCAGCGCTATGGGGGCCTTGTCAGGAGTTGTACGCACTCTGCGCCCGCTCCAGACCCTCCGTCACCAGACACTCCACCGCGTCCGCCGCCCGGTCCACGAAGTAGTCGAGCTCCTTGCGCTCCGCCGCCGAGAAGTCCTTCAGCACGAAGTCCGCGACCTGCATCCGCCCCGGCGGACGGCCGATCCCGAACCGCAACCGGTGATAGTCCGAGCCCATCGCCTTCGTCATGGACTTCAGCCCGTTGTGCCCGTTGTCACCGCCTCCCAGCTTCAGCCGCAGCGTGCCGTAGTCGATGTCGAGCTCGTCATGGATCGCAACGATGTTCGCCGTCGGCACCTTGTAGAAATCCCGTAGCTGCGTCACCGGGCCGCCGGAGAGATTCATGTACGACATGGGCTTCGCCAGGATCACCCGGCGGTTCGCAGGACCGGGAGCGCCGATCCGCCCCTCGACGACCTGCGCCTGTGCCTTCGTCGCCCGCTTGAACTTCCCGCCGATCCGCTCGGCGAGCAGCTCGGCCACCATGAACCCGACATTGTGGCGGTTCGCCGCATAGTCCGGCCCCGGATTGCCCAGGCCCACGACGAGCCAGGGGGCGGATGCGTCCGTCGTCATCTGCTGCATGTCTCCTTCATAGCGCCACCGCTTCATAGCGCCACCGCCCCCGCACCGGACGGTGCGGGGGCGGTGGCGAGTCGATCGGCTACCGGGAGGCTCAGGCCTCGGCGGCGACCTCTTCGCCCTCGGCCTCGGCCTCACCCTCGGCGGCCGGCTCCTCGGCCTGCGCGGCCAGGACCTGAAGGACGACGGTGTCATCCTCGACGGCCAGCGTCACGCCCTGGGGCAGCTGGACGTCCTTCGCCAGGACGGAGGCGCCGGACTCCAGGCCCTCGACGGAGACGGTGAACGACTCGGGGATGTGGGTGGCCTCGGCCTCGACCGGCAGCGCGTTCAGGACGTGCTCCAGCAGGTTGCCGCCCGGGGCCAGCTCGCCCTCGGCGTGGACCGGAACCTCGACGCTGACCTTCTCGCCGCGCTTCACCAGCAGCAGGTCGACGTGCTCCAGGAAGCCCTTCAGCGGGTCACGCTGCACGGCCTTCGGGATCGCCAGCTCCTTCTTGCCCTCGATCTCCAGCGCCAGCAGGACGTTCGGGGTACGCAGGGCCAGCAGCAGCTCGTGACCCGGCAGGGTCACGTGGATCGGGTCGACGCCGTGGCCGTACAGAACGCCCGGAACCTTGCTCTCGCGACGGATGCGGCGCGCGGCACCCTTACCGAACTCGGTGCGGGCCTCGACGGCGAGCTTCACCTCGGACATGTGCACTCCTCGTATGCAGAAACGAACGGTGGCCGTTACCCGGCCACGACTGGCCTGCTACGAAGAGCGCGTCGATAACGGACCGCCGTACCGAAACAGGTACGGCCTCCCTCGCCGAGCAACCCGATGAGTCTACCCGGAGGGAGGCCGCAGCCTAAATCGATCTCTACTGCTCCTCGAACAGGCTCGTCACCGAACCGTCCTCGAACACCTCACGCACCGCGCGCGCGATCGTCGGAGCGATCGACAGGACCGTGATCTTGTCCAGCTCCAGATTGTTCGGATCCGGCAGCGTGTTCGTGAACACGAACTCGCTCACCTGCGAGTTCTTCAGCCGGTCCGCCGCCGGACCGGACAGCACACCGTGCGTCGCCGTCACGATGACGTCCTCCGCACCGTGCGCGAACAGCGCGTCCGCAGCGGCACAGATCGTGCCACCCGTGTCGATCATGTCGTCGACCAGGACGCACACCCGGCCCGCGACATTGCCCACGACCTCGTGAACGGTGACCTGGTTCGCCACGTCCTTGTCACGGCGCTTGTGCACGATCGCCAGCGGCGCGTCCAGCCGGTCGCACCAGCGGTCGGCGACCCGCACCCGACCGGCGTCCGGCGACACCACGGTCAGCTTCGAACGGTCGACCTTCGCACCCACGTAGTCCGCGAGCAGCGGCAGCGCGAACAGATGGTCCACCGGGCCGTCGAAGAAGCCCTGGATCTGGTCCGTGTGCAGATCGACCGTGAGAAGGCGGTCCGCGCCCGCGGTCTTCATCAGATCCGCGACCAGACGGGCCGAGATCGGCTCACGGCCACGGTGCTTCTTGTCCTGGCGGGCGTAGCCGTAGAACGGGAGGATCACGGTGATGCTCCGGGCCGAGGCCCGCTTCAGCGCATCGATCATGATCAGCTGTTCCATGATCCACTTGTTGATGGGAGCCGTGTGGCTCTGCATCAGATAGCAGTCCGCACCACGCGCCGACTCCTGGAAACGAACGTAGATCTCGCCGTTGGCGAAATCGAACGCCTTGGTCGGCACCAGGCCGACACCCAGCTGGTGTGCGACCTCTTCGGCCAGCTCGGGGTGGGCGCGGCCGGAGAAGAGCATCAGCTTCTTCTCGCCGGTCGTCTTGATCCCGGTCACAGCACTGTCTCCTCAGACGTGTAGCTCTGCTGCTGATCCGCCCGTCCCTTGTGCGGCGAGCCAGCCGAATCATGTGCACGTATCACGGTACGCCGAGATTGACGCACCTGTTTCCGGTCAGCTCTCGCCGTTGAGCAGCTTCCCTGCCTCCGCGGCAGCCTGCGCAGCCGCGCTTCCCGGACGCTTGCGAGCCACCCAACCCTCGATATTCCGCTGCTGGCCACGGGCCACGGCGAGCGAACCGGGCGGCACGTCCTTGGTGATGACGGAGCCCGCCGCAGTGTACGCGCCGTCCCCGACTGTGACAGGAGCAACAAACATGTTGTCCGAGCCCGTCTTGCAGTGGGACCCGATCGTGGTGTGGTGCTTCGTCTCACCGTCGTAGTTCACAAAGACGCTCGCTGCGCCGATGTTCGTGTACTCGCCGATCGTCGCGTCACCGACATACGACAGGTGCGGCACCTTCGTGCCCTCACCGATCGTGGCGTTCTTCATCTCCACGTACGTACCGGCCTTCGACTTCAGGCCGAGCTTCGTACCGGGGCGCAGGTAGGCGTACGGGCCGACGGACGCCGACTCGCCGACGACCGCACTCTCGGCCACCGTGTTGTCGACCCGGGCACCCTTGCCCACCGTCGTGTCCTTCAGCCGCGTGTTCGGGCCGACCTCGGCGTCCTCCGCGATGTGCGTCGCACCCAGCAACTGCGTACCCGGATGGATCACCGCATCCCGCTCGAACGTCACCGTGACGTCCACCAGCACCGACGCCGGATCGACGACCGTCACGCCGGCCATCATCGCCCGCTCCAGCAGCCGCTCGTTCAGCAGCCTGCGCGCCTCGGAGAGCTGCACACGGTTGTTGATACCGAGAATCTCCCGGTGGTCACCCGCCACGGACGCGCCCACACGGTGACCGGCCTCGCGGAGAATCCCCAGCACATCCGTGAGGTACTCCTCGCCCTGGCTGTTGTCCGTACGGACCTTGCCCAGCGCGTCCGCGAGCAGCTGCCCGTCGAACGCGAACACACCCGAGTTGATCTCCTTGATCGCCCGCTCGGCCTCGGACGCGTCCTTGTGCTCGACGATCGCCGTCACCGCACCGCTCGCCGCATCGCGCACGATCCGCCCGTACCCCGTCGAGTCCGGCACCTCCGCCGTCAGCACGGTCACGGCATTCCCGTCGGCGGCGTGCGTCGCGGCCAGCGCCGTCAACGTCTCACCGGAGAGAAGGGGAGTGTCCCCGCACACGACGACCACCGTGCCCTCGGGCGTCCGCCCCAGCTCCTCCAGGGCCATCCGCACGGCATGCCCCGTGCCGTTCTGCTCGGCCTGGTACGCGGTACGCGTCCCCGCGTAGTGCGTGGCGAGGTGCTCCTTGACCTGCTCGCTCGCGTGGCCGACGACCACGACGAGCTGCTCGGGCTCCAGCTCACGGGCGGCGGACACGACATGCCCGACGAGCGAGCGCCCGGCGATCTCGTGCAGAACCTTGGGGGTCTTCGACTTCATGCGGGTGCCCTCACCCGCTGCGAGGACGACGACGGCGGCCGGGCGGTTGGCGCTCACGGAAATGCCCTTCGGCTTCGGTGCTTCGGGTGGGGGACACCCGAAGGATACCGGTGCGTTTCAGGGGTGAAATGAGGGCGGGTCCTGACCGTGGAGGTCAGGACCCGAACGTGCGATGCTCCCCCGTCAGGACTCGAACCCGAACAGATGGCACCAAAAGCCACAGTGCTGCCAATTACACCACGGGGGATGGTGACCGACTAAACCGGACATTCGGTCAGGTTGCCGGATCGGCACCCAACACTATGCCGTACCAAGCACCTTCTACGCGACGGTGGAGATCGGCACTCTTGGTGGCGTGGATGGCGAGGCGGCCACGGTACGTCTCCTCATGCGGAGGCCGATCACCCCGGGGCCGCTGTTGATGAACCGAATCGACTCCTGCCGCCGGTACGCCTTGTCCTTGGTGCCCTGCGCCCGGTGGAGCGCGACTTCGGTGAAGAGCAGCTCCCGATCCGAGAGGGACCGCCGCAGTTCCCGCGCCTTCGCCCGGAGGTCGTCCTTCGCGTTCGGTCGCTTCGTCCACTCCGGTGGCGGCTCGCCCTTCGCGGACCGGTCGAGGATGTCCTTGTTGTCGATGCGGAGTCGGTCACGGATCTGGCGGAGGCCGAGGCCTTCCCTGTGCAGTGCGAACGCCTGTTTGTGGAGGTCTTCGAAGTCGGCGTCTCGCCGGTGGTGGACGTCATGGGCAAAGGCTTGTCCGGAATGCGAACGTCCGGGTCGAAAGCCTGGTCGATTCACCAGTTCGGGCAGTGGGTGTGCGTTGCGTTCATGTGTGATGACGTTTCGTGCTGCTGCACTCGCCGAAAATCGGTCGCGGGCTTCCGTAGGCTGGAAGACATGACCACAACGGGGACACACCAGGACTCCGCGGGCGACAGCGCCCGCTCCTGGCTGTGGTGGGGGCGGCGGCGCAGTGCGGTGCTGGACGTGGGGCTCGGGCTCGTGTCCGCGGTGGAGTGTGCGCTGGAGGGCGTCCGGTTCGCGGGCACGGCTGCGTTGCCCGTGCCGGTCGGGGTCGTCTTCGGGCTGATCGCCGGGTCCGTGCTGGTGCTGCGGCGGCGGTGGCCGGCGAGTGTGGTGCTGGTCTCGATCGCGGTCACACCGGCCGAGATGGGCTTTCTGATGGGGATCGTGGGGCTGTACACGCTCGCGGCCTCGGAGGTGCCTCGGCGGATCACTGCGGCGCTGGCGGGGATGTCCCTGGTGGGGACGTTGATCGTGACGTTCGTACGGACCCGGCAGAACGTGGCGTCGGCGGACTTCGATCCGGGGCTGTGGTACGTGCCGCTGGTGTCGGTGGTCATGTCGATCGGGCTGACCGCGCCGCCGGTGCTGTTGGGGCTGTATGTGGGGGCGCGGCGGCGGCTGATGGAGAGCCTGCGGGAGCGGGCGGACAGCCTGGAGCAGGAGTTGTCGCTGCTGGCGGACCGGGCCGAGCAGCAGGCGCATCTGGCGCGTACGGAGGAGCGGACGCGGATCGCGCGCGAGATGCATGACGTCGTGGCGCATCGGGTGAGTCTGATGGTGGTGCATGCGGCGGCGCTGCAGGCGGTGGCGTTGAAGGATCCGCAGAAGGCGGTGAAGAACGCGGCGCTGGTCGGTGACATGGGCCGGCAGGCGTTGACCGAGCTGCGGGAGATGCTCGGCGTGCTGCGGGCGGGTGAGGACGTGGTGGCGCGGGCGGCGGAGCCGGTGCCGCTGGCCGCGGTCGGGGTGGCCGCCGCGGCCGCGGCTGCGGCGGCCGCGGAGGACGGGCCGTCGCTGGTGGACCTGGAGCTGCTGGTGGAGCAGTCCCGGCAGGCGGGGATGGTCGTCGAGCTGACGGTGCAGGGTGAGGCGCGGATGTACCGGCCGGAGGTCGAGCAGGCGGCGTACCGGGTGGTCCAGGAGGCGCTGACGAACGTCCACAAGCATGCCGCGGGTGCCAAGGCGTGGGTGCGTGTCGCGCATCGTGGCGCCGAGATCGCGATGCAGGTGGAGAACGGTCCTTCGGAGCGGGGCGCGTCGGACGCGGGTCTTCCGAGCGGGGGCAACGGTCTGGTGGGCATGCGGGAGCGGGTCTCCGCGCTCGGTGGTGTCTTTGTGTCGGGGCCGACGGATGCGGGTGGTTTCCGGGTGTCGGCGGTTCTGCCGGCTGCTGCGTAGGTCTGGTCGCCGGTTGCCCGGCGGTGCCCCTCAGTCTGTTGCCAGGCGGGTCGGCCGGCTGCCCGTGATGAGGGTGGTGAGGGCCTGGTCGACGTCCGGTCCGAGGTACCAGTCGCCGGTGTGGTCGAGGCTGTAGACGCGGCCTTCTGTGTCGATGGCCAGGACCGCCTGTGTGTCGCCCTCCTCGCCGAGAGGGGTGAGCTCGGTGTCGAGGGCGCGGCCGAGGTCTCCGAGGGTGCGGGCCAGGTGGAGGCCGGCGAGGGGGTCGAGATGGAGGCTCGCGGGGGCGATCTCCCGGCCGGGTCCCTGGGAGGTGATCCGGAGGGCGCCGAACTCGGCCCAGGCCTCGACCGCGGCGGGGAAGACGGCGTGGCGGTGGCCGCCGGGGGATTCGTGGGCGCGCAGGGTGTCGGCCCAGTGTTCGGCCTGTTTGATGTCCCAGCGGCCGGGCTGCCAGCCGGCCTCGCGCAGTGCGGCGTCGACGGCGACGGCGAAGCGTGTGGTGTGGTGCTCGTTCACGGTCCGGTCAGCCGTTCTGGGTCGGGTCGACGGTGCGTACGCCGAAGTGGGCGAGCATCGCTGCACAGGAGCGGCAGGGGGCGGCGTAGCTGCCGTGCAGGGGGTCGCCGTCCTCTCGGATGCGGCGGGCGGTGAGTTTGGCGTGCTTGAGGGAGCGGCGGGCTTCGCCGTGGGTGAGGGGTTTGCGCTGGGCTCGTTTGGAGCGGGCGGTGTCCGTCGACGTGAGGTGGCGGGAGAGCAGGATCGCCTCGGCGCAGCGGCCGGTGAACCGTTCCCTCTGGCCGCTGGTGAGGGTGTCGAGGTAGTCCTGGACGAGGGGGTGGAGCACGGGTGGCTGGTCGGCCTTGCCTGCGGTGCAGGTGAGGGTCTCGCCGCGTACGGAGAGTGCTGCCGCGACGGTTGGCAGGATCCCGTCGCGCCGGAAGCGTGGCGTGGGCGCGTGGCTGTCGTTGTCCGTGCTGCTCCAGCTGAGCCGGGGATCACCGGTCGTGCCTGATGGTGCCGTGTGCATCGTGCTGTGTCCCTCCCGTGCCCGCGGCGCCGACCGCCGCTGTGCACGCCCCCCGAGTTGAAGGGACAGACTGCCAAATAGGGCGCCTGGTGCGGAAGCGGGGTGACTGAAACGTGTGCCTGTGTCGGTTGTGTTTCGGCCGAGGGTCACGCGGAGGTGACGGTTCGTTACGGAAGCGGAAGGGGCGCGCCCGGGGCGGTACGGGGGCGGTGGCGCCTGTTGCGCCACCGCATAGGCTGTGGTGAATCAGCCAGACGCAGCAGGGGGCTACCGCCATGACGACAGGTCGGCAAGGGCTGGGGGCACCTCCCGGCCCCCGGGCCGGGGGACAAGCCGCGCCACCGAACGCGGCCTACGCCGGGCAGGTCGTGCACTTCCCGGACCCGGTCCGGGCCTCTCGGCACCCCATGGGGGTGCGGGTGGACGAACACGGCTATCCCGACTTCTCGCCGTATGCCCGTGCCGCCGCGGAGATCGCCGAGCCCCCGGAGGGTTTCGGTGTCGACGAACTGCGGCTCACCGACTACGTGTCGGCGAACGCCGCGCTGGCCGCCACCGGGCATGAGCTGTGGGACACGATCCCGGCGGTGGCGACGCCGCACGGCTGGACGTGGCACCACGTCGCGGGCGGCCGTCGGCTGGAGCTGGTGCCGGTCGAGGTGAAGGCGCTGTTGCGGCATCACGCCGGGGTGACGACGGCCGCGGTCGACCATGCCAAGCGCGGTACGCGTCCGCTGCAGGAGACCCGGCCCGCGCACTTCGGCCTGCCCAAGGGGGCGGTGTCGGTGAGCGAGCAGCAACTGCTGGGCGTGGAGGAGGACCTGGGGTACCGCCTGCCGGGCGCGTACCGCTCCTTCCTGAAGGCGGCCGGAGGGTGCGCGCCGGTAGGGGCGGCGCTGGACGCGGAGTTGGGGCTGCTGATCGACCAGCCGTTCTTCACGGTGCGTGAGGAGGCGGCGGTCAACGACCTGGTGTACGTCAACAAGTGCCTGCGGGACCATCTGACCAAGGACTTCCTCGGTGTCGGTTTCGTCCAGGGCGGGTTGCTCGCGGTGAAGGTACGCGGCAGCGGCGTCGGTTCGGTCTGGTTCTGTGCGTACGACGACGCGCGTGACCGCGACGGCTGGTCGGTGAACGAGCGGGTGGAGCTGCTGCTGCTGCCCTGTGGTGAGGACTTCGACGCGTTTCTGCCGCGTCTCGCGGGCAATCCGCCGGAGCTGGAGACGGTGGCGAACCTGATGGTGGACGGCGGCTTCGCGCGCGCCGTTCCGGTGGGGGAGTGAGCTTCTCGATGGTGACGTTCGCGCAGGCGCAGGAGCGCGCGGAAGAGTGGGTCAACGGTGACGTGCCCGCGTATCAGCACCGTGAGGTGCGGGTGCGGGAGTTCGAGCTGGGCTTCGTCGTGTGGGCGGAGGACCGCCCTGACGGGCCGACGTCGGACGGCGGCCGGCAGCGGCTGGTGATCGCCCGGGACAGCGGGGAGGCCACGCTGTGGCCGGGGCTGCCGGTGGGTGAGGTGATCCGCCGGTACGAGGAGGAGTACGGCACTCCGGACGCGGCGGCGCCGGCCGCGACGCCGCCGCAGCGGATCGACCTGAATCAGACGTCGTTCCTGCTGAGCCCTCCGGAGTGGCTGCAGGACGCGGCGGACAGGTTGGGGATTCCGGACCAGCGCACGGGTTCCGGTGCGGGTTCCGGTGCGGGTGCGGGTGCGGGCGCTGGTGCGTCGGGTGGCGGTGCGTCGGGTGGCGCCTCGGCCGTGGGTGCCGGTGCATCCGCTTCGGCAGGTGCTGCGCACGGATCCGGCGCAGGGCAGCCCGATTCGGGCGCCGGCTGGTCGCAGGGCGCGCCCGGCGGCTCGACCGGTGGGCGTGGTTCGCATGTCGGTGGTGATGCGTGGCCGGCCACCGGTGGTGGGGACCACGAGCCCACCGCGTCGGACGGTGTGCCAGCGACGCCCGCCGCGCCGGGTGTGCCCGGTGTGCCCGGTGTGCCCGGTGGGGCCACTCCCTGGGCCGGTACCGACACGAACGCCGAGTCGGGGGAGGGCTCCGTGCCGCTTCCGGCAACGGTGTTCGCGCCGCCGCTGTCCGGGGCGGACGACGATGGCACACCGCCGCCGTCGGTGGGCGCGGATGCGCCGACCGCGTTGATGTCGGGCGGCAGCCGGCTGCCGCCGACCGCCGTGGCGCCGGCGATCGACCCGCAGCCGGGCCGACCGCAGGCCGGCGGGCCGCAACCGTCCGCCCCCGCTGCCCCCGCCGCGCCCGGTCGGCCGGGCGCCGGCGACATCGCCGACGCCGCGACCAGCAAGGCCGTGGCGCCTCCGCGTGCTTCGCGCGGGAGCGGCCCGACGACCCCGCCGCCGCCCGCCCCGCCCGGTGTCCCCGGTGCGAGGCCGGGTGTTCCGGGTGCCCCGGGTACGCCCGGCACTCCGGCGGGCGGTTACGTACCGACGCAGATGGTCTCGCAGCTCGGCCCGGACGGGCCGCAGCAGCCCGCTCCGCCGGGCCCGCCGCATCACGCGGCGACCGTGCTCGCGAACCCGGGCCAGGGCGGTCCGGGAGCGCAGCCGCCGCAGCCTCCGGCCCCGCCCGCTGCGCCGGGTGTCCCGGGCACCCCTGCGGGCGGTGTCCACCACGCCGCGACGATGCTGGCGAACCCGGGCCCGAACCAGGGAGGCCCCGGCGCACCGCAGCCTCCGGGCCCGCCCGGTGCGCCGGGAGCCCCGGGCGCCCCGGGTACTCCCCCTGGCTCCGCCGGGGGGACCCCCACGGGCGGTGTCCACCACGCCGCCGCGATGCTGGCCGGTCCCGGGCAGGTGCCACCGCCGCAGGTCCCGCAGGCTCCGGGTGCCCCCGGTCCCGTACCGGGGCCGCAGCAGCCTCCCGCGTACGGCTATCCGCAGCAGCCGCCCGCCGGCATGCCGATGGTCGGTCCCGGCTACCAGGCCGTGCTGCGCTACCGCGCTCCCGACGGCTCGGAGCAGCAGCTCATCCGCCGCTCGGCGCCGGGCACCCCGCACCCGGAGTGGCAGATCTTCCATGAGCTGCGCGGGATGAACGTGCCCAACGACCAGGTGCTGGAGCTGCACACGGAGCTGGAGTCCTGCGAACTGCCCGGAGGCTACTGCGCCCGCATGATCCGGGAGACGTGGCCGCAGGCACGGATCACGAACATCGCCCCGTACGGCAAGGACCACGCGAGCCGGCAGGGCGGGATGCAGCAACTGCTCACCCACCAGGGCGAGTTGCACCAGGTCGCGGACGGCCCGGCGCGCCCCGCGCCGGTGCGTGCGCCGCTGCCGCCGGTTCAGCCCGCCCCGCCCCTTCCCCCGGAGGGGATCGCGCAGGAGCTGGTGGGCTCCTTCGGGCCGCAGGGCATCTGCCGTTTCGACCAGCGGGCGGTGTCCCGCCAGGGTGTGCCGGAGATCGTCGCGCGCACGCTGGTGTGGGCGGGTCTGCCGGCCGATTTCGGCCCGTTCTTCTGGGCGCAGCCGGCCCAGCCGGTGGTGCCGACGCTGGGGGAGCTGGCCGCGCAGCGGCAGGTGCAGCCGGCCTCGGACGCGGGCTCGTACCTGGTCGTGGGCAGCGACTTCGGCAAGGCGATCTGCGTGCAGTACGGCACGGCCCACATAGTGGCGGTCCCGGTCGAGGGCGGTCCGGGCGGTCAGCCGGTGGCGCCGCAGTTCGTGAACAGCGGCCTCCCGGAGTTCACGCGCTGCCTCGCCCTGCTCGGGCGGATGTGGCGCCTGCGCTTCGGCCTCAACCCGGAACAGGCCGGCCGCTGGACGGTCGACTTCCAGGCGCAGCTCGCCGCCCTCGACCCGGCGGCGCTGTCGTCGCCGGAGAGCTGGTGGTCGGTGCTGCTCGAGCAGATGTGGGACGGGCTGCTGTAGCCCGGTCCTTCGTACGGAAAGAGGCGCCCGGCCTGCGCGTTGCAGGCCGGGCGACCCTGTCTCACGGGGTCGGTTCCCGGCGCGGCGTCCACGTCCACGGCCGCCCCGGCCACAGGGCGGAACAGCGCCTGCGGCGGGCCATTGCCCCTCCCCGCCCTTCCCGGCTGTGCGGATGCGCGGCTCCGCCGCGCGAGGCGCAGGCACCCGGCCTTCGTACGGCCCGCGATCGAGGAGCGGGGTCCGGGGCGGACCCCCGAAACGGGGTCTGGGGCGGAGCCCCGGTTCGCAACGGGCGGGGAGGCGCGAGAACCAGGCCGTGCCCTGCACCGTCCGTAGGTCCTGGTGTCCGTTCCCTGCCGTCCCCGATCGCCGGGCGGGCCCGGAAGGAGCCCCCCGGCGATCGAGGTGCGGGCGTCGGGGCGGGGCCCCGGTCACGCCCCCCGCGGCGGCGCAGGCGCACCCGCGAGGATCGTCGGCTCGACCGACTCGTAGCCCTCGCGCTGGGACGCGGCGTCACGGGCGGACAGGATCGACCCCAGCCAGCCGGCCAGGAAGCCCAGCGGGACGGAGACGAGGCCCGTGGTCGTGAACGGGAACCAGTTGAAGTCGTGTTCGGGGAAGACCGACTGCGGGGACCCGGAGACCAGCTTGCTGCCCGTCATCAGGACGAGCGCGCTGACCGCGCCCGTGATGAGCGTGCTGAGCAGACCCGTGCGGGTGTAGCGGCGCCAGAAGAGGCTGTAGACGAGGGCCGGGGCAACGGCCGAGGCGCCGATGCAGAAGGAGAGGGTGATCATCAACTGGCCGTTCCAGTCACGGACCATGACCGCGGAGAGGATCGCGATGAGGCCGACTCCCAGCGCGGCGCCCCGGGCGACGGCCATCTCCGTCGAGTGCTCCAGGCGGGTCCTGCGCAGTCCGTGTGCGATCAGGTCGTGCGCGAGGGTGTTGGCGCAGGCGAGCGTGATCCCGGCGACCGACGCGAGCAGGGTGAGGAAGACCGCGGTCGCCACGACGGTGAACAGCAGCGACTCGAGCATGGTGGCGTCCGCGCCGAGCAGTGCCTGGGTGACCCCGAGGAACGCCGTCTCGCCCTGCGGGTCGCCCGCGACGATCCGCTCGTGCCCGATGATCGCCGACGCGCCGAAGCCGATCACGGCGAACAGCAGGCACATGACGACGACGGTCGAGACCGCCCATGACATCGAGCGACGTACCGCGGTCGCGCTCCGCGCGCTGAACATGCGCATGGTGATGTGCGGCAGCACCGCCGCCCCGAGCACCACCGTCAGCTCGGCGCTGATCATGTCGAGGTCGTCGCCTCCGAACTGCAGGCCGGAAGCGAGGTAGGCGTCCCCCGCCCCGCTGCCCTGGGCGGCCGCGTCCAGCAGCGTGGGCAGGCTGAAGTCGAACCGCTCGAGGACGAGTACGGCGATGAGGGTGGCCGCGGCGAGCAGGACGACGGTCTTGACGATCTGGATGAAGGCGGTGCCCTTCATGCCGCCGATCGCGGCGTAGGCGATCATCAGGATGCCGAGGAAGACGATGGAGCCGGTCTTGAAGCCGTCCGCGTCGAAGCCGAGGACGAAGGCGAGGAGATCGCCCGCGCCGGAGAGCTGGAAGATCACCAGCGGCAGCAGTGCGGTCAGGGTGACCGCACACGCGGTGATCCGGACGGCCGGTCCGGGGGTGCGGCGGGTGAGGACGTCGCCCATGGTGAACCGGCCCGCGTTCCGCAGTGGTTCGGCGAGCAGGAACATCATGAGGACCAGCGAGAGCACGGTGCTCAGGGAGAGCACGAGCCCGTCGTAGCCGACGAGCGAGACGATGCCGATGGTGCCGAGCACGGTGGCTGCGGAGATGTAGTCGCCGGAGATGGCCAGACCGCTCTGCACGGGGGAGAGGGAGCGGTAGCCGGTGTAGAACTCGCCGAGGTCGTCCCGGTCGGGTCCGGTCATCACGCACAGCAGCAGCGTGACCGTGATGACGGCGATGAACGCGACGAAGGACATGGTCTGGGCGTCGGAGTTGAAGCCGGTCATGCGCGCATGCCTCCCGTCGGCCGCTGCCACGCGGAGGTGCCGGGGCGGCCGTGACGGTTCTGACGGACCTGGCGGGCGGCGGCCACCGCCACCGCCGCCTCGGCGGCCTCTTCGGCGCGGAGCCGGATGGCCGTGGCGAGCGGGTCGACCCGCCGGCGTGCGATCCGCTCGTAGAGCGCGATCGCGGCGAGTGTCACGGGCAACTGGCAGAGCCCCAGGAACAGTCCCGTGGTGAGGCCGCCGCTCAGTTCGCCGGTCATCAGCCCGGGGGCGTAGCCGGAGAGGACGAGGAAGAGGGTGAAATAGCCGAGCGCGGTGAGGGTCGCGACGCGGCGGAGTCTGCGATAGCCGGAGCGGAGCCTGGGCAGGTCGCCGTCTTCGGCGCGTTCGTGGGCCCCGTCGCCTGCGAGGTGGTGGGCGGCGCCGTAGGCGAGGCCGTGTGCGGCCGATGGCGGCACCGGCGGTGGGGGCGTGTGCCAGGGGTGCTGGGCGGAGTGGGACGGTTCCGGGAACACGTGGTCGTACGACATGGTGCGGCTCCTTGCGGCCCTCGCAGGCTGGGGGAAGCGCGAACGTTACTTGTCGGTAGAGGATCGGCGTAAGGGGGTTACCGACCGGAAGGTATGTCATTTCCGCAACGGTCGGGTCACGCCCCCGCACCGGCCTGGCGTGCGGTCGCGCAGCCCGGTCCTCAGGAGGAAGGCCCAGGCTCAGGCCTCGGGCTTCTCCATGATCACGGGGAACTTCCGCGGCGCCAGGAACACCAGCACCAGCAGCGCCAGCGCGCCCGCACCCGCGGCCCCCACGTACACGTAGTCCACCGCCGTCGCCACGGCCTGCCGTAGATGTTCAGCGGGTCCGGAGCCGTCACCGGCGAGGGAGCGCGCCACCGAGTCGAGGTCGCCGGAGCCGCCGAGCCGTGCGGCGAGCACCGCGTTGGCGAGCGCACCGAACAGGGCCGCGCCGACGCTCTGGCCCACCTGGCGGCAGAACAGCACCGACGCGGTCGTCGTGCCGCGCTCGGCCCAGGGCACGGTCGACTGGACGCCGACGATCAGCGGCAGCTGGAAGAACCCGAGGGCTGCGCCGAGCAGCAGCATGATGAGCGCGGGCTGCCACGGCTCGCCCGGGTACGGGAGCAGCAGCGGGAACGCCAGCATGATCAGCGTCGCCGCGCCGATGCCGATGATCGCGGTGTTGCGGAACCCGATGCGGCTGTAGACGCGGTTCGCGTACGCCGCGCTCACCGGCCAGCTGAGCGTCATCACGGACAGCACGAACCCGGCGGCGATCGGGCCGAGTCCGAGGACCGACTGGGCGTACGTGGGCAGGAAGACGGTCGGCGCGACCATCAGCAGGCCGAGCGCGCCCAGCGCCAGGTTGACCGCGGCGATGGTGCGCCGCCGCCACACCCAGCCGGGGATGACGGGCTCGGCCGCCCGTCGTTCGACGACGACGGTCACGGCCGCGCCCGCCGCGGCGCCCGCGAAGAGGCCGAGGGAGGGCGCGGAGAGCCAGGGCCAGGCCACCCCGCCCTGGACGAGGGCGGTCAGCAGGAGCGCCCCGGTGACGAAGACGGCGAGTGCGCCCGGCCAGTCGACGCGGGGGCGCGGACCCTGTTCCCGCGCCTTCCGCGCCGGCTCGGTCAGATGGCGGGCGGCCAGCCACAGCGCGACCGCGCCCACCGGCAGATTGATCAGGAAGATCCAGCGCCAGTCGGCGTACGCGGCGAGCAGACCGCCCACCGCCGGACCCGCGACCGCCGACACCGCCCACACCGTGGACAGTTTCGCCACGATCTTGGGACGCTCGTCGAGCGGGTACAGGTCGGCGGCGATCGTCTGGATCGTGCCCTGGAGCGCACCGCCACCGAGACCCTGGACGACGCGGAAGGCGATGAGCGAGGCCATGTTCCAGGCGCCCGCGCACAGGAGGGATCCGACCAGGAAGAGGGCGATGCCCGCGATCAGGACGGGCTTGCGGCCGAAGGTGTCGGAGAGCTTCCCGTAGACGGGGAGGGTGACGGTCACGGCGAGCAGATAGCCGGAGAACAGCCAGGAGAAGACCGAGAAGCCTCCCAGGTCGCCGACGATCTGCGGGACCGCGGTCGAGACGATCGTGCCGTCGAGGGCCGCCAGTGCCATGCCGAGCATCAGGGCGGCGACGACCCGGCCGCGGCGGGCGGTGGCGGTGCGTGGGGATGCCTCGGTGCCGGTGGCAGGGGTGCGGGTCGCGGGGTCGGCCGGCCTCGTCGGCGTCGCCTTGTCCCTCATCCCCGCGCCTGAGCCACCGTCACCCGCACCAGTACTCCCACCTGTGCCTGTGCCTGTGCCCGTGCCGCTGCGGTGTGCGCCCGGATCGCCGTCGCCGGCGTGGGCACTGCCTCCGCCGGCGTCGGCGCCGCCCCCGTCCATCCAAGATCCCTTCCCTATGCACGTATCTCCGCGGAACACCTTCTCACTTGCAGCTCACGCGACGGGAGGGGGCGGCCTCTCCGGGTACGGATCGGCCGGAGGGGTGGAGACCCCTAGGGGTTCCTCCTTACTACCGGCCAGGGGCTGGTCGTCCCGCCGGAGGACGAGAGGGACGGTGAGCTCTCCTTACCTTGGTCTTACGGCGGCCCGGGCGGCGCAGGGGGTGACACGGGGTGGGGAAAACCCCCGCTCAAGAGGGTGCTCAGCCCCATCGTGCCGCGGACCCGCCTCCCGCGAGACTCGTACGGCACGCGGCGCTTCGGCTTTTCCCTTCACCGACTTAGGAGACATACCGTGACAACGGCTGTGACCATCCCCGCGCACGGGGGCACCGGAGGGCGTACGGCCGTCGCCGCGCGAGCCCGACAGGTCGTCAAGGCGTACGGCTCCGGCGAAACACGGGTCGTCGCGCTCGACCACGTCGACGTGGACATCATGCGCGGTCGGTTCACCGCGATCATGGGCCCGTCGGGCTCCGGAAAATCCACCCTGATGCACTGCCTGGCCGGGCTCGACACGGTGACCTCCGGCGAGATCCACATCGACGACACCGAGATCACCGGACTCAAGGACAAGAAGCTCACGCAGCTGCGCCGGGACCGGATCGGCTTCATCTTCCAGGCGTTCAACCTGCTGCCCACGCTGAACGCCCTCGAGAACATCACGCTGCCGATGGACATCGCGGGCCGCAAGCCGGACGCGGCCTGGCTGAACCGGGTGGTGGAGACCGTCGGTCTCGCGGACCGTCTCAAGCACCGGCCCACCCAGCTCTCCGGCGGTCAGCAGCAGCGGGTCGCCGTGGCCCGTGCCCTGGCCGCCCGCCCCGAGATCATCTTCGGCGACGAGCCGACCGGAAACCTGGACTCCCGCGCCGGGGCCGAGGTGCTGGGCTTCCTGCGCCGCTCCGTCGACGAGCTCGGCCAGACCATTGTCATGGTCACCCACGACCCGGTGGCGGCCTCCTACGCGGACCGCGTGCTCTACCTCGCCGACGGCCGGATCGTCGACGAGATGTTCAACCCCACGGCCGACCAGGTCCTGGACCGTATGAAGGACTTCGATGCCCGGGGACGGACGTCGTGACCGTGCTCAAGACCTCCCTGCGCAACTTCTTCGCCCACAAGGGACGCATGGCGCTCTCCGCCGTCGCCGTCCTGCTGTCGGTGGCGTTCGTGTCCGGCACGCTCGTCTTCGCCGACACCATGAACACCACCTTCGACAAGCTCTTCGCCGCCACCGCGGCCGATGTCACCGTCAGCCCGAAGACCGCCGCCGTCGACGACGAGGCGCCGCAGACGGGCCGGCCCGCATCGCTGCCCGCATCGCTCGTCGCGACGGTGGAGAAGGCGGACGGCGTGCGGTCCGCCGAGGGCGCGGTCGTCTCCACGAGCGTCACCGTCGTCAACGCGGACAACAAGAACATGGGCTCCAGCAACGGGGCCCCGACGTTCGCCGGCAACTGGACGCAGAACGACCTGCGTTCGATGGAGATCACCTCCGGCCACGCCCCGCGCGGCCCCACCGAGGTGGTGGTCGACGCCGACACCGCCGAGAAGCACGGGCTCGAGATCGGCGACGAGCTGCGCACGATCGCCGTCACCGGTGACTTCACCGCGAAGATCTCCGGTATCGCCTCCTTCAAGGTCACCAACCCGGGCGCGGCCGTCGTCTACTTCGACACCGCCACCGCCCAGCGTCAACTTCTCGGAAGGACCGGCGAGTTCACCCATGTCGCCGTCACTGCCGAGCCCGGCGTCAGCCACGCGCAGCTGAAGAGGAACGTGGCCGCGGTCGCCGACGGGCCGTACAAGTTCCAGACCCAGCAGGAGGCGGCGGACGCCGGCCGCGAGGACGTCAGCGGCTTCCTCGACGTGATGAAGTACGCGATGCTCGGCTTCGCCGGAATCGCCTTCCTCGTCGGCATCTTCCTCATCGTCAACACCTTCTCGATGCTCGTCGCCCAGCGGACCCGCGAGATCGGCCTGATGCGGGCCATCGGATCGAGTCGCAGGCAGGTCAACCGCTCGGTCCTGGTCGAGGCGCTGCTGCTCGGCATCATCGGGTCCGTCGCCGGTGTCGGCGCCGGAGTCGGACTCGCGATCGGGCTGATGGAGCTCATGTCCTCGATGGGCATGAACCTCTCCACCGAGGACCTGACCGTGAAGTGGACGACCCCGGCCGTCGGTCTCACCCTCGGCATCGTCGTCACCGTCCTGGCCGCGTACATCCCGGCCCGGCGGGCCGGCAAGGTCTCCCCGATGGCCGCACTGCGCGACGCGGGCACCCCGGCGGACGGCAGGGCCGGTGTGGTGCGCGGCATACTCGGCGTGGTCCTCACCGGCGCCGGAGGCTCGGCACTGTGGGCCGCGACGCGGGCCGACGAGGCGAGCGTGGGCTCGCTGTGGCTCGGGCTCGGGGTCGTCCTCAGCCTCATCGGCTTCATCGCGGTCGGCCCGCTCCTGGCGGGCGGCGTGGTCCGCGTCCTCGGCGCGGTCGTGCTGCGGATCTTCGGCCCGGTCGGACGGATGGCCGAGCGCAACGCGCTGCGCAACCCGCGCCGCACGGGCGCCACCGCCGCGGCCCTGATGATCGGTCTCGCGCTCGTCGCCTGCCTGTCGGTCGTCGGCTCGTCCATGGTCGCCTCGGCGACGGAGGAGCTCGACAAGTCCGTCGGAGCCGACTTCATCGTCAATGCGTCCAACGGTCAGCCGATCATGCCCCAGGCGCAGCAGGCCATGGAGAAGGCGCCGGGCATCGCCCACGTCACCGAGTACAAGGCCGTCAGGACGAAGCTCACCGCCCCTGACGGCACCACCGAGGACGAGGAGATCGTCGCCGCAGACCCGACGTATGCGCAGGACCTGCGGCGCGAGACCGTCGCGGGCGAGCTGTCGGCGGCGTACGGGAAGAACGCCATGTCGGTCGGCGACACCTACGCCGAGGAGCACGGCGTGAAGGTGGGCGACACCATCACGGTCGCCTTCACGGACGGTGAGACGGCGAAGCTGAAGGTCGCGGCCATCACCTCGGACGACGGCACCATCGACAAGGGCGCGAAGTACACGAACATCGCGACCGCCGCGCAGTACGTGCCCGCCGAGAAGATGCCGAAGAACCTGATCATGTTCGCCAAGGCGGAGGAGGGCAAGGCGACGGAGGCGTACGAGGCGCTCAAGAAGTCGCTCGCCCCCTACCCGCAGTACGAGGTCAAGAACCAGACCGACTTCAAGAAGGACCTGAAGGACCAGGTCGGACAGCTTCTGAACATCGTCTACGGTCTGCTCGCCCTCGCGATCATCGTCGCGGTGCTGGGCGTGGTGAACACCCTGGCCCTGTCGGTGGTCGAGCGGACCCGGGAGATCGGTCTCATGCGCGCCATCGGCCTCTCCCGCCGCCAGCTGCGCCGCATGATCCGACTGGAGTCGGTGGTCATCGCCCTCTTCGGCGCGCTGCTCGGCCTCGGCCTGGGCATGGGCTGGGGCACGGCGGCCCAGAAGCTGCTGGCCCTGGAGGGGCTCGGGGTCCTGGAGATCCCGTGGCCGACGATCCTGACGGTCTTCGTGGCCTCGGCGTTCGTGGGTCTGTTCGCGGCGCTCGTCCCGGCCTTCCGGGCGGGCAGGATGAACGTCCTGAACGCGATCGCCACGGAGTAGTCACGGAAGCCTGCGGAGCGGTTCCGTAGGATGACGGCTCCGGCCCGGTGTGCGTCCTCCACGCTCACCGGGCCGGAGCCGTCTCGCGGGGTTTACGCTGGGAACCCCCGGCCCGTTCGACGTGTCGGGCGGTTCGCGTTGCCCACCCCCTCTCGGATCCCGGACGGAACCTCTTCATGAGCCTGCACGGTCTGCTCGACGCCGTTGTACGTGACCCGGCGCTCGCCGAAGCGGTGAAGGCCGCCGGTGACGGTCACCGGCACCATGTCGACCTGGTGGGGCCGCCGGCCGCGCGGCCCTTCGCGGTGGCCGCCCTGGCCCGCGACGCGGGGCGGCCGGTGCTGGCCGTGACCGCCACCGGGCGGGAGGCCGAGGACCTGGCCGCGGCGCTGCGCTCCCTGCTCGACCCGGACACCGTCGTCGAGTACCCGTCCTGGGAGACTCTCCCGCACGAGCGGCTCTCGCCCCGCTCCGACACCGTCGGCCGGCGCCTCGCGGTGCTGCGCCGCCTCGCGCACCCGTCGCCGGACGACCCGGCCGCAGGTCCCGTCAGCGTCGTCGTCGCGCCCGTACGCTCCGTGCTGCAGCCGCAGGTCAAGGGCCTCGGCGACCTGGAGCCTGTGGCGCTGCGCAGCGGCGGAACCGCCGACCTCGAAGAGATCGTGGAGGGGCTCGCGGCGGCCGCGTACTCCCGGGTGGAGCTGGTCGAGAAGCGTGGTGAGTTCGCCGTGCGCGGCGGCATCCTCGATGTCTTCCCGCCCACCGAGGAGCATCCGCTCCGGATCGAGTTCTGGGGCGACGACGTCGAGGAGATCCGTTACTTCAAGGTCGCCGACCAGCGCTCGCTGGAGATCGCCGAGCACGGGCTGTGGGCACCGCCCTGCCGCGAGCTGCTGCTGACGGACGACGTGAGGCAGCGGGCCGCGGCCCTCGCCGAGGCCCACCCGGAGCTCGGCGAACTGCTCGGCAAGATCGCCGAGGGCATCGCCGTCGAGGGCATGGAGTCCCTCGCCCCGGTCCTCGTCGACGACATGGAGCTGCTGCTCGACGTCCTTCCGGCGGGCTCGATGGCCGTCGTGTGCGACCCGGAGCGGGTCCGGACGCGGGCCGCGGACCTGGTGGCGACCTCGCAGGAGTTCCTGCAGGCGTCCTGGGCGGCCACGGCGGGTGGCGGCGAGGCTCCCATCGACGTCGGCGCCGCCTCGCTGTGGGGCATCGCGGACGTCCGGGACCGGGCGCGCGAGCTCGGGATGATGTGGTGGTCGGTGTCGCCGTTCGCCGCCGACGAGGAGCTTGATGCGGACACGCTCAAGCTCGGTATGCACGCCCCCGAGACGTACCGCGGCGACACGGCCCGCGCCCTCGCCGACACCAAGGGCTGGCTCGCCGACGGCTGGCGCACGGTCTTCGTGACCGAGGCCCACGGCCCCGCGGCTCGCACCGTCGAGGTCCTCGGCGGCGAAGGCGTCGCCGCCCGGCTCGAGGCGGACCTCGGCGAGATCTCCCCGTCCGTCGTCCATGTCGCCACGGGCTCCGTCGAGTACGGCTTCATCGATCCCGGCCTCAAGATCGCCGTCCTCACCGAGACCGACCTGTCCGGCCAGAAGGCCGCCGGCAAGGACGGCACGCGGATGCCGACCCGCCGCCGCAAGCAGATCGACCCGCTGACGCTGGAGGTCGGCGACTACATCGTCCACGAGCAGCACGGCGTCGGCCGCTACATCGAAATGGTGCAGCGCACCGTCCAGGGCGCGACCCGTGAGTATCTGCTCGTCGAGTACGCCCCCGCCAAGCGCGGCCAGCCCGGCGACCGGCTCTACATCCCGACCGACCAGCTGGAGCAGGTCACCAAGTACGTCGGCGGAGAGGCCCCGACCCTGCACCGGCTCGGCGGCGCGGACTGGACGAAGACCAAGGCCCGCGCGAAGAAGGCGGTCAGGGAGATCGCCGCGGACCTGATCAAGCTGTACAGCGCGCGGATGGCGGCCCCCGGCCACGCCTTCGGCGCGGACACCCCGTGGCAGCGGGAGCTGGAGGACGCGTTCGCGTACGTCGAGACACCCGACCAGCTGTCCACCATCGCCGAGGTGAAGGAGGACATGGAGAAGTCGGTCCCCATGGACCGCCTCATCTGCGGCGACGTCGGATACGGGAAGACCGAGATTGCCGTGAGAGCCGCTTTCAAGGCCGTCCAGGACGGCAAGCAGGTCGCGGTGCTCGTGCCGACGACGCTGCTGGTGCAGCAGCACTTCGGGACCTTCTCCGAGCGGTACTCCCAGTTCCCGGTGGTGACACGGGCGTTGTCCCGCTTCCAGTCGGACGGGGAGGCGAAGGCGACCCTGGAGGGGCTGCGGGACGGCTCGGTCGACGTCGTCATCGGCACACACCGGCTCTTCTCGTCCGAGACCAAGTTCAAGGACCTGGGCCTGGTCATCGTGGACGAGGAGCAGCGGTTCGGCGTCGAGCACAAGGAGCAGCTGAAGAAGCTCCGCGCCAACGTCGACGTGCTGACGATGTCCGCGACCCCGATCCCGCGGACGCTGGAGATGGCGGTCACCGGCATCCGCGAGATGTCGACGATCACGACCCCGCCGGAGGAGCGGCACCCGGTGCTGACCTTCGTCGGCCCGTACGAGGAGAGGCAGATCGGCGCGGCCATCCGCCGTGAACTGCTGCGCGAGGGCCAGGTCTTCTACATCCACAACCGCGTCGAGTCGATCGACCGGGCGGCGGCGCGGCTCCGCGACATCGTGCCGGAGGCCCGTATCGCCACCGCCCACGGGCAGATGAGCGAGGGCACGCTGGAGCAGGTCGTCGTCGACTTCTGGGAGAAGAAGTACGACGTGCTCGTCTCGACGACGATCGTCGAGTCCGGCATCGACATCTCCAACGCGAACACCCTGATCGTCGAGCGCGGCGACAACTTCGGTCTCTCGCAGCTGCACCAGCTGCGCGGCCGGGTGGGCCGTAGCCGGGAGCGGGGTTACGCGTACTTCCTCTACCCGCCGGAGAAGCCGCTGACCGAGACCGCGCACGAGCGGCTCGCGACGATCGCCCAGCACACCGAGATGGGCGCGGGCATGTACGTGGCGATGAAGGACCTGGAGATCCGCGGCGCGGGCAATCTGCTCGGCGGTGAGCAGTCCGGTCATATCGCGGGCGTCGGCTTCGACCTGTACGTGCGCATGGTGGGCGAGGCGGTCGCCGACTACCGCGCCTCGCTGGAGGGCGGCGTCGAGGAGGAGCCCCTGCTCGAGGTCAAGATCGAGCTCCCGGTCGACGCGCACGTCCCGCACGACTACGCGCCGGGCGAGCGGCTGCGGCTCCAGGCGTACCGGGCGATCGCCTCCGCCAACTCGGAGGAGGACATCAAGGCCGTCCGCGAGGAGCTCACCGACCGCTACGGCAAGCTCCCGGAGCCCGTGGAGAACCTGCTCCTCGTGGCAGGCCTGCGCATGCTGGCCCGGGCCTGCGGCGTCGGCGAGATCGTGCTCCAGGGGCCGAACATCCGCTTCGCGCCGGTGGAGCTGCGCGAGTCGCAGGAACTGCGCCTGAAGCGGCTCTACCCCCGCACGGTGATCAAGCCGGCGGTCCACCAGATCCTGGTGCCGCGCCCGACGACCGGCAAGATCGGCGGCAAGCCGGTCGTGGGCCGGGAACTGCTGGCGTGGACGGGTGAGTTCCTGACGACGATCCTGGGGTCCTGATCCCGGGGGTCCCGGGGCCGCATCCGGATGACGGGCTCCAG